>NZ_WWVY01000039.1:0-4669 GCF_009876955.1 Bittarella massiliensis (ex Durand et al. 2017) | reverse complement strand
TGCTGGGGCACGCACAGCCCAGCACCACATTGGACATTTACAGCCATGCTTTCGACAAGAACAAAAAGCTCGCACAGGAGAAGCTGGCCGAGGCGATGGGGCTGTAGCAAAAAGAAAATCAAGCCCAATAGCCCTTATCTTTGAGGTCTATTGGGTTTGTATGCTGAGAAATGATGTAAATTCAGGGAACTGGATCGGTCAGCGCCTTTGTACAAACTTACTATTATAAAAACCTAGTCTTTTCCTCCGTACCGTGATAAAATAAGGGGCAGGAATTCAACATAACTCGCTGGGGGTGACATGGATGCAATCAAAATATCATATGACTGTGGAACAGAATGTCTTTGTGGCAAAACGCAACATCGTGGATTATATTTGGAAGAGTGCTCATCTAGAGGGGCTTGCCGTAACATATCCAGACACCGAGGCTATTTTTAACGGGCTGAGTGTCGCAGGAGTGTCGGTCAAGGACATCATCGCGGTCAACAATCTAAAGCATGCATGGCAGTTTGTGCTGGATAGTCTGGACTGTCCTGTGGATTATTCTTTCGTTTGTCAGATTAATCGTCTGGTAGGCGGTGACAATTTGGTCTACAATGCGGGGTTTATACGGAATGTTCCGGTCACAATCGGCGGAACGACGTGGAGGCCAGAGATGCCTATTGAGTCTCAAATCAAGGCGGATTTGCTGCGGATCCGTGAAATACCGGAGCCGACTGAACGGGCATTAACCCTTATGCTGTATATTATGCGAAAGCAGATGTTTTTGGATGGAAATAAACGTACCGCTATGTTAGCTGGGAATGCTGAAATGATTGCCTCAGGTTGCGGGATTATTTCTGTACCTATTGAAAAGCAGAGAGACTTTACGATGCTGCTGATAAAGTACTATGAAAGCGGAGATATGGCGGAAATAAAGGATTATCTTTATGAAAGCTGTATCGACGGTATCGACTTCCCACAGATGGTTCCTGCGGAAGAGGAACTTGAGAATAATATACAAATCTTTGGTGGTATGTAAGAGGGAGGATCTCATGGGAGAAAAGACAAATCCTCGGTTGAAAAAGCTGCTCATTGATGTGGTTGAGAAACAGCTCCGGGAAAATAATCCGCCCATCACCAGAATCACATTTGATCGGCTTTTGGCCACTGGCAACACTGCGGCTATGGCAAAGGAAAAAATTGCGGTTGCTGTGGTCGGGCAGATATATGACGCAATGCGTGATGGGAAGGCTTTTGATTTGGAAAAGTACACCGAAGAACTCAACTTGCTTCACTGATGAGGCAAAAACGGTACCACTAGGAAAACATAACCTAGCGGTACCATTTTCTTTTGCTGGGTGATATGCGGCCATGGAAGCATAGATGGAACACAGAGGAGGGGGCGGTGAAATTCAATTTTATTAAACGATATTCCATATCTCGTTTTCTGCAATGTTAAAGCTCCTAAATTCAGGGATGGCTTTTTCAAGGCTATCAGATAGGATTGAATCGTCCTCCATAACTTTCGCCAAGGCGAGAATGCTTTGGGGATATATGGGGTCAGCGAGTTTTTGTTTACGCATATCGTTATAGGCATTATACAAAGGCAGTCTGTGTTCTCGACTCAGGTAGTCTACCATCGCTAATAAATAGAAGGCCTGAGGATATTGCTTTTTGTCGTAATATCGCCGTATTTCGTTAGATTTTAAGGTTTCGATAATAAATGTGATATCTCCGCTGTCTTTTATTCTATGACAGATGTTGCTTTTGAACAACTCAAAGGAAATGGCGTTTTGCGGAGGTTCAACTCTTTTTATGGAATCAATAATTAAATCCTCTATTGTCACATGCAGAATTTGCGCCAGCTTATACAGCGTTTCGGCTGAGCATTTTTCAATACGCGACCGGCCGCTACAAATATTATTTAGAGTAGCATGAGGAACGCCACTTAATACGGAAAGGCGATATTTTGTCATGCCTTTTTTCTGAGAATTTCATTGATATCCATTATCGTCCTCCGTGTCATCTTTCCATAGATATTTTTTTCTCAAATAATCAGCTTGTAAGGGAGTGATGGCACCATCGTTGATCAATGCTGCGTTGATGCTGCCATATAATTCGCCCCATAAACAATCTATTAGGGAAGAATTGTTTTTTAAGCCTTCCTTATAAGCATCAAGGTCGTGTTGCAGATATTCCGGTAAGCAGCATTCGTACTTATTTATAGATCGGATGTGTTTCATGATATCACCTATATACATAGTATCGGTGCGCCGAAATAATGTCAACACGTAACGAGAAGATTGATACATAAGCGAGATAATAATCTAAAAAGAACCCCGAACGATTTACCATGACAGCAAATCATTCGGGGTTTACAAATTTTGGTGCGCCTGACTGGACTCGAACCAGCGGCCTTCCGGGTCGGAGCCGAACGCTCTATCCAAGCTGAGCTACAGACGCACATGTATGAAAACCGATCATGCAGGACGGGATTCAGCTATTTAATTTTAGTCGTCAAACAGTAGTCAGGCTACTGCTTTCACAGAATTGAACACACGATAAAACCGCATGTTTGCAAGCCCTTCGATGTTGAAATGAAAACATATCACAGTTGTCGGAGCCGAACGCTCTATCCAACTGAGCTACGGACGCACATCTATGAAAACCGTCCGAAGACGGATTTCAACTATTCGGTTGTAAGTGGTCAAATAGTAGTCAGACTACCATAAAACCGGAGAACGCGATGCTGAAAAATGGCTTTGTTATGCGGTTTTTCGGCTGCGCCCAGCGGGGTGTCGGAGTTGTCGGAGCCGAACGCTCTATCCAAGCTGAGCTACAGACGCACATTCATATAGTGCCCTCCCTTACAAGGAGGGCACTATTTATCATATCATAAGAATTCAATTTTGCAAGCGTTTGAAACGTTTTTTGTGCGTCGTCGGGGGAATTCTTATGCTGCGGGCCGCACAAAGCGTTCCAGCGCTTTGGCGATAGCCATAGTCAGTACGGCGTTTGCGGCCATTTCCACGACGCCGCCCAGCAGTGTGGAAGACCAGATTGCAAGCCCGAACGCGTTTTCTACGATACCATGGCAGAACAGGTAGATCATTCCCACAAACAGCGCTGTGTTTACAAATGAGGAGCCGCCGCCAGCCAGCAGATACAGCCAGGCGGGCTGCTTTTGGCGGCCTTTCATCACATTGTGCATCAGCCCGGCAAAAAGTCCGACGCAGACGCGCGGCACAATACAGACAAACGCAGTAAACAGACCGCTATAACTCAAGATCAACTGCCCCAGAGCCTCCGTAGGGGCTTTAATAAAACTCGTTACACCAAAGGTAAGACCGAGAATCAGGCCGGCCGGCGTCCCCATCAAAACGCCGCCGATTGCGACAGGAAGTACCATGATGGTGAAGGACAACACTCCGGCGGGAATATAGCCCAACGGTGTGGCGGCCAGAACGATGGTAATAGCCATCAGAAGCGCGATGCGGACAAGATACGTGGTTTTTGTGCTTTTCATATTGTACTCCTTTACTGCTGTTCCGCCTAAAGCGGATACAGCGCAAGCTAATTTATGTACACGCCCCTATATAATGTAATATAAAGAAGCGGAACACCAAAATCATGTAAGATGTATTCTATTTTGTGTTTTTCTGGTAGAGCCTATACAGACCGTCCAGAACAAGGTTCTCACGATAATAGATCTTATGGAGGCAATGCGGCAGGATTACGGGAGCAAGCTCTCCGCTGGCAACGCAGGTGGGCGTACCGCCCAAAGCTTGGGCAAAGCGGTCAATCATGCCGTCCAGCATGGAAGCTGTGCCAAAAATCGCGCCAGCCTGCATACTGGCGGAACTATTCGTGCCCAGAACCCCGCAAGCGGGAGCGGACAAATCAATCTGCGGTAGTTGTGCGGTACGTGCGCACAATGCTTCAACGCCAATCTTTACACCCGGCAGAATGGCCCCGCCCCGCAGTGCGCCCCGGTTGTCCAGAGCCGTGATGGAAACGGCGGTGTCCATAGAGATAATAACGCAAGGAGGCGGATAGTCGGCCAGAACTGCAATGGCGCTGCACACCAGTTCGCTGCCAAGCTGGGAGGGATCATCTGTCCGGATGGAAAGCCCGGTTTTGAGGCCCGGCCCTGCGACATAGATGCGTCCCATGTAAAGGTGGTTCAGCGCCTTGCGGACACAGGCCAGCATAGAGGGCACAACGCAGGAAAGAATGACGCCGGAAATATCCTCCGGCTGCGCACCATAGAGAGACAAGACGGACCCAAACTGCACAGCATATTCGTCTGCGCTTTTTAACAGATTGGTATGCATACTGGAACAAAAACACTGCTTGTCATCCTGGTAAGCACCCAGCAGAATATTGGAATTGCTCACATTGACTGTCAGGATCATACAAAGACGCCCTCCCGGAAAAGCTCTTTTTCTTTCCCTGTATATAGTAATATAAAGAAAGCCGGTGCGCAAGCGGAAAATGCATGCAAAATAGAAGACAGATATGGTAGCGAAAAGGACGAAGGACACTATATCTATCATGAGTAAAAAAGACGTAAAAAAACTTTCCCAAAAGTGTTGACAAGAAGCCGATGCTATGATAATATAACTAAGCTGTCCCGAGGGGACGGAGCGGACCTGAGAGAAGAGAAGAAGCCGAAAGAAAGGTCAGA
>NZ_WWVY01000038.1:0-3459 GCF_009876955.1 Bittarella massiliensis (ex Durand et al. 2017) | reverse complement strand
TTGGAGCACGTAGCACAGGCCATTTCTGACGAGGCCCGCGCAAAGTACAATCAATACAAAACGTTTGGAGAGACCGGGATTTATCAGGGACTTACGTTCTGGTCCCCCAATATCAATCTGTTCCGCGACCCCCGCTGGGGACGCGGACATGAAACCTATGGGGAAGACCCCTTGCTGACAGGGCGGATGGGGACTGCTTTCATTCGCGGCCTGCAGGAAGGAGAGGACCCCAAATATCGTAAGCTGGACGCGACGGTAAAACATTTTGCGGCGCATAGCGGCCCGGAGGCGGGACGGCACTCGTTCAACGCAGAAGTGAGCACGGAGGATATGGCGGATAGCTATTTATGGGCCTTTCGATATTGTATTGAGCATGCGAAGCCGGCGGCTGTAATGGGCGCGTATAACCGGATCAACGGTGAGCCCGCCTGTGCAAGCAGCACATACCTTAAGGGTGTACTGTATGAAGAATGGAAATTTGACGGCTATGTTGTATCTGATTGCGGCGCGATTCAGGATATCAATGCAAACCACCATGTGACAAAAAATGAAAAAGAAAGCGCAGCGTTGGCGGTCAACAATGGGTGTCAGCTCAACTGTGGGAAGGCATATCATTGGGTGAAGGCCGCTGTAGAGGGTGGGTTGATCAGTGAAGATACAGTCACCTGTGCGGTAGAGCGTTTGTTTGAAGCGCGTTTCCGGTTGGGCATGTTTGATAACGATTGTGTGTACGATTCCATTCCGATGAATGTGATTGAATGTAGAAAGCACCGTGAATTGAACCGGAAGATGGCGCAAGAAAGCATCGTATTGCTGAAAAATAACGGTATATTGCCTTTGAACCCTGAAAAAACAATTGCAGTAATAGGCCCGAATGCCGATGACAAAACGGTATTGCTGGGAAATTATAGCGGAACGCCTTCGCATTGGACGACGTTGCTGCGCGGCATACAAGAACAGGCCCGGGGAGAAGTATATTATGCACGCGGCAGTGTGCTTGTGGAGAAGGAGGCCTTGCCTTGGGCGGAAAAGCCGCTGCATGAGGCAATCTATACCGCAAAGGCTGCGGACGTGGTCGTGTTGTGTCTGGGCCTGAGCCCTCTTCTTGAAGGTGAGGAAGGGGACGCATACAATGGGGCTGATAGCGGTGACAGAAAAGATATTTCGCTGCCGGATATCCAACAGCAGTTGCTGTGCGCGATATTGGATACGGAAAAGCCTGTGGTGCTGGTAAATGTATCCGGAGGCTGCGTTGATCTCCGGCAAGCGGATGAACGGTGCGCGGCGATTCTGCAATGCTTTTATCCCGGAGCAGAAGGAGGGAATGCACTGGCTGATATTCTGTTTGGCCGGGTATCTCCCAGTGGTCGCCTGCCAGTCACGTTTTATCGAACCGTGGAGGATCTGCCACCATTTACAGATTACAGCATGAAGGGGCGAACCTACCGCTTTTTTGATGGAAAGCCACTTTATCCATTTGGGCACGGTCTGACCTATGCGGATATCAAGGAGCAGTGGACGGACCCGTATACGGTGCGTGTAAAGAATGCATCCGAGACCGCAACCGGATATAGTATACTCCGGTACGAGAACAGAGCACTTGCCGACTTCAAACACATTTGGCTGGATGGACATACAGAGACAGAGGTGCGCTTTTTGCAGGAAAATGAAAATAAAAGACAGACGCGCAGCGCACATAGTTGCAAGGAGAAGTGAGGGGACATTAAATATGAAACTTCCGGGCTATCATGAGAATCCGGAGCAGCTACATTGGAACTGCGAAGAGCCGCGCGCCTACTATATCCCCTTTGACAGCGGCGTGAGCGCGCTGCGGGGCAATGTCGTTTCGCCAGCTTGTATTTCACTGAATGGAAAGTGGCGCTTCCGGTATGAAAAGGCGCCCTTACTGCTTTCCGAGCAGGATATAGCCCCACAAACGGATATTTCTGCTTGGGATGAACTCGTAGTTCCTTCCTGCTGGCAGATGCATGGATATGACCAGCATCAATACACGAATGTACGTTATCCATTTCCCTATATTCCTCCGTACGTACCATCTGAAAATCCATGTGGGATATATCGCAGGACGGTTGTGTTGGGACAGCTGCGTGCTGACAGGTTATATTATATTAACTTTGAGGGCGTGGACAGCTGTTTTTATTTGTATGTCAATGGAACTCTGGCTGCGTATAGCCAGGTGTCTCACTCTACGAGTGAGGTGGATATCACACGGTATTTACACGATGGAGAAAATCATCTGGCCGTGTTGGCGTTAAAATGGTGTGACGGAAGTTACCTGGAGGATCAAGACAAGTTTAGGATGTCCGGGATATTCCGCGATGTGTATCTTTTAGAACGGCCAATACAGCATCTGCGTGACTTTTTTATTCATACAAAGAGACTATGCGAAAGTGATGCTGAAATTACAGTGGAATTCAGCTGGAACGGCGCAGATTTGCCGGTCCAGCTCAGTCTTTATTCACCGGACGGAGCATTGCTGGATACGACCCAGGCGGACGGGAACAGAGCCAGGTTTGAAGTGAAAAATGCGGTGCTGTGGAACGCTGAACAACCGAGATTGTACACCTTGCTGATGGAATGTGCGGGAGAATATATTGTACAAAAAACAGGAGTCCGCGAGATTTGCATTGAAGCAGGAATCGTGAAGTTGAACGGAAAGCCGATTCGCCTGAAAGGCGTAAATCGGCATGATAGCGACCCAGTCACGGGGTATACGCTTAACCGTGAACAGGTGATCCGAGATCTGCGTTTGATGAAGCGATATAATTTTAACGCGATACGGACAAGCCATTATCCGAATGTGCCCTGGTTTGTCCAGCTTTGCGATATGTATGGATTTTATGTGATTGCCGAAGCAGATCTGGAAAGCCATGGGACGATTTCGATTTATGGCGGAACGCAGGAAAAAACACCGGGCTTGCTTGTACAGGATTCCCAATTTGAAAAGGCAGTCATGGACAGAGTACGTCGCTGCGTGGAGAGAGATAAAAACAGCGCGTGCGTTGTAATTTGGTCTTTGGGAAATGAAAGCGGATACGGGCCCTCGCTGGAGCAGGCCGCGCTTTGGGTGAAAAAATACGATCCTTCCAGGCTCTTGCAGTATGAAGGCAGTATTTATGAAAGCGGAGGGCACAAAAACAATACGTCGATGCTTGATCTATACAGCCGTATGTATGCGTCCTGCACAGAGATCATTGAATATTTTTCAGACAAACAGGCGAAAAAACCGTTGTTATTATGTGAATATGCTCACGCAATGGGAAACGGTCCGGGCGATGGCGAAGATTATTTTCAACTGATGGAACGGTACCCGGGATTTTGCGGCGCATTTGTTTGGGAATGGTGCGACCATGCGATTGACATGGGAAGCGCGGAAGATGGGCGGAGAAAATATTTTTATGGCGGCGATTTCGGCGACCAGCCGAACGACGGGAATTT
>NZ_WWVY01000037.1:0-2553 GCF_009876955.1 Bittarella massiliensis (ex Durand et al. 2017) | reverse complement strand
AATTCTTTAGGAAAGTATCAGATTCAGAGCAAGAAAAATAGCAGTTCTGAGTAAAATTGAACTGCTCTGAATGTGATTCTTTCCAATTGTACCAATTCGCGGACGATCAGCCGGGAGACTTATGGGGATTGTATCTTTCCGGAGAGCCGAAAAAATTCATATTTCCTATGAAAAGCTGAAAGATTGGGTGAATTTCTAGTGATAAACGGATTTCCGGGCATGCTTCGCAGACCTTCCGGAGGGAGGCCTTAAAAAATCGGTATGAAAAAAACTTTAGTTTATGGGAAAGGAGCATGGCTCCTCCCCAGCTGCTGCATGGAAGCACAGCCGCATTCCGGGCAGACAGCCAGATCGATGTTCCATACTGCTTTGAGCAGTTCTGCCATAGTTAGGCCTGCATAGCGCTGACGGAACCTCTGACGTCCCTGGATCCGGAAGATCAGTTTCAGATTTTTGGACTTCATCCGGTTGTTGAGAAATCCATAGTAGCGGATCTTTTGGAAACCGGTGGGGAGTACATGCATCAGGAACCGCCGGATAAACTCTTTGTGGCAGAGAGTGATCTGCCGTTTGGGGTCACCGGGTTTCCTGCCCCGCGCAGAGAAGATAACCTCTTCCTCTGTGACGGAAAGGATCCTGTTGTTGGAGACAGCAACCCGGTGAGTATATCGTCCCAGATACTCGATGGCATTGCCAAAGCCGTTGAAGGTCTCTTTAATATAAGGGCACCAGTCTTTTTTATAAAGGCTGTTTTTAAATTCCTTCCAGCATCCGGTCTCCTGCAATTCCTGACAGGAAGAAGAAAAAATAAGTTTCTCCTGTTGGTACAGAGCATCCAGGAGAGAAAGATATTTCCCCTTGAACTTATCCCGGAGGACTCTGACCGGGATGAAAAACTTTGCGGAAGACTTCCTGATCCTGCGGTCAGAAGTAAGCCCGCCTCCAGAAATGATACAGTGCATGTGGACATGGTAGTCCAGTTCCTGATTCCAGGTGTGGAGTACCTGGATGATCCCAGGCTGTGCTCCAAGGTGTTTTTTGTCAGCAGACAGTTCCAGAAGCGTTTCGGCGCAGCATTTATGGAGCAGTCCGTAAAGAAGCTTTTGATTACAGTAGATCAGAGGGTTGAGTTCGTGCGGGAGTGTAAACACCACATGGAAGTAAGGGGAGTCAATGACTTCCGCCCTGCGTTTATCCACCCAGATTTCTTTCAGGATGGCCTGACAGTTGGGGCAGTTCCGGTTGCGGCAGGAATTATTGTGGAACGCTACATGTCCGCATTGCATGCATTCGCTGACATTGACTCCGAGCTTGCCGGACTTACAGGCCAGGATGGCGCGGGAAGTTTTTTTCTGATCTTCGGACTGGAAATGTCCGGATTGGCAGTAATCATCATAAGAATCCTGCCAGATCTTCTGAATTTTGAGATTACTCATGGGAAGCACCTCCGATCCGGTCAAAAGGGGACATCACATTTCTTGCCTGATACGAGGCAAGATGAATATAGATCAGGGTAGAATTCAGGGACTTGTGTCCCATGAGATTTTTAATGGTCAGCAAATCTGCCCCATTTTCATAAAGGTGGGTGCCGAAAGCGTGGCGGAAAGAATGACAGGTAAGCCGGTGCTCCCATCCAAGGGAATCTTCATGTGCCCGCATGTGACGGCAGATATAAAAAGTATCAATGGGGCGGGAAGGATCCGTCTGTTTTGGGAAAAGCCAGCCGGTTGGACGTCCGTATCTAAACCAGTAGTCGGTGAGGATATCCAGAGCTTTTTGGGAAAGGATGGCGTAGCGGTCGGAACGGTTTTTGGAATGGGCGACATGGATCCGCATATTTTTCCGTTCGATATCGCAGTAACGGAGGTTACAGACTTCCCCGACCCTGAGCCCGGCAGAGTACATGAGAGCGACCATAGCTTTTGGTTTGAGGTCCAAAAGAGTGGAGATAAAAAGTTCCGCTTCCTTCTGGGTAGGAACAAACGGAAGATAGGAATCGAATTTCCGCATAGGGAGCTGGGTGGGATCCCATGGTTTGTGCAGGACATACATGGTGAAGAAATGGAGTTGAGAGATACAGTGGTTGATCGTGCGGTCAGAAAGGGAACGCTCTTTCTGAAGCCAGCGGATAAAATCCCGGAGCTCCTCCCAGGAAACGTCCTCCGGCCGTTTGAGTAGAATGGTTTGAAGGTAATCCAGATAAGAGCGGATGTAAGTAGAATAAGATTTTACAGTATGGTCAGTAAGACCACGCAGGGAGATCATCTCCCGGTAAAGTTTTAGATAATCCATGACGGAACCTCCTTGAAAGATGTAGTAATAGGCCAACAGATGACAGGTCTCTCAAGGCGGTGGCCGTGGAAAAAGATCAGATATGTAGTTGTTGAGTTTGGAAATCCATGTTAAACTAATCATAGCAGTTGGCGGTTTATGATGTTTGTGGAGTGTGGTAACTTAACAATACAACATAAATACAAAAACTGCTATTTTTTTCGGAAAAGCAGCGGAATTATGTACCTTGCACTAGCCGTCGCGCCAGCGACTTGGTACAAT
>NZ_WWVY01000036.1:0-5817 GCF_009876955.1 Bittarella massiliensis (ex Durand et al. 2017) | reverse complement strand
CAGAGCAAGCGTGAGTTGATCGCAGACAAGCCCCTGACTGTCAAAAACCTTGTGCACTGTGCATTCGGCGGCCTGCCCCATTGTGAGGTGACGACGGAATGAGCATGCTGGAGCTCGACTTTCATTTGCCGGAGTTTGGAAACCTCATAAAGGACCTGGGGCTTGAAGAAGGCGGACGTGCCCAACAGCATCTTGTGAAAAACGTTGCGCGGCGCATCACCAAGTATGTGCCCAAGCGCACATACAGCAGCATTGAGAACGCCATCGCCCAGGGCCAGGAACCGGCCAACGGCCGCATCGTCATCCGCGGCCCGCAGGTCAAGTATCTGTATTTCGGGAAAGTCATGGCCGGGCGCAAGCCGAAACACGTTACAAACAAAGACATCCGGTACACCACTACGTTTAACCGCCTTGCCGGTCCTTTCTGGCTTGAGCGCCTCATGGCTGCCGAAAAAGACCGGATCATTGAGGATGAACGCCGGAACATTTTAGGAGGCCCATAATGGCTGTTTTAAACGATATCCGCGCCCTGTTCGCACAGTGCCCCGCGCTGAAAGATCTGGAGGCGCGCACCGACCAGCTGGAGACGGACGCCGAGGGGTACGGGATCTTCCCGGCCGGTTCTGTCGTCATCGAACAGGATATGCGCGGAGCGGCCACCTGGCAATACAACTTTATCATTGCTGCCACCCGCATGACGGCTGATGACATCATGCGGCTGGATAACTGCAACTTTACAGAAGAGTTACAGGACTGGGTCCAGCAGCAAAACCGCAAGGGCGTCCCTCTTTCCGGGAACGGCCTTTCTTTTGTCTCAATTTCCGCCTCAAACGGAGCCTTTACAGACTGGGACGAAAATTTCCAATATGGTGTCTACAAAATTCAGGGCACCCTGATCTATGAAAAGGAGTGACGAAGCATGCCTGGAACATATATTACCCCCATGACATGGAACCGCCGCTGGTGGATCGACCTCAGCGCAAACGATTCGCCCCAATGGGCGGAGGTTTCCGTCGGCATCACATCCCGCGGCAACAGCATCAACGAACAAAGCCAGGAATACTACGACATGGCGGGCCGGGGCGTGGCCGAAAGCGAGGTCACGGGCGTGAGCGTATCCCGTACCTTCACCGGTTTCCGCAGGTTTGGCGACGCTGCGCAGGACGCCATCATGGACCGCCTGTACGACCTCGACAACCGGAAAGTCAAGTTCATTGAGTGCTACGACAATTTGGGCAGCGGCAAGCCCAACGGCCGTCAGGGAGAGGGCGTGCTGTCCATCACGGACGATGGGTCCGGCGACGCCCAAAACCGCGAAAACATCAGCTTCGGCCTCAAGATCCTGGGCACTCCCCAAAAGGGAACTGTTACCATCGGTGAGGACGGCACGCCCACGTTTTCGCCGCAGGCCGCAGAGGCAAAGGCGGCGTCGAAATGAGCGCGGGGTTTGAGTTCGCCAAAAAGCACGAGATCACCATTTGCGGCCGCGCATACCCGTGCGATATCTCGGACAAACGGATGCTGGAAGGCGTTACGCGGGATTTTCCCCGCGTGCTTCAGGCCGCGCAGGCATTCTGTGCGATGGACGCCAAACTGAAGCCCGGCGGGCAGGACGGACGGAGCACGGACACCATGGCACAGGAGGCGCTGAAAAAATTTTCGGACGCCGTAGCCATGTGCCGCGCCTTCATCGAGGGTACGCTGGGCGTTGAAGAATACCGGGAGATCTTCGGCGGCCGCCCGGAGAACATCAACGAACACATCAGCCTCTGTGCGTACATTTACGGCGAGGTCATGGGAGGACGCCGGGAGGTCGTGGAGCAGTTCCTGATCCCGGAGCTGAAGGAGGCGGTTGCGAATGTATCCGGCAATTCTGGAGCTGCCGGACCAGATCCTGGGCCGAAAGGTGCCGACGGACTGGGCCTGGTGGATGAAGTATGTGGGAACGGTGCTGGCGTCTGACCTGACGCCGGAGGAACAATTCGACGTCATCCTGCTCAATACATTCCGTGAAATACCGCAGAATGAAGCCGGGCACTTCCAGGGGGTGCTCGACTTCTATTTTTGCGGCGATCCGCCCCGCGGGGATGAACCGGCCCCGCCGGAACGGCTCCTGGACTGGAAAAAAGACGCGCTGCGCATCTGGGGGGATTTCCGCGTATACGCGGGCATCGACCTTTTCACAGCGCGGATGCACTGGTGGCAGTTCATGTCCATTTTCCGCAGCTTGCCGCCTGAGAGCCAGATCAAGAATGCGATCTATTACCGCAGCGTGGATATGCGCAGGATATCCGACCCCAAAGAGCGGGAGCGGTATGCGGACATCAAGCGCGCTGTGGCGCTGGACCCGGTAGATTACGAGGCCGAATACGACGCGGCCATGGCAAGGAGGGATATGTGTGCCGGCAACAGCTTCGGATGATGGCGTCGTCCTCGGCCTGAAGTTTGACATCAGCCGTGTGAAGCAGACGCTGGATCAGGTCAAAAACATGGTGCAGGGCATGGCTGAAGATTCCGCGAAAGCCGTGGCCAAAACAGATGACGCACTGGAAAAAGCGCGGAAAAATGCTGAAAAGTGGAAGATCGAACCGACCACAAATGGCATCGAGGCGGCGCAGAAAGAACTGGATATCCTCAACGCCACGATCGTGAACCAGCAGAATGAGCTTTCCAACTGTGAGCGGGAACACGAGCGCCTGGCCGATAAATACGGCGAGACCAGCAGCCAGGCTCTGAAGCTGGAAAAACGCATGCTGAACCTTCAGGCCTCGATCGAGAAAAACACAAAAAAATCCGATGATTTCGGTGCGGCTTTGGCGGACGCACAGGACGTTATGGACGCTGCATCCGGTTCCGCTGAAGACCTTGAGAAAAACGCCAAAGGCGCGGGCAAGGGCATGGAGGACGGCGGCAAGGGCGCAAAGACATTCGATGTAGCCCTTGGCACGCTGGCCGGCAATGCGCTGAGCGCGGTGATCAGCAAGTGCGGCGAACTGATGGAGCAGACCAAGGAGCTGCGGCGCGACCTTTCTTTCCTGGAGCAAAATGCCAGGGACGCCGGCATGGGCATGGAACAGCTACACAACAAGGCCGGTGAGCTCTATGCCGTCACAGGCGACACCAATGAAGTGGTGGAGGCGCTTTCCAACATCCTTGCCACCGGCTTCAATGACGCGGACAAGGCGTATGAGGTCATTGACATGCTGGCGGGCGCGGTCGTCAAGTTCCCGGAAACCATGAAAATTGAATCTCTTGCCGATTCTCTGCAGGAGACTATCGCCACCGGCGAGGCTGTGGGCCAGTTCTCCGAGCTGCTGGGCCGCCTGGGCGTGGATGTGGATAAGTTCAACGAACGCCTGGGCCGGACACGATCCGAGGCCAGCCGCCAGAACCTTGCTTTGCAGACGCTGCGCAAGGAAGGGCTGGACGAACTATGGGAGAGCTACAAGACCGGGAACTCCGATATGATCGAGGCCGAGAAGGCCAACTACAACCTGCAGCTGCGGTATGTGGAGCTTGCGAAAAGCATCGAGCCCATCGAGACAAAAATTAAGACGACCTTTGCTCAGGTGCTGCTGGATCACGAAGACCAGATACTGGCCATCGTGGACGCAGCGGGTGACATCATCGGCGTAGGCGCGGACGTCATCGGGTTCCTGTCGGAGCTGAATCCGGCAGTGGTGCTTGTCAGCGGCGGGCTTGCGCTGATCGCCGTAAAGGCGACGGGCACGGCCCTGGGCATGCGTATCGTGGCCACGGGCACCGCTTCAGCCACGAAAGCGCTTGCCGCTGCGGGGCCAACAGCAGCCGCGGCCGGTTCCCAGTTCGTTATGCTGGCGGCGGACCTGCTGATGGTGGGCGCTGCGGTGTTTTTGGTGACATCCGGCATCGCCATGCTGATCAGTGCGATCCGCGGCGTGCCCATGATCAACACCGGTACGATACAGGTGCCCAGCATGGGCGAGCTGCAGGCGCAGATCGGCGGCGCGGGCTACGCCCGCGGCACTCGTTCCGCCACTCCCGGCTGGCGCTGGGTTGGCGAAAACGGGCCGGAGCTGATGCGCTTTGCGGGCGGCGAGGCGGTCTATACCGCCGAACAGTCCCGCGCCTTAATATCCGCGCAGGGCGGCGGTGCCACTTTCGTGGACAACAGCCAGAACATCTTCAAGGTGGATGACATTGAAACGTATGTGGCCATCAAACGCATGCTTGAAAACGAGAAAATGACCGTCCGCATGGGACTGGTGCGGCGGTAGAAAGAAGGCGTGGATACATGGGACAGTATACCGTATACTGCAACGGTTCGCAAAATCTGAAGAATCTGTCCGGCGGTGTGGGTGAGCTGCGCATCGACAACCTGGGTGCAGACAAGGCGGACTGGGGCTGGCTGTTTTTTGATAAGTCTCCGGTGCCTTCCGGCGAGGTCCTTGATTCCGCATCCGTACTTGCGGTGTACTGCCATGCGCCGTACCCCCTCAGCCTGATCCTTGGGCAAATTGCAGGCCCGAGCTGGAACGGCCCCGAATGGAAGATTACCTCCGGCGGGGTAAGGGGCGCTGGCAATCTCTCGTGCCAGATCGGCATTACGACCGAGAACCAGACAGGCGCTGCCCAATTTTGGGTGGACGGCTCGGACCATGTGCCCTATGCGACGATCCAGACCCATGCGGGCAAGATCACGCCATCCGGCTATTCCCCAGCCAACACGACGATCAAAAAAGGGTTTTACCACCGTTTTTCCTGGAATGTCACGGCGGAGAAACCCATCAACGGAACGCTCACCATAGCGTATTCGGACTTCAAGTATCGGGCAAAAGGCTCCGGCACATGGACTTCCGTCCGTGTGCCCGGACCCAACACATACATCGACTTCGACACAGGGCTTGTTCCCAACGCTGCCGACCCCGGCATGGAATGGGAGGTCGTGGTCACGTCCAGTTCCGGCGCACAGGCGAGCGGCGGGTATGCCACGGTGCAGTTCCAAAGCACGGCTGTCCGGCTGACGGATCTGACGCCCTCCAGCCGGGCCACGACCTACAAGGGCTTTGCCGTCAACTTTTCGTGGAGCTTGAGCTACACGAAACCGGACGACCTGTCCGGCTCCATTCGGCAAGTATCGGCAAAGCTGCGCTGGAGGAAAAACGGTGCTCCGGCGTACACAGAATATGCCATCAACAACGCCACACAAGGCTATACGATCCCCGCAGGTGTGCTTCCCGCCGGGGACATCGACTGGCAGGTCGAGGTGGCGGACACCAGCGGCGGGACCACTGCAAGCAGCTGGACCACCTTCAATAACAAGGAACTGCCGGTCACGCCCGCAGACCTGTATCCGGCGGACGGCGGCCGCGTGCTGAAGCACCAGGTCAACCGCTTCGGCTGGTCTGTCACAGCAGAGGGAGCCGAAGATGCGCCCGGCGAAATCGTCCAGACTTCGGCCGTGCTGCGCTACCGCACACAGGGACAGCAGGACGTCAAGAGTGTCACCATCAGCGGTGCGCAGACCTGGCACGACTTCCCGGCAAATACATTCACTGCGGACGATATTGAGTGGCAGGTAGAGGTGACAGCCAACACCGGCGCTACAGGAATCAGCGAGTGGATACATGTCAACACCCAGGACGCGATGAGCACGCCTGTGTGTGTCTCCCCTGTGGGCGCTATTGTGGAAGACACACAGGGTGTCACCTTCGTATGGCGGCATGAGATATCCACCGGCACGGCGCAGACCGCCTACGAGCTGCAGACCAGCTCCAACATGGGCGGACAGTACACCACACTCAGCACCGCAGAGACCGACGCCTCCAGCTTCGCAAC
>NZ_WWVY01000035.1:0-3018 GCF_009876955.1 Bittarella massiliensis (ex Durand et al. 2017) | reverse complement strand
GCTGCCGCCCATCATACTCCCGCGCTGTTTCTTCACGGTCGCCTCATAGGTCTGAAATCCGGTCCGCATCTCTGTACTCCCGCAATACGGGCACGGCGGGAATTTCTGTGTATCCATTTTCCGCACCTCCTGCAGCACCAACATTACCACACGGTCCGGGAAAAAGGTAGTATCAGAACCAACAAAATGTTTCCGCTCCGTCCGTCAGCGTCCGCCCCCCGTGCCATAACACCGCAGCTTGTGCGGCGGCGTCTTCACAAGAAGGTTGTACCGCTCGTCCCCGCATTTGAACAGGCAGTTTCCCCGCGCACAGCTCCTGACCACGCCATATTCACATTCTTCCAGCTGCAGCGCTTCCCGGTATTTTCCCCCGTCCACAGTTCCCGGATGGAACAGGAACTGGTACGCCGGGATGCTGAACAGCGGCTTTGTCAGCTCCGCCGCCTCCGGCAGCAGAAAGTCCTCGACATTCTGGCTGGCCAGCAGCAGGGAGGACTCTTTCTTCCTCGCCCGCTTCATGCACGCCCGGATGTACCCGATGGCTGTTTTGTTGTTGAGATACAGGTACAGTTCATCAATGGCCGCGACAGTATTTCCGGCACGGAGCAGTTCATTGTTCATATAGCTGAAAATATTGAACAGCATCGCGTCGCGCAGGTTCTGCCCCGCTTCCAGCAGGGATTTTACACCGAATGTGACGAACCGGCCTGAGCCAATGTTGGTATGGCCGTTGAAATACAGGCTGTCCGGCCCCACGCAAAGCGAATGCAGATGGAGCCGAAGCTCCCGCAGCGTTTCATCCGTAAACACCCCGTTTCGCCCCTCCTGCCTTTCCAGCAGTGCGTACAAATCGGAGAGGAGCGGGAAATCTTCATGCCGGAGCACGGACATGTCGGTCTCCTTTGTGATGCCTCGTTCCCGGTACAGCTGTTCCAGCAGGATCTCCACCGTATCGGCCTGTGCATCGGTGAGCGGCTTGTAGCTCCGCAGCCAGTCGCGCAGAAAAGAAATGTGCTGCGCCAGCACCGTGCCTGTCCCGTCCGCATCCCATCTTTTCGGCTCCAGCGGATTGATCATTGCCTTTCCTCCCGAGCAATCCATACATGCACCGCCGAGATTCCGCGTCAGCTCCCGGTATTCGTCCTCCGCGTCCAGAAGCAAAACTTTCTTTCCCGCTTCCAGCGCGTTGATGACCAGCAGGCGCAGCAGATGGCTCTTGCCCTGCCCGCTGTTGCCCAGGATGAGGACGCTGCTGTTGGTTCGTCCGCCCGTGCGCCGGTCGAAGTCGATGATAACATTGCTGCCGTACTTGTCCCGTCCCAGCAGGAAGCCACGGGGATCTGTTTTGCCTGAATAGCACATGGGATACAGGTTTGCGGCGCTGGACGCGGGCAGTACCCGCTCATACTGCGTGCCGAACGCGTTCCATCCGCTCGGCATCACGGACTGGAAGCCCTGCTTCTGGCGCAGCAGCAGATGGTCGGCGCTGATCTTGCAGCAGTTCAGCTCCGCCTCCACCTCGCTCTGCAGCATCCGCAGATGCTCCGGATCGTTTGCGATCATCTCAATGAATACAGCCGTGTGCAGAAACGGCTCCTGGTTCCGGTGCGCAAGCGTCAGCATTGCCGCCATATCCTGCAGGTTGCTCTCCGCTTCCACCACATCCTGCACGTTCCCGGTATTTCCCGCCTTCAGACGGTTCGCCTTATCCGCATTCTGCAATATCTTTTTCTCCTCCGCCGGCGTAACGCGGCGCGTATAGATGTGTACGGATACACCCGCCTTTTCACCCAGCCTGTGCAAAAGGGCCTGTTCCGTGGTCGAAGCCGGATATCCCCGCACCGCCCATACGCACCGGTATGTATTTCCGCAGATGAACCGGTCCGTTTCAAACCGCAGCACGGACGGCGCGGCAAGGTCCAGAAATTCCTTGACCGCCGCTTCCTGCGACGCACTGTCCGGCGCTTTTCTGTCCGCCTGCACACCCGTCCATTCCACCCACCGCTGGCCGTCAAAATCGTCATAGTGCTCGCTTGTGAAGTCCTGTACAAAATATACCGCCATCAGCCGCTTCACATCGTCCAGGTCCGCGCGCCGAACATCGAAGCCCTGGTCCCGGATGAGCTTTTCCACACGTGCCAGATACGGATACTTCTCTTTTTCCCGCACATCCTCCAGCCGCACCGCCAGCACAAATTCCCGCGCGGTCGCGGTCTGAAGCTGTACGCTGCCCAGGTGCGCCTTATCTTTTTCCAACAGATCCGCAATGTACGGGTTTTCTTCTTCTCCGATGCGGGCCTCCAGATACCGTGTATTGTTGGCAAAGCTTTCCCGCGAATTGAGGCACAGGATCTCCAGCTCCGGCTGGCTTTTGAACACCGTCACCAATGCCCCGACCCGCGCCGCGAGAGCGTCCTCCGGCAATACGGAGATGCACGTCGGGCGCAGCAGGAAAAAGGCTGTCTCCCCGCCCCGGTATGTGAGCAGGCCGTATGGCGTGACAGCCTGCGCGTTGATCATCCGGCGCGTCCCCTGCCGCACCGTCTTCCTTTTTACTGTTTTCATTCCGTTTCCCTTTCCCCATCCCAGCTGAATTCACGCGGTGTGAAAAAATACGCGCCCGCGCTGTGTAAAAAATCCCGGATGGACTGTCCCTCAAAGCGCACGGTCAGGAACGCATATCCCGCCGCGCACAGCAGCGGCGCCGCGGTTCCAAGCTGTGCGGCGCAGAATACGCCTGCAAGACACAGTGCGCCAATGGCCGCAAGATCGTTCAGCTGCCAGAGCCACATCGTGGCACGCGCCGTCAGATCCTGCGGGTAGATGTATTTTCTCAATCTTTTTCCTCCCATCGTAAGTAGTTTTGAACGGCCGCAAGCACTGTCTCAACACACGGCACCGCCACGCTGTTGCCCAGCGCCTTGTACCGCGCGGTATCGGACGCGCCGGGGATATCCGTCCACCTGTCCGGGAAGCCCTGCAGGCGTTCGCACTCCAGCGGCGTCAGCCGCCGCACCC
>NZ_WWVY01000034.1:0-6890 GCF_009876955.1 Bittarella massiliensis (ex Durand et al. 2017) | reverse complement strand
TTCGACTTGCTGTGTTAGAGGCACTTGTGTTTCATCCATTTTGGTGCCTTGGAGCGCAGCGGAAAGGAATGGTCATAGCCATGAAAAAGCTTCTTTTACTCACCACCGGAGGCACCATTGCCTCTGTGGAAACGGAAAACGGCCTCGCCCCTGCTGCCACGCCACAGGAGCTTTTATCTT
The DNA here is from genome assembly GCF_009876955.1 of Bittarella massiliensis (ex Durand et al. 2017). NCBI lineage: Bacteria > Bacillati > Bacillota > Clostridia > Eubacteriales > Oscillospiraceae > Bittarella (ex Durand et al. 2017) > Bittarella massiliensis (ex Durand et al. 2017). The sequence continues at coordinate 6,710 of NZ_WWVY01000034.1, read as the reverse complement.
ATATTCCACAAGCTGACACATTCTGTGAAGTGGATGTACGTCAGCTTTTCAACATCGACAGCACCAATATACAACCCGAACACTGGACGCGTATTGCATTGGAAATCGAAACCTCCTTCACAGATTACGACGGATTTGTCATCACTCACGGCACCGACACCATGGCCTACACGGCAGCGGCGCTGTCCTATCTTGTGCAAAATGCGCCCAAACCTATTGTCCTCACTGGTTCTCAAAAGCCGATGTCCGCGCCTGTGACAGACGCGAAAAAGAATCTGCTGGACAGCCTGCGTTTCGCCGTGCAGAACGATGTACACGGCGTTTATGTCGTATTCGACGGCAAAGCAATCGTGGGCACCCGGGCGCGAAAAGTGCGCACTAAAAGCTACAGTGCATTTGAAAGCATCAACTATCCTATTGCTGCCTTCATCGACGGCAGCCAGGTATTCCGCTATGTCGGCTGTGAGGAAGCAGACCCAAAGGTATGCTTTTATCACACCCTTGTCCCCCGTGTGTTTCCTCTGAAGCTGATGCCAGGCATCACGCCCGACATCCTACGGTATATTGGCGAGCATTACGACGCTATTGTCATCGAGGGCTATGGTGTAGGCGGACTGCCGTTTCAAGGTGACCAAAACTTTCTGGACGCACTAGAGACACTGACGCGGAAGGGAAAGCTGGTAGTGCTCGCAACACAGGTCATGCTGGAAGGCAGCGATGTTGAAATCTATGAAGTGGGCGTTCGAGCTGTGCGCCGGTACAACGTTCTGCAAACATACGATATGACCGTGGAAGCGGCCGCAGTAAAGCTAATGTGGATAATGGCGCAAACACAAGACTTTGCAGAGATATGCCATTTATTTTACCGCTGTGTGCATCATGATATCCTGCGCAAACCCGCGCAGTTACCCAACTGACCGGCCGATTTTGCTGCTTAACGCCCCAAACACCTAGCAGACAGCACGCCAACTTACTTATGATCAATTGCGCTTTCCACATAGCTCTCAAAATCTATACCGCGCCTGACTCTGCCCGTCATAAAAAATCTTATCGCGAGTGGCTTGGTGCATAGATTCGCGCGGACTATTTTGGTTATATTAATCCCGGAAATTCTCACGCGGCCGCTGAAATGGCGTGGCACGACGCAAGCCTTTCTCACATCAAAAATGGAATTTATGAAGCGATGTTTATAGCGACCATGCTGGCTCGCGCTGCTGTCAGCACGGACATCGCAGATGTGATTCAAAGTGGACTCTCTGAAATCCCCCATACATCTTCACTATATAAAAGCATTTCAGAAATGTTTTGATTTCAGACGTGACTTTTATCAATACAATGTATATAGCAACACCATCCAGATATATTCTTGAGCACACGACTACAGCAGTACAAAAGCGTCAAATTCTTTTGCCACCTCAAGCCGACTCATTGGCAGGATCTTTGCTGAAGTAGTATCAGGAGCTACTTGCAGAGGGAGATGGCTTTGAAGAAGACATCGACGAATATGTTGTCGAAAATATTTTCTTCGTGCCCGAAAATGCTCGTTGGAGTGTTATTTCATCAGCAGCACATACCCCTGAAATTGGTACTGTGATCGATGATGCAATGCGCAGCATTGAGAAAGAAAGCAAGCGTCTCAAAGACATCCTGCCTAAAAACTTTGCCCGTCATGAACTGGACAAGAGGAGGCTCGGTGATGTTGTTGACCTCTTCACAAACATCCAGATGGTCGAGCATGGAAACAGCAAGGACATTCTCGGGCGCACATATGAATACTGCCTTTCCAAGTTTGCAGAGCAGGAAGGAAAACTTGCTGGTGAGTTCTATACACCCTCTTGTGTAGTTCGTACTCTGGTTGAGGTTTTGCAGCCCTACAACGGGCGTGTTTATGATGAAGCAGTTGCGTGATTGATACAAAGATTTTTGCCCGTTTTCGTTAGGGCGTTTTACATTCATAGGAATTACCGCCTTTCTCACACCGAGGGGTGTGCAGAAGGCTTATTTTTTTGCCTGCCGACAGCAGAGTCACCTCTCGTTCGGCGGCGCAATGCGTGCGACCTATTCGGGCTTGTATACGCACATAACGAAAACCATGTTCCGTAACGATCTGTAAGGGGTACCACAGTATTATGTGGAGGGCAACCATGAGGCGATCATCAGCCCTGCGGTGTTCGACATGGTACAGGCTGAACTTGCCAAGCGCACGAAGGGCGGTTCACGATACAGCGGCGTGAGTATTTTCTCCAACAAGATAAAGTGCGCCGACTGTGGCGGCTGGTACGGCTCGAAGGTCTGACATTCTACAGACCGATACCGTAAGGTCATATACCGCTGCAACCACAAGTACGATGGCGAGAAATGCAAAACTCCACATGTGACCGAGGAAGAGGTCAAGGCGGCGTTTGTGTCCGCCTACAATCAGCTTGTGAACGAGAAAAAGGAAATCATCGCCAATGGATATCATAAAATTAAATCTTGTCAAACGCCTTCTTCATCTCAAAATCCGAAAGGCACCCTCGCTGAGCCTGCTCCCTGATGTCCTGTGCTCTGGCGACCAGAGCATTCCATTCATCGGTTGAAATCTTCCCGCGTGCCTTCCGCTTTTTCAAACGGTTGTAAGTGTTTTCGTATTCGATCTGCACCGGCGTCTTGCTGTCCCGGTCCGCCTGCTTGTTGTGCGCGCCGACCTGCCTGCAGGTACGCTTCGTTTCTCCCGGCGCGATCCGGGTGCAGTACCGCACATCGTATCCGTTTTGCAGCAGGAAGAACTTCCTGCAGTTGTGGCAGCGGCGCGGAACATTTCCGTGCATCAGGCCACGGAAGAGATCCATGTGGAGAAAATCGGCCAGGCTGGAGAAAACAACACGCTCCGCAAGGATGTACTTTTCCGGCTGCACAGGATCCGGCATCGTCACATATTCCGTCATGGCCGGGCGGCTCTGCAGGAACTCAAAAGTGGGATAGGGCGGCAGTGCGGCACGCAGGGCCTCCTGTGCGGCGGCATCGGAAAAGAACCGGTAAACACCCACTGCATAATGCTCCGCGTTCCTGCGTCCCAGCGGTTCGAAATAGAAGTCCAGCATCGTGGAAACATAGCTCTGGAAGCACAGAAGTTCATCCGGCAGCCGGAACAGCTTCCCGAAGAAGGAGCTGAGGGCTTCGTTTTCCGGCGTTCCCGGCGTCACGGCTTTCTGGAACTCTTCCGGCGCACTCCGGCACAGCTCCTCCAGCATCGTCCCGTATGTATCCCTGTCAATATTCAAAAGAGAAAACAGCGGAAGCGGATACACATGCTTCAAAGCCCTGTTCAACTGGCACTGCACGGCAGCGGCCAGCGCGGGGCTTTTTTCTTTGTCCCGGGCAAAAAGAGAGTCCCGCACGATGGAAAAAAGCCTGACGGCTTCATCATGCAGCGCAAGCAACTCCCCCGTTGGATAATCCAGCAGCTCGCAGGAAATTTGCCCCAGCGGCAACTGGTTTTGTTCGATCATTACCGTGCCGCCGTAGAACCGTACGGTGAATTCCTGGATGCTGTTTTCTGTTTCAATGAGCCGTTTTGTTTCCATCTGACCACCTGTCCCCGATGCACTTTTTTAATGTCCCCGTCTTTCTTTGAAAGTATTGCGGACGGGAAGACTTCTTGCTAGAATGAGTGTACCCGACAGGGATGAGAAAATCAACCGGAAGGAGAATGCTATACACAAACAAACAGGAACCCCAGGAGGTATTGATGGCCGGTAGGCTCAGAACGATCGACGCCCGCACATTGGCGGATGCAGTATTGGAACCGCCGGGGTATGCGGTGAAAGACCTGCTGGTGCAGGGCCTGCACATCCTTGCGGGAGCGCCAAAGACAGGAAAGAGCTGGCTGGCGCTGTGGCTGTGCCAGCAGGTGGCAGGCGGAGAAAAGGTCTGGGGATATCCGACACAGCAGGGTACGGTGCTCTATCTGTGCCTGGAGGACGGCTATCACAGGCTGCAGGACAGGCTGCTGGACATCACGGAGGACCCATCGGAAAACTTGTATCTGGCCACACATGCGGGAACTCTGGCGGATGGCTTGGCCGGACAGATCGAAACCTTCGTCCGGGAACACGGGAGGGTGTCGCTGATCGTCATCGATACGCTGCAGAAAGTGCGGGAAACTTGTACGGACAATACCTATGCGAGGGACTATGCCGACCTGGCGCGGCTCAAAGAGCTGGCCGACCGCTGCAAGACCACTGTGCTGCTGGTCCACCATCTGCGCAAGCAGTATGACAGCGACCCGTTGAACAGGGTGTCCGGAACAGCGGGCATGAGTGGGGCCGCGGACGGGACCTTCATCCTGCAGCGTGAGGACAGGAGTTCAAACTATGGAACGTTGTTCTGTACGGGTCGGGACATTGAATCGAAAGAATTAAAACTGCAGTTCGATCCAATGTCTCACATCTGGGAATGCAGAGAAGATGAAGAAACAGCGCGGAGTGCAGACGAAGAAGTGATCGGGATTGTAATTGATTGGCTGCACGACGAAAAGCAGTTCGAAGGCACGGCATCGGAGCTGTTGGAAATTCTCCATGACGCTCTGCCCTGCGAGCTCCGTCCCAACATTCTCAGCCGCTGGCTGAACAAGCACAAGGGAATGCTGAAAGCAAACGGCGTGAGTTACACGCTCAGGCGCACACGCGACAGCAGGACGATCCGTCTGAGCTGTGACGGTAATGACGCAAATGACGATATTTCTTGGAGCGGGGCGGCGTCCAAAATACCGTCACCATCGTCACAACCGTCACAGGCCGCGGCTTTGCCCGGTGTTTCGCGCCAAAGACCGGGGACGGAAAGATGCCCGCCTCTGCCCTGAAAAGGCCTCACAGGGCCGCTGTGGCCGGGATGTAGCGAAGCCGGGCTCCGCCGGAAGCCCGGTGAGTAATTGGACGGGTCTCCATGGGGCCAATCGAAAAAGATAGCAGGAGAAAGGAAGACACCGCTTTCGCGACGCCTTGGGGATACATCAGCCCGCAGTGCGGGCTGAGCGTGGTACCGGAGTGACACCAAAATGGGGGTGTGGTACCAATTGAGCGCACCAAAACAGCGAAAAAGAGCCAGATTTCGGCAGTGTACCGCGGTTTTTCCGTGACACCAAACCGGCCGAAAAACCGGTACCATGCAAAAAATGAAAGGATGGATGCGATGTACAGATTTCATCAGGAAAAGAGGATAAAGCCCGGCCTGGCCATCACGCAAAGGCATATCCGTTTGTGCGACGGGCATCTCCGGGCGGCGGGTGTGAGTTCGCGCAATGAATTTGTAGAGAAAGCGATCGAGTGCTATGCGGGCTGGCTCGACGTCAAACAAAACCCGGAGTTCTTTCGGGAACTCTTTGGGCCGGATATCGGCCGATAAGGAGTTTCCCTATTGGCCAGTCTGAAACAGCTGGATGAGCGGCGGTACAAAATTACGGTCTCAAACGGATATCGGCCGGATGGAAGAAAGGTGTGCAAAGCAAGGACGCTCCATGTTCCGAAAAGGATCCCCCGGCGCTCGGTGCTTCAGTATGTGATGCACGCAGCGGAAGAATTGGAAAAGGAATTCAAGTACGGTTATGCGGAGGATGGAGAAAAGACATTTGAGGCGTATGCACGCGGATGGCTGGAAAGGCAGACGCATTACGCGCCCAGTACGCTCGCCGGGTACCGGCAGATGCTGGAACGGGTGTATGGAGAGATCGGACAGATCCGTCTGAAAGAGCTTCGTCCGATAACGATAGAGTATCTTTTGGAGCGGCTCCGAAAACAGCCGGGGCCAAGCGGCAGGCAGCTGGGCGAGGCGACGGTGCAAAAATATTGGGGCGTGGTTTCGGTGGTGCTGAATGATGCGAAGAGAAACCAGATCATTGCGTACAATCCCGCACAATGCATTGGAAAGCCGGAAGCGAAGTATAGGGAGCAAAAGATCCCTACAGACAAAGAAGCCAAACGTTTTCTCGGACTGCTGGAGCAGGCGCCCGTCCTTTACCGAAGCTATTTTACATTGATGATGCTTACAGGAATGAGGCGCGGAGAACTGTGCGCGCTGCGGTGGAAGGATATCCGGCGGGAATGCATCGTAGTGTCGCGGAGCAGGGGGCGTGTTCGGGGAGCGGGTCTGCTGGAGGGCCCGACAAAGAATGGAAAGCCAAGGCTCATAGCGGTCAGCAGGACGATGTCCGGAGTGCTGGATGCATTGAGGCAGTGGCATCTGGAAACGCAGGGAGAGATCATCGAGGATGCGCTGCTGTTTGTCAATGAGAATGGTTCGGCTCCGGACCCCGCCACGTTCACACACTGGCTGAGGCGGTTCTACGACAGGAATGGATTCAGCAGAGAATTCCATGTGCACACGCTGCGGCACTATGCGATCACGACGATGCTTGCAGAGGGGATAAGCAAGCAGACGGTCGCGGAGATCGCGGGGCATGCGAGCACGGATTTTCTGGAAAGGACCTACTGCCACCCGCAGATGGAGAGCAGGATGCTTGCGGCGGAACGTCTGTCAAACGTATTGTTTCCATCATAGTATTGAATGAAAGCGGCAGCGCCGGTGTGAGACATACCGGCGCTGCCGCTTTTGTGTTGGTAATGCCAAATGTTTTCGTTGGTATTGTAGAATAGCGGGTTTGGAGCTGGCTATTGAGCACAGCTGACGGTATGCTTTGTGTCAGAAACCCAAAAGGAGTGGTCAATATGGCA
>NZ_WWVY01000033.1:0-3754 GCF_009876955.1 Bittarella massiliensis (ex Durand et al. 2017) | reverse complement strand
GCGTCCGGGTCGTTGACGCCGGTATCCGGCGCATCGGGATCAGGCGGATTTTCGCCCGGCACAGACGCGATTACCACATTGCGCAGATTTTTGCCCGCGTCGTCGGCCTGTACCGTGTAATCAAAGTACACGGTCACGCTCTCGCCCACAGCCAGCTCCGGGATCAGGGCGTCTCCGTCCTCCCATACATAGCCGTCTCCCTCCACGGGAGTGATCGGGCCGGATGCATTGGCAAATACGTCCTCCAAACGGATGTTGGTGAGATCCACAGTCCCGTTATTCGTGACGGTCGCTCCATAGCCGATGGTGTCACCCACCGCCGCAAAAGCCGTGTCCGTAAATTTGACAATGGTAATGCTGCGCCCGTCCACAGGGTCGGGATCGGGGTCTGGCTCGCGGTCTGGATCGACCGGCACAATGACCTCGTCCGAGGGATACTCGGCGTCCGGGTCAATGGGTTTCTCCGGGTCAATGCCGTGTCCGGGGTTATCCGGGTCTTCGGGGTTCGTGCCGGGCACTGTGGTGACGGCCACGTTGGTGATGTCCTTGCCGTCATCCGCTTCCACCACTTCATACGTATAGGTGATCGTGATGGATTTGCCCACAGGCAGCCGGTGGATCGTCCATGTGCCGCTGTCCTCGTTCCAGGTGTAGCCGGGGCCGTCCGCAGCGGTGATTCGGCCCGCGCCGTCGTTGGTGTCGCGTACTGGGATGTCTTTCAGCTCCACGCTGCCGATGTTGTTCACTGTGATTTTGTAGGTGATGATATCCCCCACAGCCGCAGCTTCCCGGTCGGCTTCTTTTTCTGTTTTCACGCGCCGCAGCTCCGGCACAGGGGCGGGATCGGGGTCTGGGTCAGGATCAGGCTCAATAATAATGGGCCTGCGGTTGATGTCCAGCGTGCCGGGCTGGAGATACACCACATAATTTTCCGCGCCGTTGGCATTGGGGTTGGCCGTCAAGCCGGACAACTCCACGGGATAGCAGCCCACGTCGGAGGTCGATGTGGCGTCCGTCACAAAGACAGGCTCGCCCTGCAAATCGCTGTCCGGCGTATCGCCGTTGATGAAACCGTTGTACGCGGGTGCAAATTCCGGGAGCGGGTCACCGTAGATCATACTGTATTCTCCCGCGCTGATCACCAGCGGGCGCGGAGTGACAGCGATGCTGCCCGGTTCGTACCAGATGATGTAGTTTCGCAGTACAGGGTAATTTTCTTCGGTCAGGCCGACATACTCAAGCGGATAGTAACCGGCTTCCGTTTCTGCGGTGATCGGAGCGTATTCAAAGCCGCTCTTATCTGCGTCCAGCGTCAGCGTGTCATCTGCCACCAGCGCGGAAATTTGCAGCTGGGTGCCGCTGCCGCCCTCGGCTGCGGAATACTCTGCCGCCGCAGTCGGTTCCTCGGCCAGTCCGTCGCCGTAGCGGGCGGTGAGATTGCCGACAAATGCGCTGATGGTGCGGCGTCGGATTGCGCCGCTGTACTGCTCGGCCTTGATCTCATAGTCCCCATAAGGGTTATTGTCCAGGCTGATCTCTCCCGTGCGGGTGATTTTGTACTCAAGCAGCTTGTTTTCCGCATTCTCCTGCGCCGTGCCGTCCGGGGTTAGTGTCTCGCCTGCATTGGAGGATTCGTAGGTGCCAGCAATGCTGTCCTGGGCCACGATTACATCGTCGCCCTCTACCACGCCGTCCAGCAGGATATGCGTAATCGTAGCCTCGTTTGTCCCGTCGTACACTTTGACGTTGCGGGGATTGTTTCCTGTGTCGCCGGGGTCTTGATAGAGACTGTGCACAGTCAGGCCGCGCGGAGTGATCGCTCCGGTATAGTCCTCGGTCGAGATGCGGTAATTGCCCGCCCGTTCGCCGGTGAGCGTCAGCGAGCCGCCGCGCACCATGTCGATCTGCTGGCCCGCCGTTTGGTGGATCGTCTCCTTGTAGCCGCCGCTCACGCTGGCGCTGCTCAATGTGACCTTGCCTTTGTCCCGGTCTACGATACCCGATGCGGCGGTGTCGTCAAAGGGCTTGATCTGGATGTTGCGGATTGTGCCCTGGTCGGTGCCGTCATAGGCGCGGTCGTTGTTGTAGCTGTACAGATGCAGCGGCCTTGCCGCGATCTGGAACGTACAGCTGGCCGTTTGATTGATGCCGTATTTCTGCGCGTCCGCCGCTTGCAGCGTAACGGTCGCGGTATATTTCCCGGCGTCGATGCAGCCGGAACCGGATGAGGCCGTGCCGGATGTGCTGGAGCCGGAACTGTAAGCGATCGTCGCCCGGGCAAGCAGCTGCTGTGCCACAGAGGGGGACACGGGCGAGCCGATGGACGCCTTTGCCACGGTCTCTGTGCCGTCATAGATTTTGTTGATGGCCGTGATGGTCAGCTGGCCGCCGCCCGGCAGGGGAAGCTCTTTGCACGCGGAAATGTCCGCCACATCGTAGCCGCTGTGCGAAGTGCGGGCCAGCGTGGGCTTGCCTCCGGGCGTCATGGGGACGCCGTTGACCTTGACCTGGGTGATCGTCACCTGCGCCCATTCATTTACTATGCGCCCATTGTTCCACATCGTCAGTGCCACTTCATTGTTCTTGACGTATTGGGAACTGAGTGTGAAATGCTCCGTGACGGTCTGCCCCGCATTGGCGGAGGATACAAGACGGTCGCGGTCGGGGTTGTATGCCCAATCGCTGTCACCGGGCTGTACGGCGGAAATGCAGATATTGCCACCCGGAGAATCAATAGAATCCAGATGGTAGGTAATATCCACCGTGGCGTTGGCATCCACATATTCCTGCGGAATCGTAATTTTGGCTGACGCATAGAAGCCGGGTGTCCCGGTCGTGACCGCCGCGTTGCGCAGGGTGATCGTCTGCTTGCTGGCATCGCCGAATTGGGACACCGCGCCGCTCTGCGCCTCGAAAGCCCATTCCGTGCTTGCTCCGGCCTGCACAGGTAGCAGCATAATGTCGTTGGAGATTTGCAGCGTCACCGGGGCACTGGTATCGCCGGAGGCATTGCGCACCCGATACTGCCAGCCCTGCATCATGGGCAGGGCCGTATCGATCACCAGATAGGGCTGTGTCTCACCCGGCATATCCACAAAGGTTTTGCCTCCGTCCTCGGACATCTGCCATTGGGCGGGGTAGCCCGCGTTGGAGGTAAAGGTGATCGTGCCGTTTTCCTGCACGGTGCCGGGCGCATCGATGACAGGCGCGGCCCCTAACAGGCTGCGGAAAAAGCCGCTGACTGCATTCGTTTTGCTTGCCAGATTGTTTTCCACGTCCACATATACGGTGATTTTGGCAGGTTTGGCCGTGGGGTCATAGCTGCGCCACTGTACGTTGGCGCGCAGCCAGCTTTCCATGGCCTCCACACTGATCCCGGCGTTGGATTTGGCCGTAATCATCATGTAATGCGGATTGTTGATGGTGATTTTTGCGTTGATGGCGGACAGGCCGTCCCCGCCGTCCCGGAACATGAGTTTATCGTCCTTATCGTAGTCCGGGTTGCCCGCGCCGTAGTGGTCATCGATGTGGGCGCGGTCGTCGTACATCAGGATCATGCTCTGGAACGTGCTGCGCCCGGAGCGGAGCGTCAGGTTCGGAAAGCTCCAGTCGGAATACTGTTTGCCCAGCTCGGTGTCGATCAGGCACACATCGCTGTCCTGCACTCCGTCGTTGTTGGCGTCGTTCTGCACGCCGGGGCCGAAATTGGCATTGACGATGTAATCCAGACACAGGGGCATATCGGAGGTCGCGG
>NZ_WWVY01000032.1:0-4075 GCF_009876955.1 Bittarella massiliensis (ex Durand et al. 2017) | reverse complement strand
AAGTTCGAGTTTGCTGATAATGGTGCACTTTCAGGGACTCGAACCCTGGGCCCGCTGATTAAGAGTCAGCTGCTCTAACAACAGTAATACACTCTATTAAAATTATTCTATATGTTATCTATTTTAGCAGCTCTAAAATCGTACAATCAAAGTCTCCCCGTCCAGTTCCCAATTCAGTTAAATTGTATAAATACGACTCATCTAATACAATAATTTTACTTTTCCCCTTTGATTCAATTAACGAACCAACATCTCCTTTTAACCTTCTAAAAACTAATTCAGCGATACTTCCAGCCTTTTTATCCCCCACAAGTAATATTACTCTCTTCTCGATAAGATCTGCAACTGTTTTGCATTTTTCACTCGGCCATGTACACCTATCTGGAAATATTATTTTCATTCATCTGACCTCCGTAAAGACTATATTTAATAATCTTCAATTATCTTTACGATTAATTATAGCCAGATATGTGTACAACAAATCGGTCTATATCCCTTGTGCTATTAAATCAACCCCATTATTACAGAACTCGACAATGTAATTGGGGACAATCTCATATTTCTCCGGGTTTAATTGGAACAAACAATCATTTTCCACGTGATATGATTCATCAACATATTTTTTTATAATCGGGTTCTTTTTCAATTCCGAATCTATCAATCTATATAACTGAACTTTTTCATATCCACAAGTAGTATTATGATACAATTCAATTAATGTTGCAGGATCACTAATTCGTTCATATATTCTTTGATAATCGAACGCAGGAAATTTCGCCCTTATCTGCAATACTCCTTCTTCAAATTCCTCTGCCGTCAACCTTACCTCTTCATTTCCCTTCCGTCGTGTTGGATATTCACGTCCATGTAAAAGACTAGAAACAATATCCCATATAACGCCCTTCTCACCACACGCTTCCAACTGTCGTCGCCAATAAACAAGCTTGTTTATCTCATCGGTTTCTCCACTAATAATCTTTTCTGCCAACTGGTAAAAAGAACACACGTCGTCCGGTAATATCTTCTTTTCCTGCAATTCTCCATTATTGTTCCAAAGAAAATACCCATTAGGAGGAGGTGCAAATCTTTTTCGAATTGATGGTTCATGTATCAAATCCACAATCGGGTCAAAGTCATGAGTCAGCATCATTACTGTTCTGCCCCTGAAAGAGTGTTCACCGCGAAACAGCATCGCAATAATAGCATACTTCTTATTTTTATCAAAGGAAGAGATAGGGTCATCTAAAATTATTAAATCCGCATTTTCTTTTAGTTGACTGTACATAAATAGAACTAACGCAAAAGCATTTCTTTCTCCATAACTAAGTCGAGACTTTACATTACTAATATGTGCTCCTTCATTTGACTTTAAAACCAAACGATATGTTTCTATGTTTTCCTCAATTTCAACATGATATTTGTATCCTGCATTTTCAAGAAAAGAATTGATTTCTTCGCGATTTTTTTCAATTGTGCGCTTGATTGTTGCCCGTTGCTTCCCTATTTCGGCCTGGAGCAGAGTCGCTTTCTCTAAAACTTTTTCAATCGCTCCATTTATAGTAGCGATTCGTGCTGCAGTGTACTCTGTATCTAAGTGAATTAAATATGACAAATCGATTTTCTTATCATTCAACACATCTGTCACACATTTTGCGTCCTTCAATTTCGAAAAATTTATCGCACGAATTTCTATTAGCCTATCACGCAATGATTCAACTTCTTTTCGTACTTCACCAATAAAAAGCTCTTGTTCCTTCGTAAAGCCAGAGGTGTTACTAATTAGTATGCTCAGCATTCTCTTCGTTGCATCCGAAAAGAAATCTTCCATAGAACGTAATAAGTCTACCATTTTTAATAAATTTTGCGCACTTTTAGAATCATACTCCTCGCCTACTTTTTTTGTCAATTCTTTTCGTTTCTCATCAATAGCCGTTGCACAGTAAGGACAACGATCATTTTCATCTATAAAATCTCGTCCTTTACCTTGCCAAGCAATCCAATTAATATTATTTTCACCCTGAATAAAGCTCTTGTATTCAGCTAATTCCTCTGGAACATTTTGTATTTTGTTTCCTTTGCCTAGCCCCTTTCCCAATATGCTCGCTTTTGAGTATCCCTTTTGCGCTTTTCCACAACCTTCAACAAAAGCCGTCAATTCAGAAAAAAGCTTTTCAATTTCCGGATCATTCGCAAATGCAATCTGAATGTCATTCATTAATTTCTGAATCTCTGTCATATGCAAATCATAATCCGGCGTTTTAATGAAAATGTCAAAGCTCCCCTTAATCAGCTCATCTCCAACAAATAGAAATTCATCTACATATTTTTCATTAAAAATCGCAATGCTCGGAGTACCACAATTGCAAGTTACTGCAGGGAGATGTTCGGATTCAATTGGAATATTGTCTCTATATTTATATGGAACCAACTCTTTTAACTCTTCTTTTTTATCTATCGCATCAAGTGCATTGGCTATAGTTGTTTTTCCTGTTCCATTCGCAGCATACTTAATATTCAAACAATTTTCTTCTATATGAATTAATCCAAAATCAATGTTGTTACAATTTGAAATTTGAAAATCCATTTTCTTTTCTCCAATGCAGAAATTCCAAAAACGAATTGCTAAATCACGCTATTCGGCTCTGTTTCACTAATTTGGGCAATTGATCGTGTCTTCTTCCAATTTTCTAAATTCATCAAGACGCAATTCTCGGCTCAATTCGTCTTCTGTTGGAAGATATGTGAAGTAGGTATTCCCTAATTGTCAAGTATGTTTGTTCAACATTACATTATTCTTGAATTTGCTCGTTCATCTTATGTCTCCTCTTTGCTAATTATATTCAAAGCGTAGCTAATGAATTAAGAACTCAATCCTCGATACATCAATACCGATACTCTATTTCGAAAGAGGTATCATATACCATGAACTTATTTGATCTCACTTATCTTAATTCTCACGCATTCAAAGGAATTAAAATAGGAAGCATTCCTTATTATATCCTAATCTTCTTAACTATCTTTTGCTGCTTCGAGCTGCAGAATCCGATGATCTTCCGTCAGTATCTTCATTTGACTGATAGCGATAGCATTAAGTTTCTCCAGCCGTTTCATCTGAGTCATTCCCTCGTTGATAAACACGGCATTCAAATTCTCCAAATTTGAAAGACATACAAGTTGTGAAACATTAGCATAGTCACGAATATTCCCCTTGAGATCTGGATGAGCATCCCTCCATTGTTTGGCGGTCATGCCAAATAGAGCCATATTTAAAACATCTGCTTCATTAGCGTAAATTATTGACATCTGGCGCACAGAAAGCTCTTGCGGAATCAGATTTTCTTTGATTGCATCGGTATGAATTCGATAATTGATTTTGGCAAGGTTGCGCTTAATATCCCAGCCAAGCTGTTTCATCTCTTCGGTTTTAAGACGTTCGAATTCCTTGACCAAATAAAGCTTAAATTCTACTGAAATCCAAGACGCAAATTCAAATGCAATTTCTTTATGGGCATAGGTCCCTCCATATCGCCCCGCCTTTGAAATAATACCGATGGCGTTAGTAGTCTCTACCCATTTTTGAGGAGTCATCACAAAACTGTTCAAACCGGCCTGTGTTCTAAACGCATCGAATTCGACACGGTTAAAATCAGGATTGTAAAGTGTTTCCCATACGCCCAGAAATTCAATAGTGTTTCTATTTCGCATCCAGTTCTGAATGATATACCTCGGATTGTCGTTATCTTTAATTTTTGCAATATCAGTTAAGCTGAGGAAATCATCCCGCTTAAGGTTCCACTGGACATTGATTTCCGTGCCACGAACAACAAGTTTATCCATTTTGCTGTACCTCCTCTTTGTAGCTTAATCCTTCGGCTCAAAAAACGACATCGCTCATACCGAATTTCCTACTGCATACCAAAGTTAGAAAGTAGTGTTTAATAAGGTAATTATACGCCAGCCCTATTTTTTTGGCAACCAGAATATCACATTGCCTCAAATCCAAATCACTATGCGCACAGGACACGCAAAAGCGCATGCTACCATGCGCTTTTGCCTGCCTGTGTATCGTTTACCA
>NZ_WWVY01000031.1:0-5411 GCF_009876955.1 Bittarella massiliensis (ex Durand et al. 2017) | reverse complement strand
CGCGCCGGGGATATCCGTCCACCTGTCCGGGAATCCCTGCAGGCGTTCGCACTCCAGAGGCGTCAGCCGCCGCACCCTGTTTTGGGGGCCAATGATGCATTTCGCATCGGATACATACTGGTTCCCCACACCTTTTTCGTCCCCGCTGCACAATGTACCCACAACACGCTGATATGGCACGCACACGCCGTGCCGGTCACAGGCCGTCAGCGTATATCCGACCTCCAGCGAAACACCCGCGCCGTTCCCGCCGTTTTCCGGCCCGCGGCCAATGACCGTCCCGCTGATCCCATAGGCGGGCGCCTCCACGCAGAACGGCTGGTTGTTTCCGCCCATTCCGCACGACGCCTGCAGTGTGGGCGCCACCTCCAGCGGACCGCGGTACCGGCCGTCCTGTGAATGGTTTTCAAACAACACCGGCCGGTTGTTCCCACTCATCCCCGCGCTTGCTGTAAGGGTGGGACAGAGGTCGAACGCCACCTCCGCCCCACCCTGTTCGCTGCCCAGCACGATGGGAGTATGGCCCCCCATATCCGCCCGCAGCGTCCCGCTCACGCCTTCACTCACATCCATACGCATGCCGCCCTGGTCATTGAGGCACACCTCCCGCTCCAACAGGATCGTCTCCTGGCGCAGGCTTGGATGCGCTGTAATCGTTGTAGCCGTACCGTACATGGGCCGCACCTCATCCCGTCCGTTGGCCGCATAGGCTGTCAGCCCCCGGTTTCCGGCTCCTCCCTCAGCCCCGCCTGCATCCGCACGGCGGATTCCAGCTGCGGCGGCAATGTCTTCCCACGTTCTGCGCTTCGCCGCAGTATACCCCGGCAGGCCTTCGCGCTCAAATAGTATTTCCGCGGCACTGTGCCCAGCAAGATCTGCGACAAGGAAGATACGGCGGCGTCTTTGGGCGACTCCGAAAAATTCTGCATCGTAAACCGCCCATGCGATGGAGAAATTTCCTCCCAGTACGCGCCCAGCAGATTTCCATGTCCCGGCCTCAGGTCGAGGGATTGACACGTCCGGCTCTGCCACGCGCGCTGTTTCCTCCAGCACTGCTCGAAAGTCCTCCCCGTCATAGCTTGAGAATGCGCCCGGCACGTTTTCCCAGAGCATGTATCTGGGCCGAACAGCGAGAGCTGTTCTACCTCTGGCCCGGTCTGCATCCCGCATCTCCCGGATCACACGCAGCTGCTCCATGAACAGGCCGGACCGCGCGCCCGCGAGACCTGCCCGCAGGCCCGCGATGCTCAGGTCCTGGCACGGCGAACCTCCGCAGACGATATCCACGGGCGGAAGCTCCGCCCCTCTGAGTTTCGTAATATCCCCCACATGCAGCATTCCGGGGAACCGCAGCCTTGTGACTTCGATGGGGAACGGCTCGATCTCGCTGGCCCATACAGGCTCTATCCCGCACACTGCCGCGGCAAGGGGGAATCCGCCGATCCCGTCGAACAGGCTTCCCAGCCTGAGCTTTTGCACAATGCATCCTCAGCCCGGCGCGGAAGAGACCATCCGCACAGTATTGATGACGGACTGTGCCGTGTGGACCGCGCCCATCACGTTGGCGCGCGTGCTGGTGTCCACACCGAACGCGCCCGCGATCCGCGGAACTTCCGTGCTTGCCAGCATCATGCCGCAGCCCAGCAGCATATTCGTATTCCACACCATCAGGCCTGCAACGAGCATTGTCGTCTGCAAAAAAGCCGTCAGGCACAGCCCGGCCACCTGTTTTCCCCAGTTCCAGAACCCGTCCAGGTATCCGCGCGGCACGCTGAAAAAGTACAGGCTGCCCACGGCGATCTGGATGAGCAGGATGCCGCCGCGCCTGAGGTTCGCAAAGAACACCTTGAACACGGCATAGCCGAGCAGGATCAGCAGGAACAGGCCCACAAAAGCGCCGTATCCGTTCAGCGCGCCCATTGCCGCACGCGTCAGGCTTCCGATGCTGCCGTCCTCCCCGCCCATGAGCTGCGCGAGACCCGACGCGAACGTGCCCTGCAGTGTGACGCACAGGCGGTACAGTTCTACCGGCACTGTGGTGAACAGGCTCACGGCCATGAAGCCTTTGATCCCATTGAGCGCAAGGCCGTGCAGGTCGCCGCGCCCCGATTGGGACTGGATGGCGTATTCAAAACCCGCCACTACAAGCCCTACTGCGTACAGCACCCATGCAAACCGGCTGAAAAACAGCACCACGGCCTGCGTCCACGGAAGGTCGAACAGCTCCGCTCCCATCATGTTCATCATCTCAAAAAATTCACTGAAAAAGCCGGCCAGCTTTCCGTAGATCCAGTCAAAGATCTGTCCCAAAACTGCGTCGGCCACGAAATCCCATACAAAAATAGACGGTCACCTCCTGGCTATTTCGTATATCTGCGTCCGCCTAATATCCCATTCCGCACATCTCCTGCCGCGGGTCCTGTTCATACAGTGCGCAGAACGTTTCGATCTGTCGCGCCAGCAGCTCCATATCCCCGGGTGTCGGGACAGCTCCATACCATTCTGTTTTCCCGTCGCAGCGCCACAGATATGGCGCCTGTCCGCCCCATACATCTTCAAAACGCACCGTTACACGGTCGATCTCTCCCCGCGTCCTGCTGATGGCGCTCAGCTGCAGCGCTCCGTACCGGTCCGCAATTCCCTGCGTAACAAACTGCAGCTTTGCGTGCAGGCCGCTGTCAAGCTCCAGATATGCCGCACGGCCAACGTACCGCGCACGGTCTTCCCTGCCTGCGGCGCTCACCGCTTTCCGCAGCTCCCGTTCGAATGTATTCACCTTTCACACCCCCGCAATGGTCCAGATGTACAGAGGCGCCGTCAAAGAAAGCACCAGACCGGCGAACAGCAGGATGAGTCCCGTCCATTCAATCTGGCCGTGCTTGCGGTACTCATAGTACGTTGTTCCCGCTTTTACGAAAAACGCGATCACGAGGATAAGGTCCAGTGCGGGGAACACTACTGTATTTACAACCGTTTTGATCTGCTGTGCCGCGCTCTGCCATGTACTCTGGATCACGCCCGCCACGTCTCCCGTCTCAGCAAATGCCGTCGCCGCAAAAAGGCACACGGCTGCCGTCAACACACACACTGCCGTCAATTTCTTTTTCACAGGCATCTTCTCCTTTTCCGCGCCTTGTGGTTTCAGCCGCTGTGCCGGAAGGCGCTGTCCGGCACGCGCTCCATACGGTTCAGGGCTTGTCCTTACGCAGAAAAACGGACTCACCCCGGTTCCTGCCCGGCCAAAACCGCGGCCGCGACGTTTTCCGCCTGTTTTTCCGCATAGGCCCGGAGCACGGCCCCGGCCAGCTCTTCCTTCGCTTCCTTATCCATTGGAAAAAAGATATCGATGTATTTTCCTTTTGCAGACTTGTATGAGGGCATCGCCACGAACAGGCCGCTTTTCCCCTCGCATACCTTGATGCCGCGCACGCCGAACCTGCCAAGCACCGCGTTTGCCTTTGCCTTCACGGCGCCCGTTTCAAACACCGATGTGATCTTGACCGAAATGATTTCCATATTCCCCGTTCTCCTTTTTTTGTTTTTGTTCTGCTTCATACACATACGTTCCCGCATCCGGGTCATACCGCAGCCCGAATGCTTCCGGCGGCTCACGCAGGATGTCGAACGAAAGCTCATACGCTCGCCTGCTTGCCGGCCGCGGACATATTTGCTCCAGTATTTCTCCGTCCCTGTACCGCGCGGCGCCGCAGTCCATACCAACGTCCCGGCTGGCCCAGGCGTAGAGCAGGGCGGCGTCCGGACAAAGCCGGGACGCGTGCTGCATCAGCACCGGCACACCGGCGTCCTGCGTATAGAACAGGATGGTATCCCCGCCGTCGTATGCCGCCGCACTGGCCTGTGCCTTCAGCGTGTTCCACCGCGTTCCCCAGTTTGCCTGCCGCCAGTCCAGCCAGCAGTTTTCTCCGCCCTGCCTGCGCACCGTACCGGCGCTCAGCGGCTCTTCCCGCATCCAGACCGGCATGGGGGTTATCCGGTTGAAATCCACACTGCCCAGCCCGGCTGTATCATCCTGTATGGCGCCAAACAGTGCCCGTGCCGCGCCCGGCGCGCCGAATACCCGTAGATAGTTCACATATTCTGCCATGCATTTTCCTTTCCGGCAGCCACAACACAGCGGCGCGGGATACCCCGCGCCGCCGTCTCTGCCCTTGTTTCACCCTACCCAACGAAGTTTGGGATGCGGCCCTGTGCAATGGCAACAAAAACGCGCCGTCACGCCCAAATGGTAATGGCCCCGTCCGCGTAGCTGCACCCGGCGGAATCAGCTCCCTGTGCCGACAGCACGCTCATTTCGTCCTCCAGCGCGGCCCACAGAGCCGCATAGTTCTCATCCAGTGTATCTTTCCCATTGAAGTCTTCCAGCCGTAAAACGGCCTGTACCGTGCGGCATTCGTCTGAACGTGCAAGGCCCAGGCTTCCCATGATGCTGTCGGCCTGGTTCGTGGCCAGCAGCATGGCAAGCTCCCCGGTGATGGCTGAAGGCATGTCAAGCGGCATGAGCGCGGCACGGGGCGCGCCATCCTCTTCTTCGCCTGCATCCACCGGACTTTCCGCGGCGTTTGCAGTGTTTTTTTCCGTCTCATCGGAATCCGGGGAAGCATCCGGCATGCCGGCGCCGCCCGCCTCAATATCCGCAGCGGGAACAGACCCGGTCTCTTCCCGCTGCGCGGCGTCTGGCCCCGGCGCCTCCGAAGCAGCGCTGTCTGCCGTACCGGCGTCGCTCGGCGCCGTTTCACTTGTGGCTCCCGGTACGGTGCCGTTGTCCGGTATACCCGCCGCCTGGCTTTGGGACGCCGTGTACGGCATGGAGGACGCGTCCGGTGTGGACGCGTCTTCCGCCAGGCCTGTAAGTGCAACAGCAAGCGCCGCCGTTACAGAACAAAGTGTCATTGCAATTGATTTTGTGTACAGATACATGTGCATTCCTCCTACTATAATAAAGTCATCACGAAGCTCCTTCGCAGGTTCAGATTTTTCCGGAAGGAGAAGGAGCGTAGCGAGTGAGCCTTCCGGAAAAATTGGCGCGATGCGCCTCCAGTTGATATCGAAATCCTTTGCGGATTCTGATATATTGGTCTCGTGCGGACAGAGGTTCACGTATTCCTCCATGTGGTTTCTGTCCACTTGGACAAGAGTGTGACCTCTGTCCTTGCGGGATTTCACTTATGAGCCGGATGTTGCGGCGTTTGCCGTCTCCTCAGCTGTATCTTCTTCGGTTGCAGATTCCGACCTTCTGCGCCAGATGAGCATGGCCAGCGCCGTGCCGCACAGCAGCACGAACAATACCGTCCACCAGTCTACGAAGCGGAAACACCATACAAGCGGCTGTGTGAGGAAGAACAAGACCACAGACAGTACCGCCAGCACCGCATTCACGGTTTTCTGCACAG
>NZ_WWVY01000030.1:0-5147 GCF_009876955.1 Bittarella massiliensis (ex Durand et al. 2017) | reverse complement strand
TATAATGAAGATGAGGTTCAAAAGAGCCAGATACCGTCTGGATTGTGTGGGTAAATGGCTATGATGAACGAAATGGAATACAGAACAATCGGTTCGGCACTTGCCGGGGGCTATCGTGCGGCGGTCTATTGCAGGCTGTCAAAGGACGATGACCTGCAAGGCGAAAGTGCCAGTATCGCCAACCAGCGGGATATGCTGGAAAAATACTGCGAAAAGCAGGGATGGGAGGTTGTGGCAGTCTATCAGGACGATGGCTTCACAGGTCTTAATATGGAGCGTCCTGATTTACAGAGGATGTTGAGAGCTATTGAGCGCAGGCAAATCAACCTTGTCATCACGAAAGACCTCAGCCGACTGGGGCGTAACTATCTGCAAACCGGGCATTTGATTGAGGACTTTTTCCCAAGAAACGGTGTCCGCTATATTGCCATGAATGACGGTATCGACACCCTGCGGGATAACAACGACATCGCCCCGTTCAAGAATATCCTGAATGAGATGTACAGCAAGGATATTTCCAAGAAAGTCCATTCCTCTTATCTTCTGAAAGCGCAGAAAGGACAGTTTACCGGGTGTCTTGCCCCGTTTGGGTATCGGAAAGACCCGGAGGACAAAAACCATCTGCTCATTGACGAGGAAACCGCCCCGATTGTGCGGCTGATTTTCGGATATGCCCTGAACGGTCATGGTCCGAACTATATCCGCAGACGGCTGGAGGAAGAAAAAATCCCCTGCCCCACATGGTGGAACCGGGAACGGGGGCTTCGCAACACCCGAACCAAATGGGAAAAGAAAGACCCGGAAAACGGGCGGTATATGTGGGACTTCTCCGTTATCAAAGACCTTTTGATGAATCCCGTCTACACCGGTGCGATTGCTTCCCAGAAAAAAGACTACCGTTTCAAAATCGGCACAATTGGGGAAAAGAAGCCGGAGGACTGGATTGTGGTGGAGGGACAGCATGAACCGCTGATTGACCGCATGAGCTTTGACATTGTGCAGAACAAGATGAAATCCCGCCAGCGTCCGGGGCAGACCGATGAAATCAGCCTGTTTGCCGGATTGTTAAAATGCGGCGAGTGTGGGAAGTCGCTGACGGTACGCTACACAAACGCAAAACATCCCCAGCGGATTTATTCCTGCAAGACCTACAACGCCTTTGGAAAGAACCACTGCACCCAGCACCGGATTGACTATGACACCCTTTACAGCCATGTGCTGCGGAAAATCCGGGAATGTGCCAGAGCTGCCCTGATGGACGGGGAAGCGGTTGCCGACCGCCTGACCAATACCTGTGAAGCAGAGCAGCGGGAACAGCGGGAAGCAATGGAACGCTCCCTTACAAGGGACGAGGAACGGATTGAGGTTCTGGACAAAATGGTCATGCGGCTTTATGAGGATATGATTGCAGGGCGTATCAGTGAGCAGAATTTCAACACCATGCTGGAAAAGACACAGACCGAGCAGACGGAGCTTAAAACCAGAGTATCCGAGGGCAGAAAGCGGCTGTCCGATGAAGTCCAGCTTGCCAATGACGCAAAACAATGGGTGGAAGCCATTCAGGAATACGCCAACATCACAGAGCTGGACGCAGCCACCCTCAACCGCTTAATCAAAGAAATCGTCGTGCATGAACGCATTGACGAAGATAAAACAAGACACATTTCTATCGAAATTCATTTTAATCTCAAACCCATCCCGGAGGTGGAACAGGTCACTGCCTGACCTGTCCCGCCGGGACGGTTCTCTTAAAAACACCATATAGATTTTTTGTACGCCGCCGCCCGCCATCGAGCAGAGTTTTACACCTAATTGGGGATAAAACAGCTCATGGCCGGCGCTGGTGTAGCCGTAGTCGGCATGGTCCTTGTACCTCTGCTCTCCGGGCTGTTCTCTGTCTAAGCGTTCCTGCATGAAATCCTTGCCGCTCCCGCAGTTCTGCGGGGGCGGCGGAAAGGAGGTTGACACCGTATGGATTTCTTACTTGAAGCCCTGACGAATTGGCTGAAAGAAATGCTGGTGGGCGGTATTATGAGCAACCTTTCGGGGATGTTTGACAGTGTAAACCAACAGGTAGCGGATATATCCGTACAGGTAGGACAGACCCCACAGGGATGGAATGGCAGTATTTTCAATATGATTGAGAATCTGTCCAACTCCATCATGGTGCCGATTGCAGGTGTGATCCTGGCTATCGTGATGACCGTAGACCTGATCCAGATGATTGCAGACAAGAACAACCTGCATGATGTGGATACCTGGATGATTTTCAAGTGGGTGTTCAAATCAGCTACCGCCATCCTCATTGTCACAAACACATGGAATATCGTGATGGGCGTCTTTGATATGGCGCAGAGCGTGGTGGCGCAGGCGGCAGGGATTATCAATTCGGATGCGTCCATTGACATTTCCTCAGTTATGACCGATCTGGAACCGAGGCTGATGGAAATGGATTTGGGACCGCTGTTCGGACTGTGGTTCCAATCCCTCTTTATTGGCATTACCATGTGGGCGTTATATATCTGTATCTTTATCGTCATTTATGGCCGTATGATTGAGATCTACCTTGTGACTTCGGTGGCTCCCGTTCCAATGGCTGCCATGATGGGCAAAGAATGGGGCGGTATGGGACAGAATTACCTCCGATCCCTGCTGGCACTGGGCTTTCAGGCGTTTCTCATTATCGTCTGCGTGGCAATTTATGCTGTGCTGGTGCAGAACATCGCTCTGGAAGATGACATCATCATGGCAATCTGGAGCTGCGTGGGCTACACCGTACTGCTATGTTTTACGCTGTTCAAAACCGGCAGTCTCGCCAAATCAGTCTTTCAGGCGCACTAAAACGGAAGGAGGTTTCCACATTGGCTTATGTACCCGTACCCAAGGACTTAACAAAAGTCAAAACAAAGGTCATGTTCAATCTGACCAAGCGGCAGCTTATCTGCTTCACGGGCGGAGCGCTTATTGGCGTACCGCTTTTCTTTTTGCTCAGAAAACCTACCGGAAACAGTGTAGCGGCTATGTGTATGATGCTGGTTATGCTGCCCTTCTTTATGCTGGCTATGTACGAAAAGCATGGACAGCCCCTGGAAAAGATCGTGGGCAACATTCTCAAAGTAGCTGTGATCCGTCCAAAGCAGCGACCTTACCAGACCAACAACTTTTATGCCGTATTAAAGCGGCAGGAAATGCTCGATAAGGAGGTGTATGACATTGTTCACCGTAATAAAAAAATGGCTGCGTCGGATGTTCGGAAAAAACGAGGAAAAAACTGTGCAGCCGGTAAAGACAAAGAAAAAACTGTCCCGCGCCGATAAGAAGCAGATCGAAGCGGCCATTGCCCGCGCTAACCGCACGGACAAAAAAGGAAAATCTGCGCAGGACAGTATCCCTTATGAACGGATGTGGCCGGACGGAATCTGCCGCATATCAGACAGCCACTACACAAAGACTATCCAGTTTCAGGACATTAACTATCAGCTCTCCCAAAACGAAGATAAGACGGCAATCTTTGAGGGTTGGTGTGATTTCCTCAATTATTTTGACAGCTCGATTCATTTCCAGCTGTCTTTTTTGAACCTTGCGGCATCGGAGGAGACCTTTGCTAACTCTATTTCCATCCCGCCCCAGAGGGATGCCTTTGACAGTATCCGCGAGGAATACACCACAATGCTGCAAAATCAGCTGGCCAGAGGTAACAACGGTCTCATCAAGACCAAATACCTGACCTTTGGTATCGACGCGGACAGCATCAAAGCTGCCAAGCCCCGTCTGGAGCGTATTGAGACCGATATACTTAATAACTTCAAGCGTCTTGGTGTAGCTGCCAGAACGCTGGACGGTAAAGAAAGGCTTTTTCAGCTTCATGCGGTATTCCACATGGATGAACAACTCCCGTTTCAGTTTGAATGGGACTGGCTGGCTCCTTCCGGTCTGTCCACAAAGGATTTTATTGCACCAAGCTCCTTTGAGTTCCGCACCGGCAAGCAGTTCCGTATGGGTAAGAAATACGGGGCTGTTTCTTTTTTGCAGATTCTCGCACCGGAACTGAATGACCGTTTGCTGGCTGATTTTCTGGATATGGAAAGCTCGCTCATTGTGAGTATGCACATTCAGTCGGTGGATCAGGTGAAAGCCATCAAAACGGTAAAGCGAAAGATTACCGACCTGGACCGCAGCAAGATCGAGGAACAGAAAAAAGCAGTCCGTGCCGGATACGACATGGACATCATTCCATCTGACCTTGCTACCTACGGCAGTGAAGCGAAAAAACTCTTGCAGGATTTACAGAGCCGCAACGAGAGAATGTTCCTTTTGACCTTTCTGGTGCTGAACACAGCGGACAATCCCCGTCAGCTTGGCAACAACATCTTTCAGGCAGGCTCTATTGCCCAGAAGTATAACTGTCAGCTGACCAGGCTGGACTTCCAGCAGGAAGAAGGGCTGATGAGCTGTCTGCCTCTGGGTCTCAATCAGATTGAGATTCAGCGAGGACTGACCACCAGTTCCACAGCTATCTTTGTGCCCTTTACTACGCAGGAACTGTTCCAGAACGGGAAAGAAGCTCTGTACTACGGCATCAATGCTCTGTCCAACAACCTCATTATGGTGGACAGAAAGCTGCTGAAAAACCCCAACGGCCTGATTCTGGGTACGCCGGGTTCCGGTAAGTCCTTCAGCGCAAAACGAGAAATTGCCAACTGCTTTTTGCTTACCAGTGATGATGTTATTATCTGTGACCCGGAAGCGGAGTACGCACCTCTTGTTGAGCGTCTGCATGGGCAGGTCATCAAGATCTCACCTACTTCAACCAACTATATCAATCCGATGGATCTGAATCTGGACTATTCGGATGATGAAAGCCCGCTGTCACTCAAGTCTGACTTTATCCTCAGCTTGTGTGAGCTGATCGTGGGCGGTAAGGAGGGCTTGCAGCCGGTGCAGAAAACCATTATTGACCGTTGTGTACGACTGGTTTACAACGAATATCTCAATGACCCGAAGCCGGAGAATATGCCGATTTTGGAGGACCTTTATAACTTGCTGCGGGAGCAGGAAGAAAAAGAAGCTCAGTACATTGCAACGGCATTGGAAATCTATGTAACGGGTTCGTTGAATGTGTTCAATCATCAGAGCAATGTGGACAT
>NZ_WWVY01000029.1:0-4764 GCF_009876955.1 Bittarella massiliensis (ex Durand et al. 2017) | reverse complement strand
TTTATTATTGACAAATATAGATATTTTTATATATTCTATAACTAGGATATATAATGTCAGTTCAGTTGGATGGGCATTAGCGCGCGAGATGTCTGTGCAATAGAAAAGCATCAAACCATGAAAAAGGAGTTGAAGAATTATGAAGAAAAAACTGTTCGCCTTTGTACTTTGCGTTATTATGGCAGTCACGATGGCCGTACCTGCGTTTGCAGCAGAATCAGAAACGGGGATTTTGAATATTCCTATCGGTTCTTCTATACAGCCAAGAACAGATGTCGGTTCGCAGTACTTCCAATTGAGTGGTACGTCTCTCTACTTAAATATTAACAATAGCGCCCACCCTGGGTCGGCTCAGGCCAATGATGTTGTTATTATCTGGACTGATACGGCTTACAGTGATAAACTCTGGACTGTGACTTATGGCAGTTATGGCGGATACTATTTCCGTACTCAGCTTAATTTAGATTTAGCAATGAATATTAACCACGCCCAGAATAAATGTACACTTTACAGTCCATTAAACAACACGACGAGCGGGAAAAGTGACAGCGATGTTTATATGAATGGAAACCGCATACAACTCTCGCAGTGGCCATATCAGTTGACTAATACTGTTCCTCAGTCCGGTTATACTTGTTACTGGACAGCTAATGGATCGGACTATATAACCCATAAGTAAAAGCTTAAGAGAGGCGCTTAGCAGACCGAAAGCTGCACTCTCTAACGAAAATAGAAAGTGTAGCTTTCGGTAATAGAATGGAGAAAAACATGAAAAAAACATTAAAAAGTTCAATTGCTGTAACTTTAATATTTGCTTTTCTATTATCTGCTTGCAAAGAAACGCCTCGAGAGCAAATTAGAAGCAGTACTATTCCTTCTAGTAAAATTTCAGATGAAATTTCAGAACAAAATATATCGGATATTTCCGAATCTGTGTCTTCTGAAAATCCAATTCGCTTAGTGACTCATGATGTAGAATTCTCTGACCGTACAACAGGTAATGAGAATGGATATTATTATCTTGAAAAGGGAGATGGTGTGTCCGCAAACCTACGATATATCGATTATGCTTCAGGACAGGACATCTTTCTGTCTTCTCGTCCAGAGGGAAACCACTTTACACCAGAGGACGAAAGTTACGTTTCTTCAATCGCGGGGTTCGGAGAAGCCTTTCCAATAGGCAATGCTCTTTATCTTGTGCGTTCGGGTGCTCCAAGCTATAAAGATCTGTTGGGGCAGGACGCTATGGCCGCAATTTTCCGGATGGATTTGAATGGCTCACAGCGAACGCAAATATATACGGGAATGGCGAACGAAGTCTTGCAATCTACTATGGCAAGCGATGGTAAAAGTTTATTTTGGGTTTCGCAGCGGACAGAAATGGAAAATGATTCTCCGATTCAAAAGCGGTATCTTGTTCAAATGGATATCCAAACCGGTGAAACCAAGGATTTAAGTGAGTTAACGAATAGTTCTTGGTTGATTGGTGCAGCAGATGGAGTTTTGATTTTCCATAGTATATATGCTGAAACTGGTACAGCGGCTGGTATCCCTGAAATGACGCACGAAATTTTTGCGTATTCTTTTGAAACCGAAGCGCTTTCTGTACTTCAAACATGGCCCCAGCAAGAAACCGCTTCAACCCATGTATTCAACAATTCACTTGTAACAGCCAGTCTTTTAAGTCGCACTGTAATGGTGCGAGAGCTTTCTTCAGAACAGAATCTAGTGACCTATCAATTCCCTGATTCTGTATCTGAAGATTTATCGGGATTCTGGTTTGAAACTTGTCGAGACGGAAGATATGCTTTTTGGGATTATTCTGCTGAGCAACTTCATGTATTGAATCTTTCAACCGGAGAGTGGAACTCCGTTACATTAACTTATGATGATCCCGATAAATTGGAACTGCGCCCTGTGGAAATATACGCAGAGAATACAACACAGTTCCTAGTTTGCTATGATAAAGAAATTGTAGAACGACACTATTCTAATTTGGAGGGCACAATATCTACATTACAACGCACACAGCCCTGTTTTGCACTTATTGACAAAGAAGACTACTGGAATAGTATTCCCAACTACCAGGTAATAGTTTTTAATGAGTAATTCAGATTATCGATTAGACAGTAGCAAGTCAACCAGATTTACCAAAATGGTAGACCATACTCGATATTTAACGGCTACGGATACTGCGGCAAGCAATGTCGTATTTTCTTTTCTGTTGTCAATCTGTATTATCATCTTCAGGCGGGAGCGGGGCACCTGTTGGATTTGCCGCATATAACGAGAGCAGCCTTGCTCAAAAATGGTATGTTAAACCTGTATAGCATTTATAGGATACTTAGTTAGCATATTAATATCTTTCGTATATCACCAGATGCTTGCTTCGGCGAACTTCTGGTGATATATGTATAGAACTTTATATAAATCATAATTTTGATGCTATAAAAGAGGTACAAATGAACTTAAAAAAGATATTTGCGGTTTCCATTGCCGGCCTGCTTACAGTCTCCATTTTATTCGGATGTACGGCTCTGCAACAGGCGAGTGATACAACAGAGGATGTGACAACATCCTTGCATTTTGTTGACTATACTCGGCAGGGAGACGGAAATGGTGCTGGTGACGGTTATTATCACCTAGTTCCAAGAGCGGATAGTTCTAACAATATATGTTTTGTAGATTACAAAAGTCGTACACAGGTATATCTATGCAACCGACCTGAATGTGAGCACTGCGATGACACGTGTACTTCATGGTTGCCATACGGTGCCGGGGGCGGCGCTTTATTTGCTACCGAAGATCATTTGTATTATCTTTCTTTTGGAAATCGAAATCCTGATGTTGTAGAAGCTATTGGTAAAGATGCCCTGCCGCAGTTGATTCAATTAGCACGAAATGGCACCGAAAAAGAGGTAATGCATACCTTCGGCGCAGCTGATATTATTCGTGAAGGCGTTGTATTCGACCATGATAACATTTATTTTATATGCGATTCTTTCGAGAATTTTGAACAAAATGGCAACTTGCCTGAACGTATTCTCTATCAATATGATATCACTGATAGAGTTCTAAATAAGTTAGAAAAACTTTCTCCCGATGATCAAATCATTGGAACTAGCCAGAGGGAAATATTTCTCAGTACAACTGAAGGTGCAGCGGACTTATCTCTTGACGCTGAAAATTTGCAAACTAAGGTTTGGTCTTATAATGTGGATACTCACGAGAAGTACGATCTCCTTACACATTCGTATCTAACAGTAGGACGTGCATATGATGGAGTTTATTATTTATATGATCCCTCAACAACAGCACTTTCCAAAACAGCAATGATGCAAGATGGACAAACGGAAGTCATTCGAGAGGCAGTATTCGAAACTGAGTTCTGTACATATCCCTACGAGGTAAAAACGGTTTGGGGAAAACATCTTTTTATAATGTACGAAATCCCACAAAATAATGAACGAACAGAATACAAAGCCACCTTACAGTCAATTGATTTAGTTTCTGGTGAAGTGGAACCAATTAATCTTCGCACTGACGTCATTTTCGGGACAACAACACCAAAAGAAGTGGAGATTGTGGATGAAACCTCAGATCAATTTTTAGTAATCGCTTCGGTAGAATACATAGATGTAACCATCCCCTTTACTAACGCACCGATAACCCTTTCCTATCCTTATTTTCATTATGCACTTATCGATAAACAGGATTATCTGGATTCAAAGCCCAACTATATACCTATTGAGATTGGTTGATTACTCTTTTGGTGGAAACGCTGTAGAAGCATTTCGAGCTTTAAGGGAAGGAGCCAACGATGCTTACAAAAACGCAAAGCATTCTTCGCCCGTTGCTCGTAGTTCAACAACTTTCAAAAATTTATTACAGCACTTTTGAAAAAAGAAAAACGAGCATTAAATAGTGTAGACTTTTCTTTCCACTGCCGGTATGATGCTGTTTGGCTGCCTTGTGGCCACGCCATATCAAGTAACCTGTTTTATTGTAGGGATTTTCTCTTTGCGTAGACGTCTCGATGGTTATCACGCGAAGACACCGTTGCGATGCTTATTCTTGTCGATTGGCGCATCCATTTTCTGTTTGAGCATTGTAAAAAACCTTATTCAGTATAGTCTCTCAATTCTTATTTGGATTTTATTCATCAGTCTCTCTTCGCTGTTTTCAATTCCTCTCCTCATAGCTCTCCAAACTGCCCGCTTACTCCTGATGAACTTGCTGCTTCCTAGATAAAGGTAAAGCATATTCTTATATGGAATCTGTTTTGGATTTTTACACATTCAAACTGTGCGCTTTATTGTGAAATGGGAAGCATAGCGGCCGCTGTTTCCTTTTTTGTATCAAAATTCAAGGAGCTAAAATCATCTCTTTCTGAAAAACTGGCTGGCAAACTGGATGACCTTACACGTTGCGATATGCGCGAGTGGCCCCCTACGAGCATCCCCATCTGCTACCAGCCGCAGCATCCTCAGCGGGAAACTGATAATACGGATAAATAAAGTCTTTCCCCCACTCTTAGTGGATTCAGTATCGGCGCGCGAGATACTGATTCGATACGTCCGAACCAAATTTGCAATGCAAAGGAGATGTAATTTATGAAAAAGAAACTGTTTGCGATGGCGCTGTGTCTGCTCATGGTGGTCGCGATGGCTGTGCCTGCGTTTGCTATGCAATCCAATGTTGCACGAGCACCTGTTGTCGGAATTCCCTATTTTCTTGCTTGCTGGAACGGACAACGTGACGCAA
>NZ_WWVY01000028.1:0-5688 GCF_009876955.1 Bittarella massiliensis (ex Durand et al. 2017) | reverse complement strand
TCCGCTATTGCTGCGCGGATTTGCTTCTCAAATATATCTTTTTGAGATGTGTCACAGTATAAATACTTCCCGGCCTGGCGGAAATACTGTTTCCACCTACGCTCATTCATACCGAATCCCCCTCATAGAGCACACCGTCTTTCGATAAGAGGCTATCAATAGTCTGCGTCACTCGCCGATATTCTGCAATGATATCATCGAGATATCTGCTGCCCTGTTCGGTAATCGAAAAATATACTCTGGTTCGATTACTCTCCGTAACAACGGTTTCTAACGGTGAAATGTAACCGTGCTCTTGTAGCCGATAGATAGCAATATATAGTGTGTTAAATTGAAGCACACCATCACTAAGCCGGGCCATTTCCTGAAGCATTTCGTAAGCATACATTGGCTTTTGCCTCAAAAGAAAAAGAACCAGCATATCGGTCGTAGCTTTTTTCAAGCCATCTTTCATCCCTGCCACAGTGCCACTGCGTTTTTTGGATGTTTGGGATGGTTGCTCCATAGTGTTATCTCCTTATGTTCATTAACATTATACAATGAAACATCACTGTTTTCAACATATTTATTATTGACAAATATAGATATTTTTATATATTCTATAACTAGGATATATAATGTCAGTTCAGTTGGATGGGCATCAAGCCCACGATGTTCAAAGGAGTGTATTTAGGTCTTCCGCTAAAAATAAAAGTCGCACAAAAAAACCAAGTATGTGAAGCTATGAGCCTGAAACAATATGAATTAACAAAAGAACAATGGGAACGAATCAAGCCGCTGTCACCACCGGAAGAAACGGGAAAGTGGGGTCGTCCCCGGAAGGATAATCGGATTATGCTCAACGGAATGCTCTGGATCATTCGGAGCGGTGCGCAGTGGTGTGAACTGCTGAAAAGGTCAGAACCGGCGGGAGTGCCGTGCTGGAAGACCGGGCCTATGGTGCCCGGACGATTCGGGAATATATCTCAGCCCCCGGGACCAGGGACCAGCTATGCGATCCCGCCCCAAAGCAACATTTCCGGTCCCTAGCCGGTTGACCGGCATCTGTATAAAGATTGCCTTCTGGTGGAGTGTTTTTCCAGAAAATCAAGTGGTTCCTCAGAACCGTCACCAAATATGACACGTCGGATGCTTCTTTGCTGTCCTTTATGCATCTTGCCTCCATCGCTATTTTGTTGCTTTAGCACAATCTCCGCCTTTTTTCAAACAAGCCCTAGAAATGAGGTGTTTCCAATGTTTTGAATTTGTTGTTGCCGTTTTGGAGGTTATTGGAAAGCGTTTAAAACGATTTGCAACAAAGGAGTTATCTTATGAGAAAACGTGTAACTAAGCGGATTTTATGCCTATGCGCGGTATGTATTCTCTGTGTGGCGCTGTCGCTCTCTGCCTTTGCGGCTTCTCGCGCAAAAACTGGTTGGCGATTGGGGGCATATGGCGATCAGACCTATAGTTTGAGTGTTTACGGAAACACTGTTTTGTCTCCCAACCGAAATGTTGTGATATATCAAAGCCAGAATATTACCGATCAGTTATGGATTCAGCAAACTGCTCCTAATGGACTATACTATTTGGTGAGTGGCATTGACGGCTATGGTACATACGCTCTAAATATCTACCGTTATCAAGGAGCCAATTATCTGAATTGCGATGTATATCCTTTGAGTGGAAATGAGAGAGACGCATCTATCGAAATTCAATATGAGCAAAATTCGTCTCGCCATTTTAAGTCGTATTATTATGGGTATTATCTGGTTGCAACGGGAGCAAGTAACCTTGCAAACGTAAAATGGGGGAGCCGAGATTATGTGAATTATTCAGATTGGTGGTTCCCAGTAAGTATTACTGCGTAGAAGTTAGTTGATATTGCTGTGCTTTATCCGACATAAAGGATAGGGCACAGCAATCTCCATATTAATCCTTTGAGGGGAAATCGAGGAAAAAATATGCGTCGTTTGATTGTAATAGGGTCTTTATTTATAGTTATGATGTCTATATTATCGGGCTGCACACTAGACTCCTCTTCGTCATCCCCGAGGAGTTCATCTCCTGTGGCATCTACTGTTAACAATAGTTCAGAGACTTATCCAGAAGTTGAACCAACAGAACCAATCCTTTATCACGATTTAAAAATGCTGACGTCGTCAATGGGAATAGGTACAACTTGTAGTACAGAGACAGGCTTTTATGAATTGGATTTGTCGGGAGCGCTGCCCACATTATTTTATATTGACTATGCGACGCACCAAAAACTCCCCCTTTGTAGCCGTCCCGAATGTCAGCACAATGATGAAACATGCAATGCAGTTATTCCCAATGCAATTGGAGTTGTAAATTTTCAGCAACACCTATTGGTGTTCTGCTCAGCAATTGAAGACCATCCTTCGATCTTGCAGATAGGCTATGATGGCAATGACCGTGTTACGCTGGTTGAGCTTAACAGCGCAGACCGATATGACCGTGCATTCGCTGGAGATCAAAATGTATTATTCACGATTGTTGAAGCATACAGCAGCGAGTTGAATGTACAAACACCACAGTTAATTCAAATTGATCTTGCGCAAGGGAGCATTCAGAAGCTGACACAACTTGATTCATCCAAAAGTTGGTTTCTGGTTGGAACCGCGGATAATACACTTATTCTGAAATCAATAGAAGTCACACAAAATAAAAACCCAGGTTCTCATGAAGCATATTTATCACAAAAACACGAATTGTTTTTTTACGACTTGCAGCTTCAAGAAATGACTCCTCAACGTTCATGGATGCAAGAAGAAGTGGTGGACGCCTCTTATGGTGATTATCTCTTTTTCTATACACCGTCTAAGGGAACATTTGAAGTTAATCGTTTTGACGGCGCTGGGTTAACTACGGTGTTGCAGTCCCAGCCGATTCCTATTCCTGATTCCAGTTCCCTGTATTTTTTGGGATTGTACGATGACCGATTGGTTGTTCAAGTAGGCGAAAAGATTGAATCAGAATCCTCGGGTAGTGCAGCAAACGTTAAGTGGCGTCAATTTGCCGTAGACATAAGTGACGGTTCTGTTATAGAGTTGCATTTGTCGTATACTTATGCTGGTGTTACAGATTTTGTTGTTCCCGTAGCAGAATCAGATGGCGTATTGCTTGTAAAATGTGGTGTGCAAGAAAAAATGATGACGGCTGAGGGACCGGATGGTACAATTCAACAGTATCCTACGGTCGTTCCGGTCTATGCAACAATAAGTAGTACGAATTACTTTTCTAATAACGCACAATACACCAAAATACAGTAGCGGATTAAGTCCTAAAATAAAAGTTTTGCTTTTGAAAAGCACAAATTTGGTGGGCCGCTGAGAAATCAGTATCGGCGCGCGAGATACTGATTCGATACGTCCGAACCAAATTTACAATGTAAAGGGTAAAGGAGATGTAATTTATGAAAAAGAAACTGTTTGCGATGGCGCTGTGTCTGCTCATGGTGGTCGCGATGGCTGTGCCTGCGTTTGCGGAAACATTTCGAGCTACTCCGCCGTATTTTTCAGCATCGACTTATTACTACAGTGTTAATTCTGCGAAAGCGTTGAATGCGTACACTGAGGGAACGCCGGTCAATGGGACGAATGTGACGACGTATACGTCTACCGGTTCCATAACCCAGGAATGGATTGCCACGCAATTCCCAGGAGAGGACCGCTATTCTGT
Source organism: Bittarella massiliensis (ex Durand et al. 2017) (assembly GCF_009876955.1). Classification (NCBI taxonomy): domain Bacteria; kingdom Bacillati; phylum Bacillota; class Clostridia; order Eubacteriales; family Oscillospiraceae; genus Bittarella (ex Durand et al. 2017); species Bittarella massiliensis (ex Durand et al. 2017). The sequence goes on along the minus strand of NZ_WWVY01000028.1, from coordinate 2,007 downwards.
ACGTGTTGGAACTTCCAGCAGCGCAAATCCATTGGTTTTATGCTTAGGGGCCAATGGAAACTGTGAACTGCGTTATACAAGTAATACGACGGTGGAAAATTACAAAGTCAAATTTATTGCTGAACCCAATGGAGTATATGGAATCGCTTTAGTTAACCGCCCCAATTGGGTAGCCTTAACGGAATCATCGGTTCAGACAGTAGGAGGACATAATGTCGTCTGGCAGCCATCTTCTGGACTGAACAATCAACTCTGGAGAGGAGTTTTGGTGTATGACTGATTGAAAGGAGCGTTTATAACAAAGCTATGGACAGGCGACTTAAATCGTATTGCATATTGTTTGTGCTGATTCTTTTCACTGCCGTGATTCTTAGCGGGTGTCTATCAGGACGGACATCTTTGGAAGTGCCTGACGCTAATGAGACACTGGCAGAAGAAACCAATGTGCAGCTGAGAATGCTCACCACTATGGACGGTTCGTTTGCCTCAAGCGGAATCGGCAATGAGGATGGATACTACAGCCTACGATTCAATGACGACGGTTCTGCGAATATTTTATACACGGATCGTTCTTCACGGCAAACGGTGTATCTGTCTAACCAAATATCTTCTTCTCATGATAATGCTACAGATACAAGCTGGATTGAGGATGGTGCGACTTATCTGATGGCTGATGAGAATTCACTGTATTTTGCCCAAAGCTTTGTAGGAAGAAACATGGAGCCGACGGATAAAATATGGAGATTGGACCCTAATGGCGAGAATCGAAAGATTCTTATGGAATTAGAGCCCAACCAACGCTTACCGCAAGCCGTAGCATCAGATGGGGCTTATCTCTATATGGTCATTGAAACCGTTTCTCAGGACGCGTCAAGCAGCTATTCCCTATATAGAACTTCGATAGCAAGCGGGGAAAAGGAAAAAATTACGGATTTGGCTGGCAACGAGTTTTTAATCGGTGCTTATAAAGAGTGGCTTGTGTTTAAAAGTACGCCTGCATTTGAAAGTATGACGGAGTCTGATACATGCGGCTCTTTGTTCTTGTTTTCAATCAAAGACTGCAGGAAACAGATCCTCTTGAAATGGTCGCCGGAAACACATTATGGGATTGTCCACGAAGGCAGATATTATTATCTGCAATGTGATTTCGACATACGGTCGGCACAACTTTACTCATTGAATCTGGAAAACGGGGATACTGTTTGCATAAAATCCGGACTCCCAATCGGTGATAGCCTTGACACAACCTATTTTGAAGGAATATACGATGGAAAATTTCTTTATTATGTCGGATCGGCAGATTCGGAGAACGTCTTGGCTATTCACTATGCAGGATATGCCGTCTCCAGTTCTGATGGGGCTTTGGAAGAAGTGACTCTGACCAGTAATTTTCAGGGAGAAACCTATGTAAAGATACTGTGGGAATTTAAGGATTGTTTCCTTGTGAGAACTGGTGAGGTAATCGAGACAAAAGTGCTGGAAGGTATCGATGGGACTTCATATACGGCTAAAATTCCTGCCCCGCAATGGGCGTTGATCGCAAAGGAAGACTTCTGGAGCAATAACCCCAACTATCAGACGATTTCTCCAGTTGCAGATTAAAGCATCCAGATGGCCGGCGTTGGAAGAAACGTGGTATTTATTGCAATTATTGTTTTAAACAGCAAAGCAAATTTTTTTCAGCGGTCATGATGTACTCCTGCTGGATGTTCGAACTGATGGAAACGAACATTGATCCATCTGTTTGGAGCGAGTGGCGAACACTTGCCGCTCAAAAGGATCGGAAGTTGGGCATCGGTGCGCAAGGTGCCTGATGGAATAAAGCAAAATTTGTGAAAGAAAAGGAGATGTGAGATATGAAAAAGAAAATCTTTGCTATCGTCCTCTGCCTTATCATGGCAGTTGCATTGGCTATCCCTGCGTTTGCTACGCAATCCAATGTTGCACGAGCACCTGTTGTCGGAATTCCCTATTTTCTTGCTTGCTGGAACGGACAACGTGACGCAA
>NZ_WWVY01000027.1:0-5740 GCF_009876955.1 Bittarella massiliensis (ex Durand et al. 2017) | reverse complement strand
TTTTTTTCCGATAAAGTTCCCTCAACCGATCCAAAGCCGCCTGCTGATCCACCATCCTTCTCACCTCTTCTCCGCCGCTCCAGCTCCTCCGTAATAAACTTCATATATCGTAACCTATAGGCCTTCCTATCTGCCTGGAAATCAGCCCTCTCATCATCAGTCATTTCTCTTGTATTATCCTCAAGATAGTACACCGATTGCGGCACCCCATAGTAATTATCCCAAATATACCGCGTTTTTAAGGGATCTATGGGAATACGACCCAACCGGCCCCACTGACTAACTGTCTTACTATTCTCCGGTTTAGGCTCTTTTTTCTGCCGACCCATACAAAGCACCTCCAAAAGAAAAAGAAGCAAAAAGAAAAAACGCCTGCGGGCGGAAAGGGGGAAAAGGGGGAGCCAAAGAGCGGCCCCTTCGGGGCCTTAAAGAGAAAGTCACCTCCCCCTTTTCCCCCTCGCTCTGGGGCATGGAAATGATGGAAAACCTTTCAGGTTTACCACATTCCCACACCCCGCCGCTCACCCCCTAATCCCCCTCCGACTTTCTCCCTATCCGAGAGAGAATATTTTTATTATTTATCCTGGCCTAAAGGCCATAGGGGGGCATATATTATCAATACATTTTTCCCTATTTTTCACTGTTATTATAGCCTGTTCGGGCGGCTCTTTCAAGTCCCCCGGACAGGCTTCTTTTACAGCTCCATACCGCCCCAGGTGCGGCCCCGTTCCTGCTCTCTTTCCGGCTGCTGCACCTCTGGCACAGGTAGCAGCTCCCACGCCTTTTCGACCAGGGGCCGGAACTGCTCCGGCAAGTGCCGATCCAGGAAATCCAGCACCGCACCGATCCCTTCCCGAAGCTGCGCCGAAATCCCACGCTCCCAGCTCAAATCTTCTTCCAGGTATTCGACCTGCACTTTGAGCTGCCGGTTTTCATTTTCAAGCCGCTGCCGCTCCTGGGCCTCCTTCAGCTTTTCTTTCACCGAGGGGATTTTCTGCTGAAGCTGTTGGTTTTCCACCTTCAGCTCCCGCACCTTCTGCTCTGCCGCCGCGCCCCGGATCACCGCCGCCTTCAGCTCCTTCACCTGCTCCACCGTCACACCCTTGACGGCCCCTGTCAGCGTCTTTTCCGGCTGTATCGCGTCCAGATCGGGCTTGACCTTCTCCACCGCTTTCAGCAGCTTCACATTCCCTTGCAGGGCCTTTCTCTGCTTTTCAAGGGTCGCAATCTCCTGTTCTGCTGCTATCACTTGTTCCTGGACAGCTTCAAGCCGCTGGGCCGCTGCCCGGTACTCTGGCAGCTCCATACGCTCGCGGCCACCGCCCAAGCTGATAATCTCAAACTCGTGCGCCTGGGCGATTTCCATTAGAGCTTCTTTCTCCCGTTCCATCCAGGCTTTCCATTCCGTCTGCTTCCGTCCCAGCCCTTCAAACCCCTGCTGCTTTAACGCCTGTTTCATTGATACCCGCGTTGAGAGGCCCCGGCTCTGCTCCGTTGCCACAGGCACGAAGTCCACATGGAGGTGGGGCGTGGCCTCGTCCATATGCAGCACCATATTGAACACCCGCAGATGAGGGTTGCGCTCCTGGAAGGACGCTGCAAACTCTTTGAGAGCTGCCGCCGCCCTTTCCCCTTCAGGGGAGCCGCACCCGCAGTCCGTCAAGTTGCCGATCTGAAAGACAGCCTCGTGAAATAGCTTCTCCTGCTTGCTCTGCCGGATATGCTCATAGTAGTCTGGTATCTTGTCCCTGGTCTTTTTCTTTTTGGCATTGTAGGCGGCCAAGGCTTCATCGAAAAGTTCGTGGTACACCTTTTTCAAATCCTCGTTGCAAAAGGTGACATTCTGCCCCGACCTGCTTCGGTCTACATTCGCCGCTGAAAAGCTCCTGTTGTTGTGCCGGATACTTCCCCGGCCCGTCATTCCCGAAATGGTTGTGCCTATAAAATCACCCGTCCCTTTCCTGCAAAAAGCCTATATCCTACTACTCCTATTTTACCATACCAGGCCGAAGGCCACAACCTCTTTGTTACTTTCTTGTGAGAAAGTAACGCAAAAGCACTTTCACACCGCCGCCCCTTCTGGGCCGGCAGTATGAAAGTGCTTTTGCGCCCTGCCGGGAGCTAAAGAAGCCGATAGGACACAGTAGTCTACTCCCTACAAACGACTACTTTAAACCTAATGCTCTCCTGTACCAATCATACCAAGCTGGATGGGAAATATCGCCACAATCGGGGCATCCAACCCAGCCAATCGGTTTTGATGCACTATAATCAAAACAACACTTTGGACTGCGCTTGGAAGATTTTCCATTCATCAAACATGTATCGCAAGCCCTGCCGCATTCTTCAGAACAAATTTTTGTACAACGGTATTCATATTGTCCATTTACTCCTTGAATTAATTCGTAGCTACCTTCAGTATCTTGTTCAGAAGTGTCATTTTGCTCTGTAGTCTCATAATCCATTACACCATCTCTCGAAAAATCTCCAGTACTTGACAAAGAATCTCCTCTTTGCGCTGTTTTTATTAAAACAGAAGAGAACAGAACAAAAAGAATTATCACAAAAATTATATACAACACTAATGCAAATTTTTGAAATTTATTTTTGTTAGTCATCTGTTTTCTCCGCCACTCATTTAAAAAGATTGTATGTGAATCTCTCAAAAACTATAGATAGATGGATTTTTCTTTAACTACTGCTTTTACTTTTAATTCCATAAAAAATTTTTCTCACCCAACCATGTTTTTTTCCCTGTTCTTGGTTCTTTTGACTCTCTTCAACAACACCAGTTAGAAACTGCTGTTGGAGTGTTCCTGCGTGAAGAGCCTGGGCCGCTGCCGCTGTCTGCTGCGCTGCGGCCAGCGCGTCAGTGAGCCTGGTAATGGCTTGGACCTGCTGCTCGAGCTGCCGGTCTTTCACTTCAAGTTGCCCTTGCAGCGTGTCGATAGTGGCCTGTAAAACAGAAACCACACCATCAACCTCCGCCGTTTTTTCTTCATTTTTGGTTGACGGTATAATCTCAGAAAATGCCTGTTTTATCAGCTTTTCACCGTCAACCTCTACCATCAACCTACCGTCAACTGTTGCCGTCAACCCCTGTAAACTGGTTGACAGTGGTTCATGCTTAATTTTTTTGAAAACAGCCTGCTTTGATACCCCTATCTCGTCGGCTATCTGCCGGATCGTTTTCATAGTCTCACACTCCCAGCACGATCACTGGCGGGTGTGTCCGGTTGCTCTTTTATGTATTGTTTCAGAGCCTCGTCAAGCTCAAAAGGGAGTTTTTCCAAGCGGACAGTCTCTTCAAAAAACAAAATCGTTGCTTCTTCCAAAGTCAGACCATTTTCCGCTAAAACTTTTTCCGCCTGCTCTTTCAGCTCTGCATCGATCTCCAGCGTAACTTCAACCAACTGCCCCATCTCCATCACTCCAACAACCGACCATAGTCCCGTTTCGCATACACTACACGAGCCACTGTCACCAGCTTTTTTTCTTCATCTACCCAATAAAACATCAGATAATTTTGCACCAAAATTTTTCTGTATTCGTGCTTCAAGGGACGGATCGGCTGGTAAGCCGGGGTTGCATACGGAAAGTGCAACACACCTTCCACTGCATCGATCAGCTCCACCGCCAAGCGATCCGCTGCGTCCGGGTTTTGCAGTTCCCGGCTGATATACCGCACGATTTCAAGCATATCTTTCCGGGCAACAGGCAGATACTCTAATTTATACAACCTGTTCCCCTCCAATAGCAGCTTTCATCGCTTTCAGCACATCTTTGGAAGAATAGCGTTTCTCCGTCAGCTCTGCCTCTCTCTCGGCCTCTTGCAGCTTGAAATATACCTCGCTCTCAAATTGCAGGTTTTCAAATGCCTCCATGCTCAGAACAACCATATCACCATAGCCATTCTTTGTCAAAAAAACAGGTTGAGCGGTTTCATGCACAGTCTTTGATATGTCCGCAAAATTATTTCTCAAATCAGAAACAGGTCTAATCATATTCATAACATCAACCTCCATATTATTATTTTAGCGTAATTATGCTAAAATATCAAGGCGTTTTTTCGCAATCTATTTTCCTGACTATATGGACATTTAGAGGTAAAAAAGCCTTGATTTATGCGGCTTTCCGGACGCGGTAGAGAGGGGGCCGGTTATTTCCCTCGGAGGGTTAAAAACGGCTTCTAAAGCGTGACAGGGGCCTTTCTGAGCCTTATTCCTGAACCCCATCGTGCAGCGCGTCCAGGAGCCAATCGCTCAACTCCTGGGAAGGGGACACTCGCACCGTTATATGTCCATTTTCAAAGCGCACCGCTGACGGCGGACAATCCCACCACTTGCGGACGGTTTTCGGATCAAGGCCAGTTTCCCGGTGGCAGTCGGCCTTGCGGCCCTCCGGGTGTTCCTGCCGCCACTCATAAACCCGCGCCTGGGCTGTCGGTCTACCAGCCCACTCATAATTTGGATAATCTACAAGCTGTACCGCTCTGGCCCTTCTCAAATGGTCCTCCTGTTTGCGCCAATTCCGCTTATTGACAGGCATAGTCAGGCCGGAGAGTTTCGCTATATCGTCCCTGGGGAATGTCACATAGTCCTCGTTAAACATTTCCAGGGCGCACACCACATCATCTTTTGTAAAGCGGTTTATATCCTCCACACTCATATCATCGTAGGGCCGGAGCAGCGCAAAAGCGTCCCGGCGCAGCTCGTCCTCGTCTATCCCGCATTTTTTCGCATAAATCGCCAGCGTCATAATGCCATAGAAACGATGGCCCACCCGAATTTCATCGGAAATCCGGTGCAGCCACCAGTCGTAAAGGTCACGCTTGACCGTCCAGCGGCCCCGCCGCTCCTTCTTGACAATCCGCCGCTCATACCAATCCGGGTACTTCTCCTTCGCCTCGGCCAGCGACAGGCGGCTCTTTTTCATAAGCCCCTCAAGCCGCTGCTGCTCCCCGTTGCTGTCCGGGATATAGTCAAGCAGCCGCGCCAGCTCCACCGGACCACCGAATCGGAACGCCCTCACAGGGTACTCCCGTCCCAGCTTCGAGCCGGAGCCGACCACCCGAAAACCCTGCAAAATACCTTGCATTTGCGGTTCCTTGATGGTAGAGGTAAACTTATTCCAAATCTGCCGAGTAAGGGAATATTTCAGCTCTTTCAAGCATTTCTGGTTGTGCGGGTACATAGGCACCGGCTCTTTCAGCACATAATACAGGTGAAGACCTGTCCCGCTGTTTACAACAAAGGTTGCCTGGGGCAGAATATCCTTGTTCATCTGGTGCAGCGTGTCCCGGAGCTGGGGCATACCTACCCCGTCCAGGTCAAACACCAGGGCATAGAGATACCGGGCGTTCTTGCCGCACCGACGCAACCCAAAATAAGAGATTGGAGACATAATCGTAAAATCAGTATCTTGCAGCTCCCGCAGCTCATCCAGCTCATCAGTAATGGTACACCGTTTCGTCTTACCATCTTCCTCTATTTGCAGAGCGATCCCGGTTGCCTTGTCAACCTCACCTTTCGGCACCGTCACCGCAATCCCGTTTCCCTTCCTGTCCTCAAAATGGCCCTTTCTCTCGAAAGATCCTTCCGGAAAAATCTCACGATAAAATTCATATGGCTCCACCGGCTCCAAAAACTTCTCCAAGTGCTCATTTTTTTTCCGATAAAGTTCCCTCAACCGATCCAAAGCCGCCTGCTGATCCACCATCCTTCTCACCTCTTCTCCGCCG
>NZ_WWVY01000009.1:250841-267365 GCF_009876955.1 Bittarella massiliensis (ex Durand et al. 2017) | reverse complement strand
CAGGTCGCCGGTCTTCATGTGGTGCTCGCCGTAGTCGTCCAGCACCTGGGTGCCCGAGTAGGGCTTGTTGCAGACGACCTTGCGGCCGGTCTGCTCCTCAAACGGGTCCAGCACCTCGCGGGGGAAGCCGTCGGGGTAGGTGGGCAGGGGGTCGGCGGAGGTCACGCCGGCGATCTCCCAGTGACCGATGGTGGTGTCCTTGCCGTTGGAGCGCTCGCGCAGGCGGGCAAAGCTACCCACAGGGGCGGCCTCCTTCTCGCCGCAGGTGACACCCTCGATATTGAACATCCCCAATTTTTTCAGGTTGGGGGTGTTGAAGTTGGGGGACTTGGAGATGGAGCCAAGGGTGTTGGCGCCGACATCGCCGAATTTGTCAGCATCCGGCTCCTCGCCGATGCCGAAGCTGTCCAGCACGATCAAAAATGCTCTTTTTGCCATATCGCTTATTTCTCCTTTGCCAAAAGATTTGGATGATGGTTTCATTTTAGCACGGCAAAGCTGCCAAAACAAGGCATATTGCAAAAGTTGCCCTCTTTCTTCAAAGAATTTCGAGTTTGTTCATCCCCTTTAAGAAAACGCTTTTACAAAATACACAAAATCACTCTCTTTTTGTTGGCGATTTCTCCCCGCTCCCTTCGCCCCCCTTACCAGGCGCGGCGGTCCCCCTCTGCCGGGCGCAACCGCCCCTCCTTCCGTCCAGTGCGATGGGCCTCCCGATCCTCTGCACCCTGCCGGGCCTGATCAGCCTCTCCTCCCTCTCAGCCTCCGCTCCCCCCGTCGGAAGCGGCGGGCACTCTTCTCTCTCCGCCGAGGGTGACAGGCGCCCCCTCTCTCCGCCGAGTATAGCGGGGATCCCTTTCTCCTTTCGTGCGCACGCGGTGGCTCCCTCTCCCTTCTGTGCACAACAGATCCCTTTCCCCCCTGCCGTATGCGGCGGGCCCACACTCCTTGCCGGGCGCAACAGATGCCTCTCCCCCTCCCTGCGCGGTAGGCGGATACCTTCCCCCCTACTGTGCACAATGCCCCCCTTCCCCGCCGTGTGCGGTGGGCCCTCTCCCTACCGAACGCAGCAGATACCTTTCTCCCTTCGTACGCGGCAGGCGGATACCTCTTCTCCCTATCATATACAGCGGCCCCCCTTCCCCTTGTTGGGCAAACGGATACACCTCTCCTCTGCCGCGTGCGACAGCCCCCTCCCTGCGCGGCAGACGTCCCCTCTCCACGCCGAAAGGCGATGGTTTCCCCTTCCCCCGCTGAAGCGCGCACATGCAACACACCTCCCCGCCAGAGAACAAACCGCGTTTTTGCACTCCCCCATCCTGTGATAAACAGAAAAAAACGGCCCACCAAGGCCGCCAAAAAAGGGGAGGAATGCCTCCCGGCCCAATGTGCACCGGTGCGCAGGGAACAACCGGATTGCCGGCGCCCCACAGCCCGTGAATGGGGCCCCCAGTGCCCACCTCAATGCAGAGCCCTTAAAAAGAGCAGCTACCGCAGGCTCCCCCCTCCCTTGCCAATCGCCCTCCCCCTTTCCACCGGGCATGACGATTGCCTCGGCAGTCCTCCCCGGCCAGGGGATAGACCTCATTTTATTGGCCACCCCGTCCAGCGGCGAACAGGAAAAGGCGGCCCCACTAGGGACCGCCAAAGGGGGTCTTGTACCGGGGGCCGCCGCCCACCCAGGTATGCACCTGGTGTGCGGGGCGCTGCAGAAATTCCAGTGCCCCGGAAGCCCGCAGCGGCTCCCCTCCCGGCCATCGCGCCCGGGGTCCAAAGAAGGGGAGCAGTGGCTGCAGCAGGGCCACGTTGTGAAGAACAGCGGGTTTCGTCCCTTCCATCCCCTCTCCGCCGCTCCCCTCCGCGCGCCGGCCCAAGCGAAGGGGGCCTTTCAAAAAGGCGGGCGCGCAGCGGGGACACCCCCTGTCAGTCGGCCTGCCGTCCCTCTTTCATGGCCCGGTAGCCGATGAGGACGGTCCATACGTAGGCGCAGGTCTTGGGGATCATCAACATCCCGATGGCGGGCACGGCATCGGCCCACAAAACCACCGGGATGTAAAAGCCAAAGCTCAAGACGATGGTCAGCCACATCCAGCGAAACGCCCTGTCCCCCGCCTCTTTTGCGCTGCGGTAAAACAGTGCGATGACGAGGAGACCCAGCGCCGCAAAGGGGAGATTGCGGTAGATCCCCCAGGACAGGGGGGCCGAGGCGCTCAGCCACCCGTTTTGCGGGAACAGGCAGAGGGCGATCCGCGCCCCGGCCAGGAGGTAAACGGCGGCCGTCGTTCCCCTCCTTCCCACAATGTGGTAGCGGTTGCGCCAGACGTAGTAGAGAAGGACGTAAAAGACGGTCATGGTGATGGAGGTCACCCATTTTCCAACCCCCAGGGCCACGGCAAATTGGTCGAGCCCCGTGGTGCAGAGGGCAATCATGCGGGGGACAAGGTGAAACGAGTCCCCCGCCCCCAGCACAATGGCCATGATGCCAAACAGTCGACACTGCTTCTCTCCCCCGCTCTTGATTGCCATGGCGATCCCCACGGTCATGACCAGGGTCAGATACACCACATCAAAAATCGTCTCAATGATTGCCTGCAAAATACCTCTTCCTTTCGGCTATAAAAATTCTATTTCAAGAGCAGATCGCTCTCAAACAGCGTCAACAAGGGCGCGCCCCAGCACGGCCCAGGCGAAAACCGACGGCGGGGTCCTTCCCCCTCAAATGCTGCCTGCCCTCAATATGAACATTGTTCATATTGACCCTCAAAAAAGCCCCGCCGTACCGGGGAGCTTTGTGTCAGTAAATGGCCCGTCTGATCACTTCCAGGGCGGCCGCCTGCCCGTCGCTCTCCCGCAACAGGGCCGCCAGGATCATGGAGAAAACCAGCTCTACGAACTGGTCGCGGGTGAAGGTCTCGTCAAAAGCGTCGGGGCGCACCTGTCTATCGCCCTCCAAAACCGCCTTCAGGCGCTCCTGCATGTGCTGCCAAGTCCGGGCCATCAGCCGCTTGGCCTCGGCCTTATCCTCTCCCCAAAAACGCATGGCGTGCAGCGCGAAAAAGCCGGGATAGGTCTGGTTTCCCCACCCGATCCGCCCGTAGATCCAGCGGATGCAGGACAAAAAGTCCTCAAAGCCCTCCCCCTGTTCCGGCAGTCGGAAAATATCGCCCCAGATGCTCTCGACGGTCGCGGCCACCAGACCGGACTTGGAGCCAAAGTAGTTGTAGACCGAACCGACAGATATGCCGCAGGCGGCGGCCACCGAGCGAATGTTGAGGGCCGTCCAACCCTTTTTCATGATCGATTCTCTGCTGACAGCCAAAATGGCCTCTCTAGAAGTCACCGCCGGATGCACTGCACCACCTCCAACATGAACAATGTTCATTATAGAGGACCGTTCCCCCTTTGTCAAGGGCCGCCCCCTTCTTTTTTCGGCGTCCCCTCCCCGCTTTGACTGGCGCTGCCTCCAAACGCAGCGTCGCGCGGCCGCGCGACAGCTCCCTCCATCCGCTGCGCCGGCAGCAGGCGGCGAATGGGGGGCCACGGCTGCCGGGAGAGGGCCCTCCCCCCGCCGCGAAACGGCCGGAGGGGCGCCCCGCCCCTTTGCTCCGCTCCGCTTTTCAAATCCGCACCCCTCCCCATCGGGGTCCGCCGCGAAACGGTCACCCGCCACACGGCGACAAAAAATCCCTCCCGGTCCGCCCGGGAGGGATCGCCTCTAGTCTTCGCTTTTCAAAACTTCCGCCGTCTCTTCCACCGGCACCTCGATGACCTCGGCCTCTTTGGAGCACTTGTTCATCTCGCGGTTGTGGTGGTCGCCGACCCCCAGCGGGGTGAGGATGAGCTTGTCGATGACCGGCACACAGGCGCTGATCCCAGGGCCGGTGAGGACAAAGGCGATGATGGTGCCCACGCTGACCACCCCGCCCATCAGGAACCCGGCGATGATGTAGCAGCCGTCCAGGGCGATCTTCATAAAGCGGTACTGAAAGGTCGGGTGTTTGTCCATGATGCGAAAGAGGATGGAGTCGGTGTTGCCGAACCCAAAGCGGAGGGAGACCACCAGCGCCAGCCCTAAGATCATGAAGACAAGACCCAGGGCGATGTAGGCGCTGCGCACCCAGAGGTTGTTGTGCGCGGCGATAAAGCTGCGCATAAAGGGCTCGTAAAGGCCCAGGGCAACCGAGAAGAAGACGGAGTTGATGACCGTCCCCACGTTGATGTACTTGAAGGCAAAGAGGATGGCCACCACCAGGGTCACGTTGTTGTTGATGGTCGAGGCCATGCCGATGCCGAAGTGGAAGGTGTGGTCCAGCCCGTCCAGCCAGACGGAGATGGGGTCGCTGCCCAGGCCGCTGCAGATAAACAGCCCCACGCCGAAGGCCGAGACCGCCGCCGCGATAAACATCAAAATCGTCTTGACCAGCACCTGTTTGACGGTCATATTCCCCAGTTTGTCATTGTAAAGCTGTTTGAGCCACATCTTGTTTTACCCCTCCAAAAATCCCAGTTCTCATCACAGGCCGTTATTCCTCATAATAGCAGTGAAGGTTTCACAAGTCAACAAAAAATGCCCGGCAAACGGTCTTTGTACCGCACTTTTTTCTCCCGTCCCCCGCGGGGGAAAACGGCCCCCCTTCCCCCTTGCAAAAAACGCTCTTTTGTCAAATCGTTTTCTCATCTTCCCCGCCCTCTGCCGCCAAAAACAAAAAGAAAGCGCTTTCCTTTTTGTTTGCGGGGTACTATAATAACAAGCAGATTGTCACCATCACCAGAGAGATAGGAGCGATGCACTTTGAGAAAGACAAAAATCATCTGCACCCTGGGCCCGGCCACCGACCGGGAGGGCGTATTGGAAAATATGATCAAGGCCGGAATGGACGTGGCCCGGGTCAACTTCTCCCACGGCAGCCACGAGGAGCACGCCAAGCGGCTCGAAAAGCTGGTGGCCCTGCGGGAGCTGCTCAACCTGCCCATCGCCACCATGCTGGACACCCGCGGCCCCGAGGTGCGCACCAAGTGCTTCAAGTCCGGGCCGGTCGAGCTGAAAAAGGGGCAGAACTTCGTCCTCACCACCCGAGAGGTGGAGGGGGACGAGAACATCGTCTCGGTCACCTACCAGGGGCTGCCGGGGGATTTGAAGCCGGGCGACACCGTCCTCATCGACGACGGCAAGGTGGAGCTGCGGGTCCTCTCCACCGACGCCACCGACATCGCCTGCGCCGTGCAGAACGACGGCCCGGTGGGCGACCACAAGGGCATCAACCTCCCCGGCGTCAGCCTGCGCATGCCCTATATGTCCGAACAGGACGCCGACGACATCGAGTTCGGCATCCGCGCCGGGTTCGACTTCATCGCCGCCTCCTTTGTCCGCTCGGCCGACGACGTGCTGCAGATCCGCAAGCTGCTGGATAAACACCGCTGCAAGAGCATCAAGATCATCTCCAAAATCGAAAACGCCGAGGGGGTCGCCAACATCGACGACATCCTGCGGGTGTCCGACGGCATCATGGTGGCCCGGGGCGACATGGGGGTCGAGATCCCCCTGGAGGAGATCCCGGTCATCCAAAAGATGCTCATCAAAAAGTGCTACAACGCGGGCAAGCAGGTCATCACCGCCACCCAGATGCTCGACTCGATGATGCAAAACCCCCGCCCCACCCGCGCCGAGGCCACCGACGTGGCCAACGCCATCTACGACGGCACCAGCGCCATCATGCTCTCGGGGGAGACCGCCGCCGGCAACTACCCGGTGGAGGCGGTCAAGACCATGGCCCGCATCGCCTGCCGGGCGGAGGAGGACATCCGCTACGACAACCGCTTCCGCGCCCGGGCCATCTCCGACAAGCTCAACATCACCGACGCCATCTCCCACGCGGCCTGCACTTCGGCCTACGACCTGGAGGCCAAGGCCATCATCGTGGTCACCAACTCCGGCACCACCGCCCGGATGGTCAGCAAGTACCGCTCCTCCATCCCGGTGATCGGCTGCTCGGTCACCGGCACCGTCTGCCGGCAGATGAACCTCTCCTGGGGGGTCACCCCCCTGCTGCTGCCCGAGTGCGACGACCTAGACGACCTCTTTGAGCTGGCGGTGGAGGCCTCCAAGGGCGCCGGGCTGGTGCGCGACGGCGACCTGGTGGTCATCACCGCCGGCACCCCGCTGCGCCAGTCGGGCACCACCAACCTGCTCAAGGTGCACATCGTGGGCGACGTGCTGATTTCCGGCAAGGGCATCAGCGACGGCAAGGTGGTGGGCAACCTCTGCGTCTGCAAGGACGAGGACGAGGCCCTGCAGAAGTTCAAGCAGGACGACATCCTGGTCATCCCCGAGACCTCCCCCAAGATCCTCCACCTGCTGAAGATGGCCTCCGGCATCATCACCGAGGAGAAGTTCGACGACTGCTACACCGGCATCGTCGGCTCGGCGCTGGACATCCCCGTCCTCATCGACGCCGCGGGCTGCACCGAGACCCTCAAGAGCGGCACCACCGTCAAGCTGGACGCCACCAAGGGCATCGTCTCCTCCAGCACCCTGGAGAGCTCCCTCAACCGGGAGGAGTGACCGGCTATCCGCCAATAAAAGAGAGCGGGCTGTCTTGCCATAAGACAGCCCGCTCTCTCTTTGTCTAGCCGTCGATTTCCACGCAGGAGAGATACCGAAAGCCGCCGTCCTCCGCGACCCGGGCCGTCAACCTCTTTTTGCCCTGGGGCGTGCCGTCCTGGCTCTTAAAAATGAAGAACTCGATGTCGATGGTGTCCCCCCGGATGTCGAAGCGGTCCAGGGCGGTCACATACTGCTCGGTCTTGTCGTAGGGGAGGATGGCATAGGCCCCTCTTGCCGGCAGGTAGGAAAACGCCGCCCTCGTCTGCTCTGCCGTCATCCCAAAGCGCTGGGCGGTATAGGCCTCCACCTCCTCCTGGGAAAAGAGGTAGCCGTAGGGCTCCTGGCTGTATATCCCCTCGCCGTACTTCTCCCCTTCCGGCTCCCGGCCGGCGTCGGGGTACTGGGGGTAGTAAAAGCTCCAGGCGAGCACCTCGTCCGCCTTCAACTGCTCGGGCGAGGTCCAGTCCCCCTGCAGGCCGCAGAGCATCCGGCCATAGGGCTCCAAGTAGGTGGCCTCCACCCACTCGGCGCTGACTTTCTCGGGGAACCTCTCGGCGCGCAGGGCCTCTTCCTCCGGCGTGCCGGAAGGGGGCGGCTCGCACCCCGCCAGGAGAAGGGCGGCCGCCAACAGCACCCCGCCCATCGCTCTCAAATGTCTCATTGTCGTCCCTCCTTGCAAAGTCGTCGGGTCCGTCATCCTTTCCAATTTTAGTATACCGGATCCCCCCTTTCCTGTCCCGGACGGCGGGCCGATTTTAACCCTTTTGACACCATTTTTTACCCTTTTGTAAGGTCTGTGTAAAGTCCCCGTTATCGTCCCATCCTCAAAGCTGATGGATGTTGTCAAAGAAAACCCGACCCTGTGCACACCCCCTTGTCGATTTTACACAAACATCTCCTGTTTTTTACATTCCGATTGCCGCCCCTGTGGGCCGATGCTATACTGATGGTGCCATCTCAACGGCCGGTTTTCCCCCAAAAAAGAGAAAACCGATTTCGATGATCCGCCAAAGGAGGCCCCTTTTATGACCGTCTCCCTCTCCGCCTTTTTACAGCAGCTCGTCACCAGTCCGCCTCTGCTCATCACCGTCCTGCTCACCCTGGGGGTCATTCTGGTCAACGGCTGGACCGACGCCCCCAACGCCATCGCCACCTGCGTCTCCACCCGCTCCATCAAACCCCGCCACGCCATCTGGATGGCGGCCGCCTTCAACTTTTTGGGGGTGCTGGTGATGACCGCCCTCAACGCCACCGTGGCCCAGACCATCTACAAGATGGTGGATTTCGGCGGCGACCCCCACCAGGCCCTCATCGCCCTCTGCGCCGCCCTCTTTGCCATCGTCACCTGGGCGACGGCGGCCTGGGCCTTCGGCATCCCCACCAGCGAGAGCCACGCCCTCATCGCCGGGCTCTCGGGGGCGGCCATCGCCCTGCACGGGGGGCTGTCGGGGATCAACGGCGGCGAGTGGGTCAAAGTCCTCTACGGGCTGGTCCTCTCCACCCTGCTGGGCTTTGCCCTGGGGTGGCTGTGCACCAAGGCCATCGAGTTCCTCTTTCGCCGCGCCGACCGCCAAAAGACCCTGGAGCCCTTTCGCTGGGCCCAAATCGGCGGCGGGGCCGCCATGGCCTTTATGCACGGCGCACAGGACGGGCAGAAGTTCATGGGCATCTTCATGCTGGGCATCTTTTTGGCCGGCGGCCAGGGGGACGCGCAGAGCTTTCAGATCCCCCTCTGGATGATGATCCTCTGCTCCCTGGTGATGGCGCTGGGCACCTCCATCGGCGGGATGCGGATCATCAAGGCCGTGGGGATGGACATGGTCAAACTGGAAAAATACCAGGGCTTTGCCGCCGACCTGGCCGGCGCGGGCTGCCTGCTCCTCTCCTCCCTGACCGGGGTGCCGGTGAGCACCACCCACACCAAGACCACCGCCATCATGGGGGTGGGGGCCGCCAAGCGGCTCTCCTCGGTCAACTGGGGGGTCGTCAAGGAGATGCTCCTCACCTGGGTGCTCACCTTCCCCGGCTGTGGCCTCATCGGCTACCTGATGGCCAAGCTCTTTATCTGGATCTTCTGACCGCGCCGCCGCGCGAAACCAAAAAGGAGGGACTTTCCATGGCCCACAAGAGAGAAAACGACTACTTTGAACTGCTCTGCCGCCAGGTGGCCCACTGCACCGAGGCCGCCGGGCTGCTGCAGGCCATCCTCGCCGACTTTGACCCCGCCGCGCTGCAGGACCAGCTGGCCTCGCTCCACCAGGTGGAGCACCGGGCCGACTTGGTCAAGCACGAGATGATGGAGAAACTCCTCCACGAGTTCATCACCCCCATCGAGCGGGAGGACATCACCGCCCTGGCGCAGGAGATCGACAACGTCACCGACAACATCGAAGAGGTCGCCCTGCGCGCCTACATGTACAACATCTCCGCCGTCCTCCCCCAGGCGGTGCGCTTCGGCGAACTCGTCGGCCGCTGCTGCCAGGCCCTGGAAGAGGTCGTGAAGGAGTTCCGGCACTTCCGCAAGTCCCCCACCCTCTACCAAAAGATCGTCGCCGTCAACGAGTTGGAGGGGGAGGGCGACCAGCTCTACACCCAGGCGGTGCGCTCGCTCTACACCGAGGCGGCCGAACCGGCCGCCCTGCTGGCCTGGAGCGCGCTCTACGACCAACTGGAGAGCTGCTGCGACGCCTGCGAACACGTGGCGGACATCGTCGAGACGGTGGTCATGAAAAACAGTTGACCCGCCCCCACAGCCAAAAAAGGGCCCCGGCGCTGAATGCACCGGGGCCCTTTTTCCCTTTTCGTCTCCGTCAGCCCTCTTCGGGCCGCCATCCCTTGCAGACGTCCACCCACTTTTCCGCTTTGGCCAGCGAAAAGAGGTCGTCACACCCCAGTTCGATGGCCGAATTGCTGCTGCCGCAGGCGGGAAAGACCGTCTCGAAGCGCCGCAGGGACTCGTCCAGGCAGACCAGGATGTCCTCCCGCGCCAGGGCAAAGGGACAGACCCCGCCCACCGCGTGGCCGGTCAGCTCCTCCACCGCGTCGGGGGCGAGCATCTTGGCCTTGCAGCCAAAGGTGTCCTTAAAGCGGCGGTTGTCCACCTTGGCGTCCCCTGCCGCGACGATGAGGAGGGCGCTCTCCCCCCAGACAAAGGACAGGGTCTTGGCGATCCGCGCCGGAATGGTGCCCACCGCCTTGGCCGCCAGCTCCACCGTGGCGCTGGAAACCGGGAACTCCAAGATCTCCCCCTCCCGCCCCAGGGCGCTCAGGTAGGCCCGCACTGCTTCAATAGCCATCTTGCAACAACTCCTCTTCTCTTCTTCTCTTCTCGGGCGGCCGGGCCGCCCCTACTCTGCCAGCAGCCGCGCCCGCAGGGCGCCGATCTCGCCGCCGGTCAGGCCGATGGTCCGCAGGTACTCCTCGGCTCCCCCCTGGCGGCGGAGTTCGGCCAGGGCCATCTCCATGTTTTCCGGGGCGGAGGAGAAGGCCCCCTCCGGAATGCCGCCGGGGGCCAACTTCTCCAGCGCGGCCCGCTGCTTTGCAAAGAAGGGGGCCATGTTGGCCTCGCTGGCGGCGTAATCGGCGACGATGACCGCCTCCTCCACCCCCGCCAGGGAGAGCAGGAGCATGGAGAGGACGCCGGTGCGGTCCTTCCCGGCGGTGCAGTGGTAGAGGACGCAGCCCTCGCGGCAGCCGGCCATCAGCGAGAGGGCCCGAGCGAGGGAGGGCTGGCTCTCCCGCAGCAGCGAGACGTAGAGCGCCCCCATGGAGTCGGGCAGCCCGGCGGTCTCCCCCGCCGCCAGGCTGGATTGGAGGTTGTCCAGCAGCGGTACCTCCTCACAGCGGATGTCCTGGTACCCCCGCAGACTGCTGGGGGCGCGCCGGCACTCCTCCCCCGAGCGCAGGTCGATGGAGAGGCGCACCCCGTACCGGTACAGCGCCTCTAAGTCCCCCTCCCCCAGCCCGGCGGGCTGGTCACTGCGCAGAAAGCGCCCGGCGCAAACAGCGCCCGGGCCCGCCGGGTAGCCGCCCAGATCGCGGGTGTTGTAGGTCCCCTGCAGCGGCAGGGGGGCATTGGCCGAAATGAGAGTCATTTTACACTTCTCCCCTCTTTTGTATCTGTTCAAAACCACGGCGTGCATTTTTGCCCGCCATGGCTTTTCATTATACACCATTTTCTCGCCTTTCGCAGCCATTCCCCGAAAAAAGGGCGGCCGCATTTTGGCGGGGGCAGGGCGGGGCGGAACGGCGGCCGGGCAAACGCCATAGTGTAAAACGGGACGGCGGAGAGCCGCCCTCTACTCTCAACAGACAAGGAGACAACTGCAATGTACCAAAACAATCTCCACGCCAAGGGCTGCGGCTCTTGCGGCGGCGACTGCGGCGGGGGCTGCACCGGCGAAACCGGCGGCAGATGCCCCCAGCAGCCCGCGATGGGCTATGTTCCCGACCAATCCTTCTCCAAGCTGTACACCCCCTCCACTGCGCTCTGCCGCGGCACCCTCTTTGGCGCCCTCGACAAGCCGTTTTCCGGAAAGGGGTGCCATCGCGATGAATAGAGAAAAAGAAAAGCTGATGAAGGTCATTCGGGAGAGCGACTTCGCCATCCAGGAATGCGCCCTCTACCTGGACACCCACCCCCGCGACAGCGCCGCGCTGCGCCTCTACGGCGACCAGCAGGCCCTGCGCAAAAAGGCGGTAGACGCCTACGAGCAAGCATTCGGCCCGCTCACCACTGCCGGCAACCAGTTTTCCAGCTGGCGCTGGATCGATGACCCGTGGCCCTGGGATTTGGAGGACTGACCGATGTGGACTTATGAGAAAAAACTGCAATTCCCTGTGCAGATCAAAACGCCCAACCCGGCGATGGCCAAGGTCATCATCACCCAGTTGGGCGGCCCTGACGGCGAACTGGCCGCCAGCATGCGCTACCTCAACCAGCGCTACTCCATGCCCTACAAAGAGTGCAAGGGCATCCTCACCGACGTGGGGACAGAGGAGCTGGCCCACGCCGAGATGATCGGCTCCATCGTCCACCAGCTGACCCGCTGCCTCTCCATGGAGGAGATCAAGGAGGCGGGCTTTGACGCCTACTTTGTGGACCACACCACCGGCGTCTACCCCCAGGCGGCCGCCGGGTTCCCCTTCACCACGGCGGTGCTGCAGTCCAAGGGCGACGCCCTCACCGACCTCTTCGAGGACCTGGCCGCCGAGCAGAAGGCCCGCACCACCTACGACAACCTGCTGCGCCTGGTGGACGACCCCGACGTCATCGCCCCGCTGAAATTCCTGCGGGAGCGCGAGGTGGTCCACTTCCAGCGCTTTGGCGACGCGCTGCGGGTGGTGCAGGACAACCTGGACTGCCGCAACTTCTACGCCATGAACCCCGAGTTCGACAAATAGCCTTTCGGCCTCCTCCCCTCTCTCTCGCCCGCGCCGCGGCCCTCCGCCCGGCGCGGGCTTTTTTGTCAAAAGTCCCCCCTGTTTCAAATTTGACAGGGGGGTTGTCCCATCCGGTCAACGTGCTATAATGGGAGCCAAGCCGGCCGACCGACGCCGCGCGAGAAAGGGGGACGCCGCTTGCATCCCAGATTTTTTGCCCTGCCAAAAAGCCGGCAGATGCAGATCGTCAACGCCGCCATGGAGGTCTTTTCCCAGGGCGACTACCGCCACTGCGTCACCGACGACATCGCCGCCCGGGCGGGCATCTCCAAGGGGCTCCTCTTTCACTATTTTGAAAACAAACTGGGGCTCTATCTCTACCTCTACCGGTACGCCCTGGACCTGGTGAGCGAGCGGCTGCGCGCTCCCGCCATCACCCAGGAGCGCGACTTTTTTAAGTTGCTGGAGAGGGCGGCGCTGGAAAAGCTGGCCCTGATGGGGGAGCATCCGGCCCTCTTCGCCTTCTTCTTTCAGTCCCGGGTGGAGAAGGACGAGACCGTCCTGCGGGCCCTGGGGACCGTGTGGGACCCCCTCATCGACCAGAGCGCCGGGCAGATCCTCGCCCAGACCGACTGGAGCCGCTTCTGCGACGATGTGGACCCCAAGCTGGTTTTGGACCTGGTGCTCTGGAGCGCGGAGGGCTTTTCCAAGCTGCACGGCGAGCTTCGTACGGGCGATTTGGAGGAGCTGAGCCGAGAGTACCTGCGGGCCCTGGATTTGATGCGCCGCCACTTCTACAAGCCCGAGTGGCTGGAGCTGCGGCAGAAGGAGCAGTGAGATGAACACCATTGAAATCGACAGGCTGACCAAGGACTACGGCCGGGGGCGGGGGGTCTTCGACCTCACCTTCTCGGTGGCACAGGGCGAGGCCTTTGGCTTTTTGGGGCCCAACGGCGCCGGGAAGACCACCACCATCCGCCACCTGATGGGCTTTAGCCGGCCCCAGTCCGGCTCCTGCCGCATCGGCGGACTGGACTGTCTCACCCAGTCCCCCAAGATCCAAAAGGACCTGGGCTACATCCCCGGGGAGATCGCCCTCCCCGACGAGATGACCGGACTGGAATTTCTCCGCTTCCTCGCCCGCTACCGGGGGGTGTCCGACTTCTCCCGCGCCGAGGCGCTGATGGCGCGCTTCGAGCTCGACCCCCGGGGGCGCATCCGCCGGATGTCCAAGGGGATGAAGCAGAAAGTCGGCATCGTCTGCGCCTTCATGCACGACCCGGCGGTGTTGGTGCTCGACGAGCCCACCAGCGGCCTCGACCCGCTGATGCAAAACCGCTTCATCGAACTGGTGCTGGAGGAGAAGGCCCGGGGCAAGACCATCCTCCTCTCCTCCCACATGTTTGAAGAGGTGGAGCGCACCTGCGACCGGGTGGGCATCCTCCGCCAGGGAAAGCTGGCCGCAGTGGAGGGGGTCGACCGGCTCAAGGCCGACCGCCGCTGCACCTACGTGGTCTCCTTTGAAAGCGAGGGGGAGGCCGCCGCCTTTGCCGCCGACGCGCCCGGGGTCAAGGGCGCCGAGGGGCGGCGGGTGACGGTGGAGGTGGCCGGTCCCTTCGGGCCCTTTACCGCCGCCCTGGCCCGCCACCCGGTGACCGGGCTGGAAGAGGTCCGCCTGACGCTGGAGGAGCTCTTCCTCCACTACTACGGGGAGGGAAAGTAATGCGCCTGTCACTGTTTCGGGAGGGGCACCGCTCCAGTTGGAAGCTGCTGGTCATCTTCGCCGCGGTGCTCTCCCTCTACATCTCCATGATCACCACCATGTTCGACCCCGAGATGGGGAACATCCTCCAACAGCTCTCCGACTCCATGCCCCAGTTGATGGCCATGGTGGGGATGCAGAACCCCGGCACCACCCTGGTCAGCTTCCTCTCCACCTACCTCTACGGCATGCTGCTGCTCGCCTTTCCCCTGGTGTACGAGGCCATCACCGCCAACCGGCTGGTGGCCCGCCAGGTGGAGCGGGGCTCCATGGCCTACCTGCTGGCCGCCCCCTCCTCCCGCACCCAGGTGGCCCTGACCCAGGCCTCGGTCCTCCTCACCGGCACCGCCCTGCTCATCGGCTACTGCACCGGCCTGGGCGTCCTCTGCGCCCACCTCTTCTTCCCCGGCGAGCTGGACGTGAGCGCCTTTCTCCTCCTCAACGCCGGGCTCTTCCTCCTCCACTTCGCCATCAGCGGCATCTGCTTTTTTGCCTCCTGCCTCTGCAACGAGGGGCGGACCGCCTCCCTCCTGGGGGCGGGCGTCCCGGTCCTCTTTTTGCTGATGCAGATGCTCTCCAACATGGGCGGCAAGCTGGAAAATCTCAAGTACGCCAACCTCTTCACCCTCTTTGACCCCGCCGGCCTCATCGCCGGCGAATCCTCGGCCCTCTGGGGGCTGCCGGTACTGGCGGCGCTGGGCGCCCTCCTCTACGGGCTGGGCGTCTGGGTCTTCTCCCGGCGGGACCTGCCCCTCTGATTGGGTGCGCCCGCTCCGGGGCACCCTTTGGGGGAGGAGGCGAGAGCGATGAAACCACCCGTCTACCGCTTTGAGGCGGTCATCCAAAAGGTGGAGGGGCTCGACGGCGCCTATGTGGAGATCCCCTTTGACGTAAAGGCGGCCTTCGGCAGGCTGCGGGTGCCGGTGCACGCCACCTTTGACGGCTACCCCTACCAGGGGAGTCTGGTGCGCATGGGCACGCCCGGGCACATTTTGGGGCTGCGAAAGGACATTCGCGCCGCCATCGGCAAACAGCCGGGGGACCGGGTGACGGTCGCCCTGTGGGAGCGCATCCCCCCCGAGCGCCCAGCCAAATAGCCGCCCACCGGGGGCCGCGCAGAGGGCAGAAGCCGCCTGCGTGGCCCTCTTTTGTCCCTCTTTTTCCAGAAAATAACCAGCTCTATTTAGTTGATTTCTCCATCTTTTCCCAGTATACTGGAGATAGAAGAACAAGACGAGGCCCCTTCCGGGGGCCCCGCCTTCTTTGTATCTCGCCCGTCCACCCCTTTTGTAAAGGAGGTCTGCCATGACGACAAACGCCCTCTTGCTGGCGGCGCTGGCCCTGGCCATCGCCCTCTGCGCCCTCTGCACCAAGCTGTCCCACCGGCTGGGCATCCCCGCCCTGGCCCTCTTCTCCCTCATCGGGATGCTCTTCGGCTCAGACGGGGTCCTGGGCATCCCCTTTGCCGACGCCGCCATGGCCGAACAGCTCTGCTCCCTCGCCCTGGTGCCCATCCTCTTCTACGGCGGCTTCGGCACCAACTGGAAGACCGCCCGCCCGGTGGCGGGGCGGGCCATCCTCCTCTCCAGCGCCGGGGTCTTTCTCACCTCCGCCCTCACCGGCCTCTTCTGCCACCTGGCCCTGGGGATGAGCTGGTGGGAGGGGATGCTCATGGGCTCGGTGGTGGGTTCCACCGACGCCACCTCGGTCTTTTCGGTCCTGCGCTCCCACAAGTTGAATCTCAAGGGGGGGCTGGCCCCCCTGTTGGAGGTGGAGAGCGGCAGCAACGACCCCTTCGCCTACATCCTCACGGTGGCCATCCTCTCCCTCAAGGGGGGCGAGGGGTCCCTCGCCGGGCTCTTCTTGGCACAGGTGGGGGGCGGGGTCCTCTGCGGGTTCGCCCTGGGGGCGGCGGCGGTCTTTCTCATGAAGCGGCTGCGCTTTGAGAGCGAGGGCTGGCAGCCCATCTTCACCCTGGCGCTGGCCCTGCTCATCTACGCCCTCACCGGCCTTCTGGGGGGCAACGGCTACCTGGCCGTCTACATTTCCGGCATCCTGCTGGGCAACGCCCCCATCCCCCACAAGCGGCCCCTGGTCCACTTCTTCGACGGGACGACCTCCCTGCTGCAAATCGCCATCTTCTTCACCTTGGGGCTGCTCTCCTTCCCCAGCGGACTGCCGCGGGTCCTCCCCGCCGGGCTGGCCATCTCTCTCTTTCTGGCCCTCGTCGCCCGGCCGGCGGCGGTCTTTCTGCTGCTGGCCCCCTTTCGCATGCCCTGGCGGCAGAAGCTCCTCCTCTGCGTCGCCGGGCTGCGGGGGGCGGCGGCCATCGTCTTCTCCCTGGTGGTGGCGGCCGGGGCCCCGGGGCTGGAGCGGGACATCTTTCACATCATCTTCGTGGTGGCCCTCTCCTCGGTGACGGTGCAGGGGGCGCTGATCCCCTGGGCCGCCAAAAAGCTGGATCTGGTGGACCCCGACGGCACGGTGCTGGAGACCTTTACCGACTACCAGGAGACCGGCGCCGCCCGCTTGGTGCAGCTCCCGGCGGGGGCACTGTTACAGGGCGCGCCCCGCTTTGTGGCCGATCTCCCCCTCCCCGAAGGGGTGCTGATCGTGGAGATCCTCCGCGCCGGGGAGACGGTGGTCCCCAGCGGCGGCACCCTGGTCAAAGAGGGGGACACCCTCACCCTCTGCGGGGAGGAGGAGAGCCTCTCCGCCCTCCTCTCGCCGGAGATACAGGGCTGATGTTTCGCCGGCTGCAAAAGGGGAGCGGCGC
>NZ_WWVY01000009.1:195347-250762 GCF_009876955.1 Bittarella massiliensis (ex Durand et al. 2017) | reverse complement strand
CGCGCCGCTCCCCTTTTTGGACGCGCGTTTTACAGTTTTACCGCCGGCACCGCCACCCGGGCGCCGGTCTCCTGCTCGGCGCCGAAGTTGAAGGACGGGCCGCTCTCCGGGGCAAAGCGGTAGCCGAAGGGCTCGGGGCGGTAGCGCTCCACCGCCCGCTGCACCGACTCGATGGCCAGGCAGAAGTCCTCCTCCCGGTCGTAGGGCTCGCTCTGGAAGTAGAAGAGGGCCCCGGCCGGCAGCTGGGCCAGCGCATACCCCTCCGGCACCTCACCGCAGTAGTCCAGGGGCAGTTCCACCCCGGCGGCGATGTTGGAGCAGCCCTCCTTCACCAGCTGGGGCGGCAGCTCCAACAGGGCGGCAGTGTCCATCTTCTGGGGGATGCTGTTCAGCAGCCCCTCCCACTCGCAGCCCATCTCCTCGCAAAAGGAGAGGTAGTCCTTCCCCTTTTTGGAGCAGAGGTAGAGCAGCTTTCTGCGGGGTCTCTCCTGGACGGTGACGGTACACATCTTGATTTCTTCGCTCATCTGGCATTCCTCCTTGCGGCGGATCAGGGCCTGATAGTCCCTGATCGGGTACTGTACGAACAGGGGGATGGGGGACGGCGAGCGCCGGTAGCGCGACGGGGCGACCGAAAATCGGCTCTCAAAGGCCCGGGTAAACCCCTCGTGGCTGGCAAACCGGCTGTCCAGGGCGATGTCGAGCACCGGATCCCGGGTGTCCCGCAGCCGGGCGGCCCCCTGGGTCAGCAGCACGGCCTGCAGGTACTCCCGCGGGGTCTGCCCCAGCAGCTCCTTGAAGAGGCGGTCGGCGTGCCGGCGGGAATAGCCGGCGGCGGCATACATCCCCTCCAGGGAAAACTCGTCGCTCCCCGCCCAGCGGCGGATGTAGTCCTGCATCCGCTGGACGGCGGCGGTCTGTTCGGTCAGCTCCATCTCTCTTCCCCCCTCTCACAGGATACCAGAGCGCGCCCCGCGGCGCTTGACCTGGTTGGACAACCCCTTTTGGGCCAGTGTAACACCCGCCCCCCTCCCCGGGCAAGGGTCGATTTTTTCCAGGGCGGCAAAAGGGGGCGCAGCCCCTGTTTGGCTGCGCCCCCACGGGCGGTCTGTCCGGTCTACTCCTCCGCCCCGGCAAACTGGCTGTTGTAGAGTTCGGCGTAAAAGCCGCCCTTCTCCAGCAGGGACTGGTGGTTGCCCTGCTCCACGATCCTGCCGTCGCGCATCACCAGGATGCGGTCGGCCTCTTTGATGGTGGAGAGCCGGTGGGCCACGATGAAGCTGGTCTTCCCCCGCATCATCTCGTCAAAGGCCTTTTGGATGCGGATCTCGGTGCGGGTGTCGATGTTGGAGGTGGCCTCGTCCAGAATCAGCATCGGGGGCGAGGTCAGCATCACCCGGGCGATGCAGAGCAGCTGCTTTTGCCCCTGGGAGATGCTCCCCCCCTCCTCGGAGATGACGGTGTCATACCCCTGGGGCAGCCGCTTGATGAAGCTGTGGGCGTGGGCCGCTTTGGCCGCCGCGATCACCTCTTCCTCGCTGGCGTCGGGGCGGGCGTAGGCGATGTTTTCCCGCACTGTGCCGGTGAAGAGCCAGGTGTCCTGCAGCACCATCCCGTAGCAGGCCCGCAGGGAGCCCCGGGCGTAGTCGCGGATGTCCTTGCCGTCCACCGAGATGGCGCCCTTGTCCACGTCGTAAAAGCGCATGAGCAGGTTGATGAGGGTGGTCTTGCCGCAGCCGGTGGGGCCGACGATGGCCACCCGCTGGCCCGGCTCCACCTGCAAGTTGAAGTCCTCGATCAGGGGCTTTTTCGCCTCGTAGGCAAAGGAGACCCCGTCCACCGCCACCCGGCCCTCGCAGGATGCGGGGCGGGCGGCCTCCAGCGCGTCGGGGGACTCGCTGGGCTCGTCGAGCACCGCAAAGACCCGGCGGGCCGAGGCGAGGGCCGACTGCAACTCGGTCACCACCCCGGAAATCTCGTTGAAGGGCTTGGTGTACTGGTTGGCGTAGGCCAAAAAGCTGCTGATCTGGCCCACGGTGATGGCCCCGTTGATGGCCGCCACCGCGCCGATGATCCCCACCCCGGCGTAGACCACCCCGTTGACAAACCGGGTGCAGGGGTTGGTGAGGGAGGAGTAGAACTGCGCCTTCACCCCGCAGTCGTAGAGGCGGCTGTTGATCTCGTCAAATCTCTCCTGCGAGGCGGCCTCCCGGCCAAAGGCCTTGACGATCTTCTGGTTGCCCAGCATCTCCTCCACGTAGCCGCCCATCTCGCCCCGCACCGCCGACTGCTCCCGGAACATGTTGTGGGAGCGCTTGGCGATAAAACTGGCCACAAAGAGGGAGAGGGGGGTGATGAGTACCACCACCAAGGCGATCTTCACATTGATGGAGAGCATGAACGCCAGAGTGCCGAGGATGGTGATGACCCCGGTGAAGAGCTGGGAAAAGCCCTGGAGCATCCCGTCGGAGATCACGTCGATGTCCGACACCACCCGGGTGATGAGATCGCCGTGGGAGTGGCCGTCGATGTAGCGCAGGGGGACGGTGGAGAGCTTGGAAAAGGCCTGCACCCGAATGTCCTTGACGGTGTGGTAGGTGATTTTGTTGGTGCAGTAGGTCATCAGCCACTGGGTCAGGGCCCCCAGGGCGTAGACCCCGGCCAGCCAGCCGGCCATCCCCAGGATGCCGGTGAAATCCACCTGCCCGGGGCCGATAATCATGTCCACCGTCCGCCCCACCAGCACCGGGCCGGTGAGGGTGCAGGTGACGGTGGCCACCGCGCAGAGAAGGGCCAGGGTCAGCAGCCACCAATAGGGTTTTAGATATTTGAGGATCCGCCCCAGCACCGGGGTGCGGTCCTCCTGCCTGATTTTCGCCATCAGCGGCTCACCTCCTCTTCGCTGAGCTGGGAGAGACAGATCTCCCGGTAGACCGGGCAGCTCTCCAACAGCTGTTCATGGCTCCCCACCCCGGCCAGGCGGCCGTCGTCGAGGACCGCGATCACGTCGGCATGGCGGATGGCGCTGGCCCGCTGGGAGACCACAAAGACGGTGCTCTCCCCCGCTTGGGCCGCCAGGGCGGCGCGCAGGGCCGCGTCGGTGCGGTAGTCCAAGGCCGAGGAGGAGTCGTCCAAAATCAGGATGTCCGGCCGCCCCACCAGGGCGCGGGCGATGGCCAGCCGCTGCCGCTGCCCGCCCGAGAGGTTCTTGCCCCCCTGCAAGATGGGGGTGTCATACCCCTGGGGCAGCTTTGCCACAAATTCGGCCGCCTGGGCAATGTCCAGCGCCCGGGCGATCTCCTCGTCGCTGGCATCGGGCTTTCCCCAGCGCAGGTTTTCCCGCACCGTGCCGGTGAAGAGGACCGATTTCTGGGGGACGATGCCGATTTTTTTGCGAAGGGCGGCGGTGTCGTAGGCCCGCACGTCCACCCCGTCGATGAGCACCCGCCCGGCGGTGGCGTCGTAGAAGCGGGGGATCAGGTTGACCAGGGTGGACTTGCCCGCCCCGGTGCCGCCGATGATCCCCACCGTCTGCCCCGGCTGCACCGTCAGGTCGATCCCCTCCAGGGCGTTTTCACCGGTGCTGTAAGCAAAGGACACCCCTTCAAAGGCCACCTTGGCGGCCCCCCAGAGGCCGCTCTCCTCCCCGCCGGGGAGGATGGAGGGCTCGGTCTCGAAAATCTCGTTGACCCGGCTGGCCGAGGCAGAGGCCTTGGTGAAGATGACCACCAGGTTGGCCACCACCACCAGGGCCAGCAGAATCTGTGTCATGTAGTTGACCAGGGCGATGATCTGCCCCTGGGTCAGGGCGCCGCTGTCCACCCGGAAGCCGCCGAACCAGAGGATGGCGATGATGGCGAAGTTGACGATGATGGAGGTGAGGGGGTTCAAGAGGGCGGACACCTTCCCCACCCGCACCGAGGACTGGGCCAGGTCGTCGCTGGCCGCGTAGAAGCGTTGGTTCTCGTGCTCCTGCTTGGAGAAGGCCTTGATGACCCGGGCGCCCTCCAGATTCTCGCGGGTGATGAGGCCGATGCGGTCCAGCTTTTTCTGGATGGTGCGGTAAAAGGGGATGGTCCGCTTCATCACCTGGTAGAGGACCAGGGCCACCAGGGGCCCCGCCACCAGGAAGATGAGCGACAGCTTCCAGTCCAGCCAGATGGCCATGACGGTGGAGCCGATGACCAGGAAGGGGGCGCGGATCACCAGGCGGATGAGCATTGCCACCGCCACCTGCAACTGGTTGACGTCGCTGATGATGCGGTTGATGAGGGTCGAGGTGCCCAGCTTGTCGATCTCGGCGTGGGACAGGGTGCCCACATGGGCAAAGAGGTCGTGGCGCAGCCGGGTGCCCACCCCCTGGGAGGCCCGGGCGGCCGAGTACTGACAGATGAGGGCGCAGCCCAGCCCCACCAGCCCCAGCAGCACGATCACCGCGCCGGTCTTGAGCACGTAGGGCAGGTCGCCCCGGGCCACCCCGTCGTCGATGATCTTGGCCATCAGCAGCGGCACGATCAGCTCGAAGATGGCCTCGGTCAGCTTGAAAAGCGGGCCGATGATGACCTGTTTCCGAAATTCCTTTAGATAGCGAACCAATTTCAGCAAGATGTTTTCCCCCACTTTTTTCGGGTTTTGCCTGGCCGTTTGTTGCAAATCCCCGGCAAACTGTTATTATAATAACAAATGCGCAGCTATATGAAAAGGATTTTATTTGTATATTTTCCATTCAAGTCCCGTATAGCTTGCCCCGCCGGAAGGGCGGGGGATGAGGAGGTCGTTTTGTTGGAGTTAAAACAGCTGTCCGCCTTTGTCGCCGTGGCGGAGGAGGGCACCATCTCCGCCGCCGCCCGGCGGCTGCACATGACCCAGCCCCCCTTGAGCCACCAGCTCAAGCTGTTGGAGGAGGAGCTCTCCCTCACCCTCTTTGAAAGGGGGGCGCGCAAGGTGACCCTCACCCCCGCGGGCGAGCTGTTCTACCCCCGGGCTGCCAACATCTTGGAGATGGCGCGGGTGGCCCGCAAGGAGCTCTCCGACCTGGCGGTGGGCAAGCGGGGCACCCTGCGGCTGGGCACCGTCTCCTCCTCGGGCAGCGCCCTGCTCTCCAGCCGCATCCGCGAATTTCACGCCCTCTACCCCGACGTGGACTTCTCCCTCCACGAAGGAAACACCTACCAACTGCTGGAATTGCTGCGCGCCGGCATCATTGAGGTAGCGGTGGCCCGCACCCCCTTTCAGGCCGAGGGGTTTCACTGCAGCTACCTGTCCCCCGAGCCCATGGTGGCGGTGGCCGGGCCCGCTCACCCCTGGCCGGGTGAAGGGGCGCTCTCCCTCACCTATTTAAAGGGGCGACCCCTCATCCTCTACCGCCGGTTTGAGGACCTGATCGCCCGCCAGTGCGCAGCGGCGGGCTTTGCCCCCACCGTCCTCTGCAAAAACGACGACGCCCGCACCACCCTCATGTGGGTGGGGGCGGGGCTGGGGGTCGCCCTGGTGCCCCGCTCGGCCCTCAAGATCATGCAGGGATTGCAGGTGAGCTGCCGGGAAATCGACGACCCGGCCCTCACCACCCAAATCGCCGCCGTCTGGGCCAAAAACCGCCCCCTCTCCCCCCCGGCACAGGGGTTCGTGGAGGTCTTTTCCCGGGAGCGGGAGGTATGAGGGGGACGGCGGATCAGCTGTCCCCGCGCCAAAAAAGGCCGCTGCCCTCTGGCGGCGGCCTTTTTTGGAAAGGGGGGATGAGGGGTGCTTGGCCCTCTGGGGGCAGACGGCATGGGCGGGGGTCTGCCCCTGTGCGGAAGGGGGAGGATCGCGGGAGGCAAAGGGTCCAAAAGCGCTGCCGGGCAGCCTGTGACAGGCTGCCCGGCGGCGCTCCTCTTTTGGGCCGAAAGACTCCCCTCCCTCTCCGTGGAGGCGGTGGGGCGTACAGGGAAGCCCGCGCCGCTCTCCGCCAACACTTTCACCTTGCCCAGCGTCATCCCTCCAGGCCCCGGCGCTGGAGCCGGAGGAGGAGACCGCAGGGGGATGTGCCCTTTCGGCGACGGGGACAGGGTCGGGAGGTCGGGTTTCCGCCCGGATGGCGCAGACTGGGGCCGGCCACTGGGCGATGGCCGGGCAGGAACGCTCAGCCACCATCCCCGCCGAGAGGCATGCCGTGGCGATGGGGAAAAGCGGGGGTGCGGCCGGCTCTTATTGCGCCAAAGAGGCCGCTGCTTTTTGGCAGCGACCTCTTTGAAAAGGATATTGGAGGGGTCTTTTACCCGTTGACAGCGGTTGGCCCGAGCGGAGAAATCAGAGGGCTTCCCCCTCCCTCTCCTCTTCCTTTTTCTCGGCGGAGAGGTTCCACAAGGCCATGAAGATCACCCCGCCCCAGCAGAGGAGGGCGGGCACATCCAGCCCGCAGCGGGCGAGGAAGGCCAGGGAGACGGCGCAGCCGCCCGCCAGGGCCAACAGCACCGCGTCCCAGAGGGTGAGGCCGTGTCTCCCCCGGCCGAGGAAGGTCTTGCGCCCCAGCCAGTAGAGCAGGGTGCAGAGGGCCCCCAGCAGGGCCAGCCAGTGGATGGGGCAGTGCCCGTCCGCCCCGTGGCCGCTGCCGCCGTCCATCCCGGTGTAGGGGGTGGCGCCGCCCGACGAATTGCCGTCGGGGGCCAGGTCACCGGCCGCGCCGGGTTTTAACTGATATTGCAAAAAGAGGGAGGTGCGGTTTTCAGCGGAGTCTTCCAGGGTGTAGGCGATCAGGTATTCTCCCGGCTGGGTGGTGTCGATGCCCTCCACCGCCTTCCCGTCCCGGCTCACGGCAAAGCGCACCTCTTTTAGCATCCCGTCCGGCTGGGCGGAGGTGAACTGGTACCGGCTCTGCAGAAAGGCCCGCAGCTCCTCCCCGTCCAGCCAGCCGTCCGACAGCGGCGGGTCGGTGATGGTCTGCACCAGCCGGTCCGTCACCGTGGCGTACTTGGTCCCGCTCTGCCAGTCCTCCACGATCTCCGGCTCCTCCAGCTCACTCCCCGGCTCCACCGTCGGGTCGCTGGGGTCGTAGGCCACCCAGGGCGGGCTCCCCACCGGCAAAAAGGTGTAGGTCAGGTAGACGGTGGTCTTGTTCCCCCGGCTGTCGGTGGCCGTCTGGCTGATGACGCAGCTCCCCGGCTTGGCGGTGTCGTACCCCGCCGCGCTCACGTCCTTGCCGTCCTGGGTCACGCAGATGGGCGAGAGGCTCAGCTCCCCGTCCCCCTGCTGGCTCACAAACCCGTACCGCCCGGCAAAAATCTGCTGGGCCGTCGCCCCCGTCAGGCTGCCGCCATAGGCCCCGGGCTCCCTGACCCCCTCGGCGATCTGCTCGTAGACATAGGCGTGGTAGCGCCCGGTCTCCGGATCCTCCTTGATCACCGGCTGGGGCACCGGCTTCAGGGGGTCAAAGGGCGGGCCCACCGGCGGGGTCCCCTCCTCCTGCCGCTCCACCAGCGGCGGCGCGTCCGGGTCGATGAGGGTGTCGGTCAGGTAGAGGGTGGTGGTGTTCCCGTCCGCGTCGGTGGCGGTGCAGACCACCACAAAGCTGCCCGCCTGGGTGGTGTCCACCCCCTGGCCGCTCACGTCCGCCCCCTTCTGGGTGATGGCATAGGTGTAGTTCAGGCTGTCGTCCCGTTCCACGTTGGAGGCAAAGCCGTATCTCTGGGCCATCAGCTCCGCCGCGTCCTCCAGGGTGAACCGCCCGCCGTAGAGGGGGGCCGCCTTGTCGATGTACTCGCTCATGCTGTCGCTGGCCGCGGCGTGGCGCAGGCCCCCCTCGTCGGTCTCCTCCTCCGGCTCCAGCTCCGGGGCCTCCGGGTCGGCCGGGGTGACGCTGGGCGGGGCGTTGAAGGAGACCGGCGTGGGCTCCCCCCCATTCCCCGCCGCGTCCACCGCCCGGTAGAGCCCGTTTTGCCCGATGGAGGCGCTCTCGCTGGCCTTGCCGTTGCCCTTCTCCGCCCCCTCGGTGGGCAGGTCGAAGGTCTCGGCCGCCACCCACTCCTTGGAAGCAGTGTCGTACCGCTCCAACTTCCAGATGCCGGAGAGGTTGTCCGCCAGGGTCACCGACGAAGCCGGAGCGGCCGCCCGCCGGAACCCAAACAGCGCGGGGGCCGGGCTGGCCGCCGTCAGGGTCGGCGGCACCTTGTCCACCTTGATGACGTCGTCGTTCCGCACCGACTTGGCCCCGCTCTTGCTGTTTTCCGCCTGCAACGCCACCGGCGTCTCGGTCTCGTCGGTATAGAGCAGGGGTTCCTTCTCACTGGTGAGGGTGGCGTGTACCGTCCCCTCCTCCGGATCCTTGATGTAGAACTGGTTGAAGTCCCCGGGGTAGAAGGTGATGGCCACGTCCGAGTTGTTCCACCCGTTCTCGTTGGGGCTGGTGCGGGTGTAGTGATAGTCCTTCCCCGCCTCCCCCTCCGGCTTCTCCGGGTCGGCCGGGACCAATGGCTGGGCGGGGATCAGCTCGGCACTTGAATACTGCTTGGAGTCGAAGAAGTCGTCGCTCATCCGCTGGCCCACCGTGACGGACTTGCCGTCGGGGTTGTTGATTTTTGCCTTGTAGGTGATGACGTTCCCCGCCGCCGTGCAGCCGAAGGGGATGCCCTCCCCCGACACGTCGTAGGGCTGCCCGGAGGCGTTTGTCACTGCCTTGCCGTCCACCGTCACCGTCTGGTCGGCTCCCGTGAGGATGTCCAGCCCGGCGGTGGGGTACTTTTTGACCTTTTCGTCGTCCCCCGGCACCAGGGTCAGGTGGTCGTAGACGATCTCCTTCCCCGCGTCGGGGTGGGTGTTCTTCACCGTGGCGCGAACGGTGACCACGTCCCCGTCCTTTAGGGCCTTTTTTTCCTCGTCGGTCATGGTGTTCCCGTCTTTGTCCAGCAGCTCGGTGCTCACGAACTGGGGGGTGTAGTGGGTGTAGCGGGCTTGGAGAAAATCCGCGTTGATGGTCGCATTGGGCACCCTTGCGCTTTTGCTAAAGGCAATCTGTCCAAAAACAGAGAGACTGGCGGTGGCCGTCTTGACAATTTGATTTTTGTAGGAGACCTCCACACCGTCAAAGGATATATAAAATGTCTGTGCAGAAGCATCGTAGCGCAATTTTTGCACCTTTGCACCCGTCAGAGAACTGGAAGAAAGTTCTTTTGTAGAGAGATACTCTGTACAGTTGCTCCCAGTAAAACGGGCAGCATATATTTTGTATGAGCTTCCCAACAACCCGGCGTCAAAGGCGAGCCAATCACCACCCGCCGTACCCGTCACACCATATCTGCCGACACAGTTGGTGGCATTGTCGGGCTGCAGCGTGTAGCTGGTCTCTATCTCCCAATCCGCTTGGAGAGATATTTTGTTTTTGCTCGAGAGAGCTGACTGGTTGATCCAGAGACCTGAATTCCAATGTGCTGTTTGCCACGGATAGCCGCCGGTGGTACTGGCGAGCAGCATGTGATTGTCCGTCAGCTCTAAAGCGCCAGGCCCAAATATTTGCTGTAAATCAAAACTTCCCACAAACTCCGAGGAGCTGTCGCCGCCGGAAGGGTCCTCCCCCCCTTCGACTGCCCAGGCCGGCGTCAAATTGAGACAGAGGGTGGCTGCCAGACCTATTGCCGCCAATTTTTTTGGCAGCTTCCGCCGTTTTCGCTCTCTCATTGCCCATTCTCCCCTTTTCCAATATTTCTCTGTTCGTGTGGCGGGGAGGCTCGGTCCTTCTCTCCAACCCGCACAGACAGCGAAAGAAAGTCGATTTTCCCCTTCTTTTTTCTAAGAGAAACGGTTGGGGGAAAAGTGGTCACAACTTGAAAAGAAAAATTTATTTGTTACAATGGGGAAAACCGACTTGTCGAAAAAGGGGGAAACAGCAGGTGAAAAAGGCAACGCACGGGCAGCTTGCCCAGTGGCTGGAAGCGGCCCGCCAGGGGGACGAGGCGGCATTTCGCGCCCTCTACGACGCCACCGCCCCCCTGCAAAAGAGCCGGGCTTTGGGGATTTTAAAGGACCCGGAGTTGGCCGGTGAAGCGGTGCAGGAGAGCTATCTCGCCTTTTTCCGGTCGATGGGGAACATCCACTCGGGCAAGGCGGTGGTGGCCTACCTCAACAAGACCACCTACTACGCCTGCCTGGCGGTGCTGCGGCGGGAGAAGCGCCCCACCGAGGGGGAGCAGGCCCTGCTGACCCTGGCCGAGCCGGAGGAGAACGGCCCCGAGGCCCAGGCCGACCGCAGCGACCGGCAGCGGCGGCTGCGGGCCGCCCTGGACAGCCTGCCTGACCGCCAGCGCCAGGCGGTGCAGCTGCGCTATTACCAGGGCAAAAAGCTGGCGGAGACCGCCCGGGAGATGGGCTGTTCCCAGAGCACCGTGCAGCGGCTGCTGCGGGAGGCGCAGGGCGCTCTCCGCACCGCCCTGAGGGGCGGACTGCTCACCGTTTTGCCCCTGGGGGTGGCCGTGCGGGTTGCAAACCGCGCCCCCCAACCGGCCCGCCGGGTGCCCCGCTGGGCAGCGGCGGCCGCTGTTTTGGTGGTAGGCGCCCTCACCGCCGCCGTCTGGCAGGCCCTGCCCCCCGCCATTCAGTCGGCAGAGGCCCAGGTGAGCGACCCGGCCAACGCCGCCACCATCGCCGTGCGGCTGGGCGGGCGAACCGCCGACCGAGTGCGGCTGATCGACGCCCAGGGAGGGGCGGTGGACTTTGCTCCCCAGGGGGACGGCCTCTACCTGGCCACCGCCCGGCAAAACGGCACCTATCGGGTGGAGGCAGCGGCCGGCAGCCGCCTGGCCACCACCTCGGTGGCGGTGGACGCCCTGGACACCGAGGCCCCCGCCCTCCTCTGGGTCGAGCGGGAGGGGAGCGACACCCTGATTGCCCTGCAAGACAGCGGCTCGGGGGTGGACTGGGCCTCCGCCGTCGCCTGCGCGCCCACGGGGGAGGTCTACGCCCCCCAGCCCCACGCGGAGGGCGAGGGTGTCGTCCGCTTTTCCCTGCCGCCGGGGCGCTACACCCTGAAGGTGCGCGACCTGGCAGGCAACTGGGCCCAAGGGCCGCTGCAGGTGCTGGGGTAAGCGATAAAAAGGGGGGAAGGCACAGGCCTTCCCCCCTCTTATGGTACTGTCAAGTCCGCTGGAGAGAGCAGTTCCCTCTACACAGATAAGCTGGAGAGGGACCTTTCTCCCAAAGCCAGTCAATACAAAGAAGCAGCCCTGAAATCACAGGATTTCAGGGCTTTCTTGGCAGAAAAAAACGGGACCGGCCCGTTAATCTCCTAGATTCTATTCAGGCGCTTTCTCGGGTGGGCTATACCCCCAAATCGTAAGAGAGCAAATATTCGATTTTGGGCTTTGAGCTACCGAGGCACGCAACCGCTTCAACTGTGCTACCGGGAGAGGCTCCCCCCCGTCTGCCTCACCCGCACCCGTTCCAGCAGCCGCAACATCCCGTAGAGCAGGGCGGTGTCCACCGGGAACATCACCAGCTGTTTGGTCAGCCGCACGGTGGAGATGAGGACAAAGGCCTTGCCGTAGAGGATGGAGAGAAACAGGGGGTTGAGCACCAGGTTGATGACCAGGGAGACGGTGAGTTTGGCGCAGACCGCCCGCCAGAGTTTCACCGGCTTTTTGTAGAGGTAGAGGCCGTAGAGAAAGCCGGAGAGGCAGGCGTTGAAGGTGAAGCCGATGAAGTAGGGCCCGTCGGGATGGATGAGGTATTTGATGATGTCGCCAACTCCCCCGGCGGCCGCCCCCAGCAGCGGGCCGTAGAGGAAGCCGGTGGCCGCCACCGCCAGAAAGCTGAAACCCACCTTGAGCAGCTCGGAGAGACGAAGGGTGAAAAAGCTGAGCACCACGTTGAGGGCGGTCATCATCGACGCCCCCGCCAGGCTGGACAGGGTCCGAAACTCCCTCGCTGCCAGCCGAAATCGGTTTTTGGTCTTGGTTGTCTCCTGCATGGGACACACACTCCTTTCTTGACAGCAGAAAGGGGCGGTGCGCCAAAGCGCGCCGCCCCGTACAAGCCGGTATTGCCACATCGCGTAAAGGAGTGCCCCCCGGCCCGGCCATCCCCCCAACGGGCGGAGAGAGCAGCCGGGGCCGGGAAACGTATTGCGGGGACGGGACCGGCCCGTCCCCCCTTCACCGTGCAGCAGCGGGATGCGGGGACCGCACCGCAAGTCGCCTTTTCGTCCGCCCGACAACTCCCCGTTCGAGCGGCACTTAACGCGCGGTCCCCTACTCTGCTTAAGCAAGGCCAGTATAGCAGTTTTTTCCCCCGTTCACAAGAGAAACTTGACAGGCCGGGGCGGCCCCTCACCCCCGCCGCAAAAAGGCGGGCAGGCCGCTGCCGTCAAAGGGGGGGATGAAGCTCTCCTCCGCCGTGTCCCCCTCCTGCACAAAGCCCTTTTCCACCCCGCAGTCCACCGCATGGTCCACCCACTGGTCGTACTCGTCGGGGGTGACGGTGCGGCAGAGTTCCGGCCAGGGCGCCACCTGGGGGAGGATGGGGGTGTACTGGTTCATCAAACTCAGGTAGACCCGGTCGCCGTAGCGCGCGTGCAGAGTTGCCGTCAGCCGCTGGGCCTCCCCCACCCGGCCGGGCAGCAGCAGCTGGCGGATGATCACCCCGCCGGTCATCACCCCCCGCTCGTCCAGCCGGGGCGGGCCGGTCTGCTCCACCATCTCGTCCAGGGCGGCCACGGCCACCCCAAAATAGTCCTCCACCCCCGAATAGCGGCGGGCCGTCTCGGCCGAGAGGTACTTGCAGTCGGGCAGGTAGACCTGCACCTTCCCCCGCAGCAGGCGCAGGCACTCCACCCGCTCGTACCCACTGGTGTTGTAGACCACCGGCAGGTGGAGCCCCTGCGCCCGGGCCAATTCCAGCGCCCAGAGGATGGAGGGCAGGTAGTGCCCCGGGGTGACCAGGTTGATGTTGAGGGCCTCCTGCTCTTGCAGGTGGAGAAAGACCTGGGCCAACTCCTCCTCGCTGACCTCCTGCCCCTGCTGGCGGGCGCTGATGTCGGCGTTTTGGCAGTAGACGCACCGCAGGGTGCAGTGGGAGAAAAAGACCGCCCCGCTCCCCGCCTGGCCCGAGAGACAGGGCTCCTCCCAGTAATGGAGGGCGGCCCGGGCGATTTTGGGGGTGGCCCCTGCACCGCAAAAGCCGGTCTCCCCCGCCAGCCGGTCGACCCCGCAGCACCGGGGGCAGAGCCGGCAGCACTTGTAAAGGGACAGATAGGGGTTTGTCCGCTCCATCTCGCTCTCTCCTCTCCCTCGTCAAACTTCCCCCGCGGCTGTGGGGGTGCCCTTTTGCGATAACCACAAGGGCAGACCGGCATCGCCCGCGCGCTGGGGCAAAAGCGCCAACAGCGCCCATCCGCCCTGCGCACCGGCCGCACCATCGCCGCTTTTGGACTGTTGTATCGCCGGCGCCGGGGGCGCAGTGGGGTTTTGGCCGCGGGCAGGGGGCAAATGGTGTTTGCGCATCTGCCAGGCCATCCCCGAGATAACAGCCGCTCTGCGACCAGTATACCACATCCCCTCCCCGCTGCAAAAGGGGGGGACTTTCCCCCCGCCCGGACGGGGGCGGTTTTGCCCGGCGGCCGCCGCCCGAAAAAGGGGTGCTCCTCCCCCCTCGATTTGCCCGGAAAGGGGATTGACAAACAAATCACAGCTATGTATCATTGTATTATTCCAGTAATACAATGACCAAATCACACCCGTGTTTCCCCCGTTGGGGGAGGAGGAGACCAGATGACACAGCTGACACTGCAGGGAATCACCAAGTCCTTTGGGGAGAAGCAGGTCCTCAAGGGGGCCGACTTCGCCTTTGAAAAGGGGAAGATCTACGGCCTGCTGGGCCGAAATGGGGCGGGCAAGACCACCCTCTTCAACTGCCTGTCGGGGGAGACCCCGCCGGACGGCGGCCAGGCGCTGCTGGTGGACGAGGCGGGGGCCCGCCCCCTGCAGGAGGGGGACGTGGGCTACGTCTTCTCCACCCCCATCCTGCCCGAATTTCTCACCGGGTACGAGTTTGTCAAGTTCTTCATGGACATCAACCGGGAGAAGATCCACTCCTCCATGGGGATCGACGACTACTTCGACCTGATCCGCTTTGCCCCGGAGGACCGGCACCGCCTCATCAAAAACTATTCCCACGGGATGAAAAACAAGGTGCAGATGCTCTGCTTCATCATCGCCAAGCCGCCGGTGATCTTGCTGGACGAGCCCCTCACCTCCTTCGACGTGGTGGTGGCGCTGGAGATGAAAAATCTGCTGCGGGAGATGAAGGACGAGCACATCATCGTCTTCTCCACCCACATCCTGCAGCTGGCCACCGACCTCTGCGACGAAATCGTCCTCCTCACCGGGGGCGAATTGGAGCCGGTGGACGCCTCCATCATCCACAGCCGCGAGTTTGAGGACCGGGTGGTCGAGCTCTTGAAGGAGGAAGGCCATGATTAACACCCTTCGCCAGAGCTTTCAGATCGGGGCGGCGGTGACCGGCAACACCCTCATCTACTGGTGCCAGCGCCTGCCCCTGGTGGGAAAGCTCTTCAAAGACCGGCTCTATGCCGAGGGCTCCCTCAAAGACAGGGTCTGCGCCGTGGCCTTTTTGCTCAAGGCCTGCACCCAGGTGCTCTACAAGGCCCTCTACGTCTGCCTGGCCATCTGGCTGCCGGCGGCGGTGGTGATGGAAACCCTCACCCCCCAGCAGCGGGTGGACGCCTTTCTCTGGTTTCTGCTGATGATGAGTTTTGTGGGGGGCGCCCTCATCAAGACCGCCATCGGGGACACCAGCGCCGTCAAGTACACCTGCGTCAAGTTGATGGGGATGCCCGCGCAGGAATACCTGCCGGTCAACGGCCTCTTCTCCCACCTGATGGACATCCTCTACCTGCTGCCCGTCACCGCCCTCTTCTCGGCCCTCATCGGCTTTGGGGTCCTGCGGGGGCTGCTGCTGGCCCCCCTGTGGGTGGCCGCCCACCTGATCGGGGAGCGGGTGCAGCTCTGGCTGTTTGACCGCTTCGGCCTGCTGACCCAAAAGAAGATGGCCTACCAGTGGGTGCTGATCCTCCTCATCCCCCTGGCGGCCTACCTGCCGCCCTTCTTGCAGGCCATTCCCCCGGTGGGGCGGGTGGTCGCCTCCCCCCTCTTTTGGGCCGCCCTGCTGGGGCTGGGGGCGCTGGCCGCCCACAGCCTCTTTCGCTACCGCAACTACCCCGCCTTTGCCCGGCAGGCCCTGCCCTTGAGCGAGGTGCAGCTGGACGCCAAAAAGGCCTCGAACCAGGCCCAGTTCGCGTCGGTCAAGCTGCGGGACAAGGACTTTGCGGGCGACGCCCTGCAGACCGGCAAATACGACCGAAAAACGGGTTACGACTACCTCAACGCCATCTTCTTCGACCGGCACAAGCGGCTCTTCTTCCTGCCGGTCTGCCGCCGTCTGGCGGTGGTGGCGGGGGCGGCCGTTCTCTCCTTCGGCTGCCTTCTCTTCTTTCCCGAAATCGCCCGCAACCTGGGGGGGTACCTCCCCCAGTCCCTGCCGCTGATGGTCTTTTTGATGTATCTGCTCTCCATTGGCGACCAGGCCTGCCGCGCCATGTTCTACAACTGCGACATCAGCCTGCTGCGCTACGGCTTCTACCGGCAAAAGGAGGTCATCCTCCGCAACTTCCGCATCCGGCTGCGGCGGCTCTGCGGCTTCAACCTCATCACCGCCGGGGGGATCTGCCTCTACGTCCTCTCCTTCGGGCTGGCGGCCGGGCTGAACTGGCCCCCGCTGGACATCCTCTCCTACTGCGCCACCGTGCTGATGCTGGCCGTCTTTTTCTCGGTGCACCACCTGTTCCTCTACTACGTGTTCCAGCCCTACACCGCCGAGCTGGACATCAAAAACCCCTTCTACACCCTGCTGAACATGGTGGTCTACATCGCCTGCTTTGTCTGTCTCAAGCTGGACAGCCAGCCCGCCGGCTTTGCCTTCATCGTGCTGGGGGCCACCATCCTCTACACCGCCGCCGCCCTGGTGCTCATCTACCGCTGGGCGCCCAAGAACTTCCGGGTCAAATAGGCGGCAAAATCGCGAGCGCCGCGCCGCCCCATTTTGGGGGTAGCGCGGCGCTCGTTCTATTCGGGACGGAAGGCCCTTTCTTCTAGCTGGGGCGGGGACTGCTGATGTTGGGTTTGTGCCGGTCAAAGAGGAGGGCACTGGGGAGAGTTGCAGCCCCCTTTTCAGTCGCATTGGCCGGTCCGCGGGGCGTTGTCTGCAAAGCCGTTGTCCCACAGCTTGACCGGCGCGAATTGGGCCCGGCCCGCGGCCCTTTGGATGTCCGGCAGGAGCCCCTCTCCCACCAACTGGGGAGGGACAACAGAGCGCCCCTTTTTGATTCCCAAAAGGGCGGAGAGGCCGCCTGTTTTCCCCCGACAGTCCGAGCGCCCTCCCTCCCGCCGTCGGGCACGGGGGCGAGGGCAAGGATGAGGGCGGTCGATCAGCGGGGCACGCTCAGGGCCTTTTCCTTCCCCTCCAGCCGCCGGCGCTGCCGCCAGAGGCAAAATACCGAGCAGAGGAAAGCGCCCCCCTCCGCCAGGGGGACCGCCAGCCAGATGCCCGCCCTCCCCCAGACCCGGGGCAGGTACAGGATGGCGGGCGCCAGCAGGCCGAAGGTGCGCAGAAAGGAGAGCAGGGCCGAGGCCCTGCCGTCCGACAGGGCGGTAAAATAGGCTGAGGAGAAGAGGTTGATCCCCGAAAAGAGGAAGGAATAGGCAAAGAGGGAGAACCCCTCTGCCGCCAAATTTGCCACCGCTTGGTCCTCCCCCGCAAAGAGGGCGGCGATCCGGCCGCCCCCCAGCAGGGCCGCGGCGAACACCGCCAGGGAGGAGAGCCCCACCGCCCCCAGGGCCAGGCGGGTGGTCCTCGCCAGGGCCGAGCGGTCCCCCCGCCCATACTGGTAGCTGATGACCGGGGCCACCCCCATGGAGAAGCCGATGTAGAGGGTGCTGAGCACGAACTGGGAGTAGATGAGGACGGTGATGGCCGCCACCCCCTCCTCCCCCAGGCGGGCCATCATGGCGGCGTTGAAGAGAAAGGTGGTCACCGCTGCCGCCAGCTGGCCCACCATCTCGCTGCAGCCGTTGCGGCAGCTCTCGGCCACCGCTTGCCACCCGCCGCCGGGGCGGGCGAAGCGCAGGCTCCCCCCGTCCCGGGCGAAAAACCAGAGACCGGCCGCCACAGGGATGGCGTAGCCGATCCCCGTCCCGAGGGCGGCCCCCGCCACCCCCATCCCCCCGGGGACGATGAAGAGCCAGTCCAGCAGGGCGTTGGCGCAGCCCGACCCCAGGGTGAGCGCCAGCCCCAGCCCGGGACGGCCCGCCGTCACCAGCAGATTTTGAAAGAACACCTGCCCCAGCCCCGCCGGGGTGAAGAGGAGGATGACGGCCAGGTAGTCGCGGCAGTAGGGGTAGAGCCGCTCGCTGGCCCCCAGCCCCCGGATGAGGGAGGGCAAAAAGAGCAGCCCTCCCAGGGCGATCAGCACCCCGAGGGCCCCGGCGAAGAGGGCCAGCAGGGTGAACTTGCGGCGGGCAGCCAGGGCGTTTCCCGCCCCCATCTCCCGCGCCACCAGGGCACTCCCTCCGGTGGCCAGCATGGTCCCCAGCCCCACCGTCAGGTTGATGACCGGGCAGACGATGTTCACCGCCGAGAGGGCGTCGGTCCCCACCAGCCGGGCGATAAACAGGGTGTCCACCACCGTGTAAAGCCCCATGAACAGCATGGTGCCCACCGTGGGCAGGGCAAAGCGCAACAGGGCGGCGGGGCCGAAGACCCGGTCCAGGGGGTTGGCCCCCTCGGTTTTTTTACCCATCCCGCCGCCTCCCCTCCGGGGGGAAGAGAATCATCTGCTGGGTGGGGTAGCCAAATTCCACCCGCAGGGGGCCCTCGACAAAGCCCAGGCGCAAAAAGGCGGCCCGATAGCCCGGATCGGCCCGGTCCCCCGCGCGGAAGGTGGTCAGGTAGAGGGGGCTGCCCGGCCAGCGGGCGGCGGCAAAGCGGAGCATTGCCCGGGCCGCCCCCCGCCGCCGGCAGTGGGGCGACACTGTCAGGTAAT
Source organism: Bittarella massiliensis (ex Durand et al. 2017) (assembly GCF_009876955.1). Lineage (NCBI taxonomy): Bacteria > Bacillati > Bacillota > Clostridia > Eubacteriales > Oscillospiraceae > Bittarella (ex Durand et al. 2017) > Bittarella massiliensis (ex Durand et al. 2017). Next base: position 232,683 of record NZ_WWVY01000009.1, on the reverse strand, counting down.
CGATCCACCCGGGCGCGCGCCCCAGGATCACCGCCCCCGCCAGCTCCCCCTCCCCGGTGGGCAGGAGGAAGGCCCGCCCCTCCGCCACTGCCGCCGCGAGGGCGCGGCCGAACCCCTCCTCCAGGTGGGGAAAGCCCTCCACCGTGGAAAAGGCCAGCTCTGTCCAGGCGGGGATGTCCTCCTCCCGGGCCGGGCGCACCGCGCCAAATCGCCGCGTCCCTCTGGCAGGGAGCTGCCGGGGGCGATGGCGAAGCTGCAGGGGGTAAAAGCGCCCCTCTTCCCGAAAGGCGTGGGGCGGCTGCTTGTAGAAGGCGGCAAAGGCGGCGGTGAAGGCCTGTTGGCTCTCATACCCCGCCGCCAGGGCGATGTCCGCCAGGGGCCGGCGGGTGTAGCAGAGCTGCAGCGCCGCCTCGGTCAGCCGGCGGCGCTGGGCGTAGCGGGCGGGCGGCAGCCCCACCGCCTCCACAAAGGCCCGCTGCAGGTAGTAGGGGGAGTAGTGCAGCCGCTCGGCCAACTCGGCCAGCGGGATGCGGCGCTGCAGCTCCCCCTCGATGATGGCGACCGCCTCTGCCGCCAGTTTTCGCGCGCTGTTCAACGGCGCTCCCCCCTCTCTGTTTTTTCAGTATAGCAGACCGGCGCGCAGGGCGCTTTCTCCCCCTTGCCCATTTTGCCCACTTTGCGCGGGGAGGCGCGAAAAACCGCCCCAAAAGCGGAAACGGTTTGCCGTCGAAATGCCCCGCCGCTGTCAAACAGCCGCCTTTTTTTCGGGACAGATGCCAACGGTGCCAGACCGCCCCCGAAAAATCGACAAATTTGTGAGCAGTTTGCCCCTTTCTTTCTGTCCTGCCGCCGTGGTATCCTGGTGGTACTTTGGAAATTGGAATGCAGGAGGAAAGACGCCTATGGAACTCTTGAAGCAGCGCATCTTACAGGACGGAAAGGTCAAGCCCGGCCACATTTTGAAGGTGGACAGCTTTCTCAACCACCAGATGGACATCCCCCTTCTCGACGAGATCGGGGCGGAGTTTGCGCGCCGGTTCGCAGGGGTGCCGGTCAGCAAGATCCTCACCATCGAGGCGTCGGGCATCGGCATCGCCGCCATCGCTGCCCGCCACTTCGGCAACGTGCCGGTGATCTTTGCCAAAAAGACCAAGTCCAAGAACCTGGACGGGGACATCCTCACCGCCCAGGTGACCTCCTACACCCGGGGCACCACCTTTGACATTCAGGTGGAGAGCAAGTTTGTCAACCCGGGGGACCACATCCTCATCCTCGACGACTTTTTGGCCCGCGGACAGGCCCTGCTGGGCCTCATCCAGCTGGTGCAACAGGCGGGCGCCACCATCGCCGGCTGCGGCATCGTCATCGAAAAGGGCTTTCAGGACGGCGGGGAGCTGGTGCGCCGAACCGGCGTCCGGCTGGAGAGCCTGGCCGTCATCAAGGAGATGAGCGACGACAGCCTGGTCTTTGCCGACTGACCCACCCGCCCAATGCCACCGCCGGGGACGCCCCCTCTCGACCGCCGAGGGGGGCGTCCCTTTTTTCGCGCAGAATTTACAATTTTTTCATAGCTGCCGCCGGAGCGCCCACTACAATAGAAAACACGGCCCGGCATATCTCTCCGGGCCGGAGACTAGACTACTGTATATCGGCCGCCCCTCCCGGCGGCACAGAAAAGAAGGGTGAAACGCAATATGTCACAAACGCTCTACTACAACGGCCACATCTACACCATGGAGCCCGGCGACCAGTGCCGCTGCGAGGCTGTTTTGGTGGCAGACGGCCGCATTTTGGGGGCCGGCGCACTCGCCGCCATGGAGCAGCTGGCCGACGCCGGTGTCCGCCGGGTGGACCTGGAGGGAAAGACCCTCCTCCCCTCCTTCATCGACCCCCACAGCCACCTCTCCATGCTGGCAAACACCCTGCACGCCGTCCCCCTGGGGGACTGCACCAGCTACCGGCAGATCGTGCAGCGGCTGCGAGAGGCCGTCGCCAGCGGGGACCTGGAGCCCGGCCAGTGGGTCGTCGGCTTTGGCTACGACCACAACCGCCTCGAAGAGGGGCGCCACCCCACCCGGCAGGTGCTCGACCAGGTCAGTTCCACCCGGCCGGTGCTCATCACCCACCAGTCGGGCCACATGGGGGTGGCCAACACCATCGCCTTAAACGAGGGCGGCTACACCCCCCAGACCCCCGACCCCGAGGGCGGCAAAATTGGTCGGGACTACGCCACCGGGGAGCTTAGCGGCTATCTGGAAGAAAACGCCTTCATCTCCTTCTCCTCCTCCGCCTCCAGTCTGGCCCCCACCTTCGCGCAGATGCTGGCCCTCTGCGAAAAGGCGCAGGAGGTGTATCTCAAACACGGCATCACCACCGCCCAGGAGGGGATGGTCAAGCACCAGAACTTCACCCTGCTGCGCACCCTGGCCGAGCACGGCAGCCTGAAATTGGACCTGGTGGGCTATGTCGACTTGAAGGACGAGGCGGAAATCGCCAAGGAAAACCCCGAGTATCTGCGCCAGTACCGCAACCGGCTGAAAATCGGCGGCTACAAGATCTTCCTCGACGGCTCGCCCCAGGGCAAGACCGCCTGGCTCTCCGCCCCCTACGAGGGCGAGCGGGACGGCTACTGCGGCTACCCCATCTACAAGGACGCCGAGGTGGAGCGGTTTTGCAAAATCGCCATGGGTGAGGGGATGCAGCTGCTCTGCCACTGCAACGGCGACGCCGCCTCGCAACAGTACCTGGACGCCTTTGCCGCGGCCAAGGCCGCCCTGCCGGACAAAGACACCTGCCGCCCGGTGATGATCCACGCCCAGACGGTCCGCCCCGGCGACCAGGTACCCCGGATGAAGGAGCTGGGGATGATGCCCTCCTACTTTGTCGCCCACACCTATTTCTGGGGGGACACCCACCTAAAAAACCTGGGGCAGGAGCGGGCCACCCGCATCTCCCCCGCCGCCTCCACCTTAAAGGCGGGCATCCCCTTCACCTTCCACCAGGACACCCCCGTCTTGGAGCCGGATATGCTCCGCACCGTCTGGTGCGCGGTCAACCGCATCAGCCTCTCGGGGGCCGACATGGGAAAAGCGGAGCGCATCTCCCCCCTGGAGGCGCTGAAGGCCGTGACCATCAACGCCGCCTACCAGTACTTTGAAGAGGACGAAAAGGGCTCCATCGCCCCCGGCAAGCTGGCCAACCTGGTCATCCTCGACCAGGACCCCATAGAGGTGGATCCCATGGCGATCTGCGACATCCGGGTGGTGGAGACCATCCGCGAGGGCGAGACCCTCTACCGCGCCTGAGGAACAGGCGACAAAAGAGCGCGCGAACGGTGTTCGCGCGCTCTTTTTTGCTGTCTTAATCCTGGTGAAAGAAAACCCCCATGACGGTTTTCCACATCAGTTTGAAATCCTCCCCGAGGCCGAAATTTTGCAGGTATTCCAGGTTGTAGCGCATCTTGGCGGGCAGCACCCGGGTGACATAGGCCTGATCGATGTCGCTGCAGCCCTCTTCCATGGCCTGGTTGAGGATGGTCTGCTCGTCCTTGAACTTGATGCTGGCGTTGGAGGTGATCCCCGCCGGCAGCAGCAGGGTGGCCCGCATCTCGTCGGTGTAGGCGTCCACGTACTGGGGCACCTCGGGGCGGGTGCCCACAAAGGTCATCTGCCCCAAAAAAACGTTGATGAGCTGGGGCAGCTCGTCCAGCCGGTAGACGCGCAGCTTGTCCCCCACCCGGGTGACCCGGCTATCGCCGGGGGCGGTGACGGCGCTGCCCAACTTGTCCGCATCCTGCACCATGGTGCGAAACTTGAAGATGCGAAAGGGCTTGCCGCCGGTGGTGATCCGCTCCTGCCGGAAAAAGACCGGCCCGCGGGAGTCGCACTTGATGACCACCGCCAGCACCAGCAGCAGCGGCGACAGGCAGATGAGCATCAGGGCGCTGACGATCAGGTCAAAGGCCCGCTTGCAGAGAAGGCTCCCCTTTTTCTTGAGCAGCCTGTCCCTGTATTGGTGGATGATGGGGGCGTCCATCGCCCCCGTCAGTTTCCCTGGTATCATACATCTTCCTCAAGGCTTTGCAGGACCGCTGCGATCACATATTCCACCTGCTCGTCGGTGAGGGTGCTGTACAGGGGAAGGGTCATCTCGTTTATAAACTGGGCGTAGGCGTTGGGGTAATCGGCAATGTCAAAGCCCAGGTTTTTGTAGGCGCTCAACAGCGGCAGCGGCTTGTAGTGGACGTTGGTGGCGACCCCCTTTTCGGCGATGCGCTCGATGAGGGCGTTTCGCTTTTCCAAGCTGTAGCCGGGGATCCGGGTCAGGTAGAGGTGGCCGGAGGACTGGTACTCCCCGGTGTAGTGGGGCATGATCTCCAGCTTGCCGGCAAAGGCGGCGTCGTAGCGCGCGACCACAGAGCGGCGCTCGGCCAGCAGCTGGGGATAGCGCTCCAACTGGCTCTGGCCCAGGCCCGCCAAAATGTCGGTCATATTGCACTTATAGGCCGGGGAGACGATGTCGTACTCCCAGGCGCCCAACTTGGTCTTGGAGAGGGCGTCTTTGGTCTGCCCGTGCAGGGAGAGCAGCATGAACTGGCGGTAGATCTCCTCCCCGTCGATGCCGGGAAAGTCCAGCCAGGTGGCACTCCCCCCCTCGGCGGTGGTGAGGTTTTTCACCGCGTGGAAGGAAAAACAGGTGAAGTCGGCCACAGAGCCGATCTGCCTGCCCTTGTAGGTGGCCCCTACCGAGTGGGCGGCGTCCGCCACCACGGCCACCCGGCCGATGGCCTTTTGCAGGTCGCTAGCCGGGGTGAAGAGGTCTTTTTTCCCCTCCAACACCGAGAAGATGGCGTCGTAGTCGGCGGGCACCCCGCCGATGTCCACCGGAATGACCGCCTTGGTTTTCGGGGTGATGGCCTTTTCCAGATTGGCAGCCGACATGTGGTAGCTGCCCTCGTCCACATCGATGAGGACCGGGGTGGCGCCCACATGGCAGATGACGCTGCAGGAGGCCGTGTAGGTATATGCAGAGGTGATGACCTCATCCCCCGGGCCGATGCCCAGCACCCGCAGAGAGAGCTCCAGCGCGGCGGTGGCCGAGTTGAGGCAGGCGGTGTGGGCGGTGCCGCAGTAGGCGGAGAGGTCCTTTTCCAGCTGTTTGGTCTTGGGGCCGGTGGTGATCCAACCCGAACGAAGGGCATCGACTACATTGGCGATGTCCTGTTCGCTGATATCCGGGGGAGAAAAGGGAATTTTCATTACAGATCGCACTCATTTCTCTTGATTACTCGGTGGATAAGCCACAGAAGAAAGGACGGCACCCTGCCCGAGGCAGCATTGGGCCGACCTTGCTTGAATCAATTGTAATCGTTTCCCCATGGCCTGTCAAGAAATGGGGGCACTTTATCACGGAAAATTCATTTTCTCCTCCGGCTTTTCAGACAGCGTTCACAGGGGGTTCATGTTCTCTTTTTCGGCGGCCGTTTCAGGGTCATTCTCTATGTATATTTTTTCCTTTTGCGCGACTTTTATTCCCCCCTGTACCGCCGGCGGCCACCTGTGGTATAATGACAGAAATGCGGCTGTCCTGCGGCGATTGCCGGACTGCTGCGCACCCCCATACCATCCCCTTGCCCACGGCTCAACGGCGCGCTTTTCGGTGGGAAGGGTGGGCAAAATAGGCAGGCGGCGAAATCCAAGTCAAAGGGGCCCCACTCCCCCTCTGGCACTCCCCGCTGTGCCCGCAAGGGCTTGCGGCTGCACGGTAGGTTCGTCGGGCCGCCCTGCTCGTCGGCGCACGACCCCGCTTATCCTGCCTGCCGCCCCATTCCCGAAGAGATGAAGCGCCTGTTTTGGCAGGGGCGAACTGTAAAAAAGAAAGAAAGAGGGTACTTTTGTGAAGGATAAAACCGTGGTCCTCAACGCCGACCGCATCAACTACGACGGCAAGATCGACTTCTCCCACATCGCCTCCCAGGTCACCGTCTACGGCGCCACCGACGAGGGACAACTGTTGGAGCGCATTCAGGGATACGACATTGTGGTGACCAAGGAGATGCCCGTCTCCGCCGAGAGCATCCGCCGGTTCCCCGATTCGGTCAAGCTCCTCTGCGAGGCGGGGACCGGCTACAACAACATCGACCTGGCCGCCGCCAAAGCCCGGGGGATCACCGTCTGCAACATCCCCGCTTACAGCACCCAGCGGGTGGCGCACACCGTCTTTTTGCTGCTGCTCAACCTCTTTTCCTCCATGCAGAAGCAGCAGGCCATGCTCTGCCGGGGCGATCACAGCAATTTTGAGCAGTTTCTCCAGGTCGACCACCTGGAGCTCAACGGCAAGATCCTGGGGGTCGTCGGGGCCGGTCACATCGGCCGGGCGGTCATCCGTCTGGCCCACGCCTTTGATATGGAAGTGCTGGCCTATACCCGCACCCCTCGGCCCGACGAGGAGGGGGTGCGGTATGTCCCCCTCGACACCCTGCTGCAGGAGAGCGACGCCGTGACTCTCCACTGCCCCCTCACCGAACAGACCCGCCACCTGATCGACGAGACGGCCCTCGCCAAGATGAAACCGACCGCCTTTCTCATCAACACCTCCCGTGGGGCTTTGATCGATGAGCCCGCCCTCATTCGGGCCCTGGCCGCCCGACAAATTGCCGGGGCCGGACTGGATGTGTTGGAGCAGGAGCCCCCCCGGCCGGACAACCCGCTCTACACCCTGGACAACGTGGTCCTCACCCCCCACATGGGTTGGAAGGGGCTGGAGACCCGCCAGCGCCTTGTCGACTTATTGGGGGAAAACATCGCCGCCTTCTGCCGGGGAGAGCCCCGCAATGTCATCGTCTGAACTTCAATTGACAGATCAAGTGGATAAAAAGAGGGAGCCGGAGCAGCAGGTGCTGCTCCGGCTCCTTTTTGTTGTGAGGCGTATGTGGGGCGTTGCGCTTTGGAATAGGAAGTTTGCACAGCGGCTGTGTCTGTGCAGACGCTAAAGTTTTGGGTTGTGTCCTCGAATAGGGGACGATCCGCTGGGAGGGGTCATGCGATTTCATGGACATACCAGTTCAATCCACGTCCCCTGCGTGAGGGGACGACTGACCGATTCACTCAGCGACTGGCTCACCGAAGTGATTTCAATCCACGTCCCCTGCGTGAGGGGACGACTTATAATACACGTTCCATTCGGACAAGTCAAGCTTTTCAATCCACGTCCCCTGCGTGGGGGGACGACCCGGGGTATCTGCGCAAGTTGCGTATTTTACAAGTTTTTCAATCCACGTCCCCTGCGTGGGGGGACGACGTAACCATTGTTTGCTTAACTCTTTTACGATATTTTTTCAATCCACGTCCCCTGCGTGGGGGGACGACAGCAAAACAGCACAAAAACAAGACGCTGCTTTCCTCTTTAGGATACTCTTTCCACAAAATCCTGTCAAATGCAGATCCCATTTTTCCCAAACCTCTCCATTCCACCGCAAAAGGCCGGTATTCTGCGGTGCGAACCTCCCGGCAAATGGGTGTGCACTTGGGGTTCGCACCCGCGAATTGGGTAAAAAGCGCGCAAAAGAGCTGGACGCAGACGCGTCCAGCTCTTTTGAATCGAGGGATATGCAAGGGCAGGGCAATCAGCCCGGGGGCCAGGCCAACGAGCGGCCGGCCAGCACGTGAAAGTGCAGGTGACCCACCGTCTGGCCGCCGTCTTTGCCGCAGTTGTTGACGATGCGGTAGCCGTCTTTCAGCCCCAGCTCCCCCGCCAGCTTGGCGATGGTGGCGAAGATGTGGGCGACAATGGCGCTGTTTTCTTCGGTCAGCTCGTCGCAGCTGGCGATGTGGGCTTTGGGGATGACCAGAAAGTGGACCGGCGCCTGGGGATCGACATCGTAAAAGGCCAGGATCGAGTCGTCCTCATAGAGCTTTTTCGAGGGGATCTCCCCCCCTGCGATCTTGCAAAAAAGGCAATCCACTGGGCACTCCTCCCTTCTGCCGGCGGGCAGGGGCTCTCCCCTGCCCGCCGGGCGATTCTGTGTAAGCGCTGACGCCGCATCCCGTCAAAGGCGGGGCGGGAAAGGCGCTAGTGGGCAATCATCCGGGCGATGATGCTGGGCACCTGGGCGATGGCCTCGTCGATTTTGAAGATCTCCTTGACGCCGGCCATGGCGTTGTCGGCCCGGCCGCCGCCGCTGCCCCCGGCCAGTTTGGCGATCTCCTTGACCAGATTGCCGGCGTGGACCCCGGCCTCAACGGCCTCCTTGCCGCAGGAGACACAGATGGTGCCCTTGCCGTCGACCACGGTGGAGAGGACGGCCACCATCCGCGGCGCCTTGTCCCGCACCCGCTCGCCCATCGAGCGCAGGCTCTTGGCGTCGGTGCCGGTGAATGAGGCGCTGACCAGCCGCACGTTCCCCACCTCGGTGGCCTGCTCGAAGAGGCTGTCCATCTGGATGGCGGCCAGCTGGCTGCCCAACTCCTCGATCTGCTTGCCGCAGCGCTTGAGCTCGCCCATCACCGACTCGGCCTTTTCCACCAAGTCGGCGGGGTTTTGCAGTTTCAGGGCCCGGGCGGCCTGCTGGATGGCCTCCTGGTCGCGGTCGAGCTGGCGGATGACGCCGAAGCCGGTGACGGCCTCGATCCGGCGGACGCCGGCGGCCACCGAGCTCTCGGAGAGGATCTTGAACAGCCCGATGCAGCCGGTGTTCTTCACGTGGGTGCCGCCGCAGAACTCACGGGAGAAATCCCCCACCGAGCAGACCCGGACGGTGTCGCCGTACTTCTCGCCAAAGAGGGCCATGGCCCCCAGCTGCTTGGCCTCCTCAATGGGCATCTCCCGCACGTCGGTGGGCAGGGCCTCCATGATCTTGCGGTTGACCAGCTCCTCCACCTGGGCCAGTTCCAGCCCGCTCATGGAGGAGAAGTGGGAGAAGTCAAAGCGGACGCGGTCCTTGGTCACCAGCTGGCCGGCCTGGTGGACATGCTCGCCCAGCACCTCCCGCAGGGCGGCCTGCAGCAGGTGGGCGGAGGTGTGGTTGCGGGCCACGGCGGCGCGGTAGTCCTTGTCCACCGAGAGGCGCAGGGCGTCGCCGGTGTGGAGGGTGCCGCACTGCACGGTGACGGTGTGGAGGTACTGGCCGGTGGGGGACTTGGTGCAGCCCTCCACCAGGGCGGCGACCCCCTCGCCGGTGATGGCGCCCCGGTCCCCCACCTGTCCACCGCTCTCGGCGTAGAAGGGGGTGGTGTCGAAGATGAGGGTGGCCTGCTCGCCGGCGGTGACGCTGTCAGCCAGCTGGCCGCCTGCGATGATGCAGGCCAGGCGGGCCACCGCGTCCAGCTTTTCATAGCCCACAAACGCGGTGCGGGGCAGGTCCAGCTCGGCGGTGACGTCCTCCGACCAGGCGATGGTGTCCATCTGCTCCCTGGCGGCGCGGGCCCGCTGGCGCTGCTGCTCCATCAGCTCGTTGAAGGTCGCTTCGTCCAGGCCGATCTCCCGCTCGGCCACGATCTCCCGCACCAGGTCGATGGGGAAGCCGAAGGTGTCGTAGAGCTTGAATGCCTCGTCCCCGGAGAGGACGGCCTTGCCGGCTTTGATCTGCTCGGCGCTGATGTGGTCGAGCATGGTGCCCAGCAGATCCATCCCCTGGTCGATGGTCTTTTCAAAGCGGAGCTCTTCGTTCTGGATGACCTTTTTGATGTACTCCCGCTTCTCGCCCAACTCGGGGTAGGCGCCGATGTTCTCGTCGATGACGGTGTCGCAGACCTGATAGAGGAAGGCCCGGTCGATGCCCAGCAGCCGGCCGTGGCGGGCGGCCCGGCGCAGCAGCCGGCGCAGCACGTAGCCCCGGCCCTCGTTTTGCGGCACCACCCCATCGGAGACCATGAAGACGGTGGAGCGGATGTGGTCGGTCACCACCCGCAGGGAGACGTCGGTGCGGGGGTCCTCGCCGTAGTGGACGCCGGCGATCTTGCTGATGTGCTTCATGATGTTCTGGACGGTGTCCACCTCGAAGAGGTTGTCCACCCCCTGCATCAGGCAGGCGAGGCGCTCGAGCCCCATGCCGGTGTCGATGTTCTTGTGCTCCATCTCGGTGTAGTTGCCCTCGCCGTCGTTGACGAACTGGGAGAACACCAGGTTCCAAAACTCCATGAAGCGGTCGCACTCGCAGCCGGGGCCGCAGTCGGGACTGCCGCAGCCGTACTTCTCGCCCCGGTCAAAGTAAATCTCGGAGCAGGGGCCGCAGGGGCCGGCGCCGATCTCCCAGAAGTTGTCCTCCTTGCCCAGGCGGACCACCCGCTCGGGGGCCACGCCGATCTCCTTGGTCCAGATGTCGTAGGCCTCGTCATCGTCCAGGTAGATGGTGACCCAGAGCTTGTCCACCGGGATCTCCAGCCGCTGGGTGATGAACTCCCAGGCCCAGGAGATAGCCTCTTTCTTGAAGTAGTCGCCAAAGGAGAAGTTGCCCAACATCTCAAAGTAGGTGCCGTGGCGGGCGGTCTTGCCCACCTGCTCGATGTCGGGGGTGCGGATGCACTTTTGGCAGGTGGTGACCCGGACGTTGGGCGGGGTCTCCTGGCCGAGGAAGTACTTTTTCAGCGGGGCCATCCCCGAGTTGATGAGCAGGAGGCTGTTGTCCCCCTGGGGCACCAGCGGGGCGCTGGGGAGGCGGGTGTGCCCCTTCTCCTCAAAAAAGGCGAGAAACTCTTCCCGCAGTTGATTCAGTCCAGTCCATTTCACGATCGACTCGCTCCTCTTCTCTCGTTGGTTGCGCCGAAGGGGTCTGCCCCTGGCCGGCGGCCGCGGCATACAAAAAAACAGCTCCGCCCCCACTCTGGGACGAAAGCTGTCAGTTTCCGCGGTACCACCCAAATTGCGCAGGGCGCAAAGGCCCCCGCCTCTTTGCGGCCGTAACGGGGCCGGGCCCGCCGCCGGTCCTCCCGGCGAAACTCCAAGGCGGCAGCCATGTGCCCCGCCCAAGGGCCCTTTCAGCACAGGGGCCCCTCTCTGGGTGGGGAGGCGCACAGCCTTCCTCTTCAGCGTCTTTCACAAAGATGATTGTACACGCACCGGCCGCTGTTTGTCAAGGAAAAGGCGGCTTTTTCAGGCCATTTTCCCCGCCCGCCCAGACCGGAGGCCCAAAATCGGTAAAAAGCCCCTCTTTTTTGGCGCCCGCTCTGGAAAAATGGGGTCAAATCGCGTATACTGGCTCTGTTTGGAAAAGCTAGAGAGAAAGGACGTGACCGGAGATGAAAATCGACTGGAAAGAGGAGGGGAAGAAGGTCCCCTTCATCGTGGCGGGGAACGCCATCCTGGCCCTGGGGGTGGTGGCCTTTATCGTGCCCGGGGGGCTGATTTCCGGCGGGGCCACCGGTCTGGCCCTGCTCATCAGCCACCTGCTGCCGGTGGACATCTCGTTGGCGCTCTCGGCCCTCAACTTCGTCCTCTTTTTCGTGGGGGCGGCCTTTTTGGGGCGGCGCTTTGCCCTGTCCACCCTCCTCTCCTCGGTGCTCTACCCGCTGTTTGTCAAGCTGTTTCAGTCTGTCCCCGCCCTGACCACCTTCACCGACAACATCCTCTTGCAGACGGTGTACAGCGGGCTGCTGGTGGGGCTGGGGGTCGGCCTGGTGCTGCGGGTGGGCTCCTCCACCGGGGGGATGGACATCCCGCCGGTGATCCTCCACGAAAAGGTGGGGCTGCCCCTGGCAGGGCTGATGTACGGCTTTGACACGGTGATCCTGCTCTGCCAAATCGGCTATTCCAGCGCCGAGCAGGTGCTCTTCGGGGTGCTGGAAGTCCTCATCAGCGCCCTGGTGATGAGCCGGGTGCTGCTGCTGGGCAAGAGCCAGACCCAGGCCATGATCATCAGCCCCAAGTACCAGGAGATCAGCCAGGCCATTCAGGAACAGCTGGAGCGGGGCACCACCCTGCTGGCGGCCACCACCGGCTACCTGCTGGCCAACCAGCAGGTGGTGATGGCGGTGGTCTCCAACCGGGAACTGGCCCGGCTCAAATCGGTGGTGACCGCCATCGACCCCCAGGCCTTCATGGTGCTCAGCGAGGTGGGGGAGGTGCGGGGGCGCGGCTTCTCCTTTGAGCAGGAGCGCCGTCGCCGCCCCGGACAGATCCGATAAAAAAAGGAAGAGGCCCCCGGACGGCAGCGCTGTCCGGGGGCCCTCTCTTTTGCCTGTCGGGGACACTCACTCGACGGTGACCTCCAGGGAGTGGAGGAGGTTGACGGCCTCGGGGAAGGAGAAGCGAGCCCCCTTCATCCGGCTGGTGAGAACGTCGACCTCGTACCCCGTCGCCTCGCGGAAATCCGCCCTCCGCAGGTCGCACTTGAAAAACTCGGTCCCCTCCAACCGGCAACCGAAAAAGCGGCTCTCGAAGAGGTCGCACTCGCCGAAGGTGGAGCGCAGGAGGGCGCAGCTGGAAAAGTCAAACCGGCGCAGGCTCATCCCGGTGAAGGTGTTGTACCTGAGCTGGCAGTCCTCCAGGCTGCTGACCGGCTCGGCAAAGCGGCCGCTGGGCAGCAGTTCGCCCCAGTTGACCCCCACCAGGGAGGAGGCGGCCCAGTCGGTGCCGCGGAGTTCCGACCCCTCGCTGCGCAGGTTGGTCACCCGGCACCCCTCGAACCGGCAGCCGGAGAAGGTGCAGCCCAGCAGCCGGCAGTTTTCGGCGGCGCAGTCGCGAAAGGTGCAGTCGGCAAAGGTGCACCCCGCAAGGGTCTCCCCCTCCAGCCGCACCCCCTCGAAAAGGCGGTCTTCAAAAGAGCTGTTTTCCACCATTTTGCAATCCCTCCCTGCCCCCTCTCCGCCCACGGGGCGAGGAGGGGATATGAGGGGATTATAGCACATCCCGCCCGGCGGGACAACGGGGCTGACGAGGGCGGCCGGGCACACCTTTTTCCCCACCTTCTCGTAGACTGGCGGAGGCCGCGCGGACGGCCAAACACTGCTGTGAGAGGAAGGAATGCCATGCAAAACTGCAAAAGCGACCCGGCGCAGGCCGGGCTGAAGCGCTGTCTGGGGCTGCGGGAGACCATTACCCTGACGGTGGGAACGGTGATCGGGGTGGGGCTGTTCACCGTGGGGGCCAACGTGGTGGGGATGCTGGGGCCCGCCACCATCCTCGCCACCCTGGCGGCCATGTTGGTGAGCATCTACCCCGCCCTGCTCTACGCCGAGATGGGGGCCGCCCTCCCCTTTTCCGGGGGTACATATCAATACGCGTCGCTGGGGTTGGGGCGGCCCTTTGGGATGCTGGCGGGGTGGAATTTCATCATCTCCATGGTGTCGGTGGCCAGCGGCGAGGCCCTGGCCTTCAGCTTCTACCTGCGCACCCTGCTGGGGGCCCTGGGGATCGAGCTGCCCCTCTCGGACCGGTGGGTGGCCTGCATCACCCTAGTGGTCTTTTTGCTGCTGGCCGTGCGGGGGGTGGAGATGACCGGGCGGCTGCAAAACGGGTTCCTCTTTTTCTTCTGGGAGGTGGCGGCGGTCTGGGTGCTCTCCCTTCTGCCCTCCCTGACCGGCGGTGGGCCGGTGGCGGTGCCCGACCCGTCCAGCCTGACCCCCAGCGGCTTTCTGGGGTGCGTCTGTCTCATCTGGTGGTGTTTTGCCGGGTTTGAGACCTGCTGCGCCATGGGGGAGGAGATCCGCTACCCCCAGAAAAACCTGCCCCGGGCCCTCTTCCTGGCCCCGTTTTTGGTCTTTGCGGTCAACGGGCTGTTCCAGTGGGCGCTGGTGGCCCTGGTGCCGGGGGACGCCCTGGGGCAGCTGGCCACGGCGGCCGCCCCCTATGCCGAGGGGATGCGCCTGGCCGGGGTGGTGGGCTTCCCCCTGGTGCTCCTCTGCGCGGGGATCGCCTTTGGGGGCGACTTCTCCACCCTCAACGCCGGAGTGTCGGCCCCGGCGCGCTACCTCTACACCATGGCCAGGGACGGGGCGGCCCCCGCCGTCTTCGGCAGGCTGCACCCCCGCTGGCACACCCCTGCCGCGGCCGTGGCCGTCATCGGGGGGCTGATGGTTTTGCTGGTGGGCACCGGCTCCATCGCCTACATCGCCTCCCTCTCCCTCTTCGCGACCCTCTTTTACTACGTCATCGGCATCGCCGCGGCCTGTGGGCTGCGGCTGCACAAGCCCGACTTGACCCGGCCCTACCGGGCCCCCCTGCTCTGGGTGGGGGCGCCGGTGAGCATCCTCATCTACCTGGTGATGATGACCCAGCTGGACCCCTTCGCCGCCCTGGCGGGGGCGGCCTGGTCGGCCCTGGGGCTGCTGCTCTACGCCCTCTGCCGCCGGGGAAAGCGGGGGGCGGAGATCGCGCTGCCCCCCCTGCCCCCACCGCCGGGACCGGAGGAGAGCCGAAAGATGGACCGCTCCTTCCGCCGCTGGGCCTGGGTGGTGGCGGCCGCCGCCCTGTTGGTCTTGGGGCTCAATCTGGCCCTGTTGGCCCGCTGAGACCCCGGCGGGGCGCATGAACCGCTCCCCCTTCGCATAGGAATGAAAAAATACAGGAATTTTGGGGGGGAATCAAAATGGAGGGACGGCGGCTGACGGAGGGGAGCGCCTTTGGGACACTGGTGCGGTTCTCGCTCCCCTTTTTGCTGGCAAACATCCTGCAGGCCTGCTACGGGGCCTCGGACCTGTTCATGGTGGGGCGGTTTTCCGACTCGGTGGGGGTCTGCGCGGTGGCCACCGGCGGACAGGTGATGCAGACCATCACCGGCCTCTCCATCGGCCTGACCGCCGGGGGGACGGTGCTCATCGGCCAGTACTACGGCGCCCGGCGGGGGCGGGAGGTGGCCAGCGCGGTCAAGACCATCTTCTGGGTGTTCGGGCTGCTCTCCCTGGCCCTCTGCGCCGCCACCCTGCTCCTCCTCGACCCCATCTGCAACTTGATGCAGGTGCCCGCCGAGGCCCTGGCCACCACCCGGCAGTACCTCTTTCTCTGCGCCCTGGGCATCCCCTTCATTGTGGGGTACAATGCCGTCAGCGGCATCCTGCGGGGGCTGGGGGACTCCCGCACCCCGCTGCTGCTCATCGCCCTGGCCTGTGTCATCAACGTCTCCACCGACGTGCTCTTTGTGGGGGTGATGCGCCAGGGGGCGGCCGGGGCCGCGGTCTCGACCGTCCTCGCCCAGGTGGTGAGCCTGGTGCTGGCCCTGTTCTACCTGGCCGGGCGGGGGCTGGTGCGCAAGTACCGGGGCGGCGCGCCCTGCTTCAAGCTGGTGGCGGCCAAACAGGTGCTGGCCACCGGGGCCCCCATCGCCCTGCAGGAGGGACTGGTCAACCTCTCCTTCCTCATCATCACCGCCATCCTCAACGGGCTGGGGCTGGTGGCGGCGGCCGCCGTGGGGGTGGTGGAGAAGCTGATTGCCTTCTCCATGCTGCCCACCACCGCCTTTGCCGCCGCCCTCTCGGCCATGACCGCCCAGCACCGGGGCGCGGGGATGATGGGGCGGGCCAAGCGCTGCCTCAAGATGGCCATCGCCCTCTCGCTGGTGTTCGGGGCGGGCTGTTTTCTGGCCGCCCAGTTACAGGCCCCGGCCCTGGTGGGGCTCTTCACCGGCGACCCCCGGGTGGTGGCGGCGGGGAGCGGCTACCTGCGGGCATACAGCGCCGACTGCATGGCCGTCTGCTTCGTCTTCTGCATGAACGCCTTTTTGAGCGGGGGCGGGCACCCAGTCTTCCCCCTGGTGCACAGCCTGCTCTCCACCTTTCTGGTGCGCATCCCCCTCTCCTTCTTCTTCTCCCGCAGCGGCGGGGGGACCCTCACGCCGGTGGGCTTTGCCGCCCCCCTGGCCACCCTCTTCTCCCTGCTGCTCTGCCTGTGGTACATGAAAAAGGTCGGGTCTAGCGGTTTGGAAGGAGGGTCTGCAGCCGCACCAAGTCACGGATAAAGGACTGGTTGGTGTGGGGTCCCGCCAGGGCCTCCACCGCCCGCTGGAGCCGAAGGGCCTTCGCCCTTCGGCTCCTATTCTGTTTGGCGTAGGCGGCGAAGTGGGGCAGGGACCGCTCCACCCGGCTGCGGTAGAGGGCGGGGGCGGCCGGGGCGGCGGAGAGGGTGGCGATCAGGGTCTGCAACGCCGGCAGGTCCCGGTAGAGGGGGGCCAGCTTTCTGCCCAGACGAGACTGCTCGAGGGAGAGGAGGGTGATGTCGAAGATGAGGAAGGTGAGCATGGCCTCCAACAGGGGCGGCACCGCCCCCTCGGCCACCCCGTGCAGGGCGGCGGGGCTGCCCAGCAGGGCCGCCGCCAGCAGGTTGCCCGAGAGTTTGAAGCCGGTGGCCAGCAGGCAGAGCAGTCCCATCCCGAAATAGAGGGCGGGCCGGTTGCGCAGGAGCAGGTGCAAAAAGAGCACCCAGAGCAAAAAGAGGAGGTAGCGGCAGGCGTAGGTCAGGTTGTCGGGGAGCTGGGCCACCCGCTGGCAGTACTCCGCCAACCCGGCAAGACCGGTCCCCTCCCCCCGCAGGTATTCGAGGTAGGGCTGGTTTTGGCAGAGGAGGTAGGCCATCTCCTCCGCCCGCTGGGCGTACTGGCGGCAGAGTTCGGCCTGGGATACCGGCGGCGCAAGCCCCAGGGGGGAAAGCAGGTCCAGGGGCACCCCGAAGCGCGCCTGGCTCTCCTCGCTGAAATAGGGGTTTTGCTCAAACTCTCCCCCGCTGGCGTAGAGGGCCAGCAGCCGGGGGCTGCTCTCCACCCGGCGGGCCAGGGCCGGGCCGGCCCAGCCCGAGAGGGCCAGGGCCAGCCAGAAGGCCAGGGCCGCCGCCAGCGCCTTTCCCAACCGCTTCATCCCCATCTCTCCCCTCCCGCGCCGCCGGACATGGCGCTTTTTAGTAGAGTATGGGGCGAACGGGAGCAAAATAGTCCCCTTTTCACAGACCGCATCCCGCCGCAAAAAAGGGCCCCCGCACCGGAACACACCGGTGCGGGGGCCCTTTTTCCGTCTCTTTGGCGGCCCCTCAGCGGCCGATGGCGGCGAGAATCTCCTCCCGGCGGGAGAGGTCGCAGGCCCGCACCTGCCGGCGCACCGCCAGCACCCGGCCCGGGGAGACCGAGAGCTCGTCGACCCCCAGGGCCAAAAAGGTCTCGGTGAGGGAGAGATCGGCCCCCAGCTCCCCGCAGACGCCCACCCAGATGCCCGCCTGGTGGGCGCTCTCCACCACCCGGCAGATCAGCCGCAGGATGGCCTTGTGGTGGGGGTCGTAGAGGGACTCCAACTGGGCGTTCTGCCGGTCGATGGCCAGGGTGTACTGGGTGAGGTCGTTGGTGCCGATGCTGAAAAAGTCGACCTCCTGCGCCAACTCGTCGGCGATCAGGGCGGCGGCCGGGGTCTCGATCATGATGCCCAGGGGGATCCCCTCGTCGAATTTGACGCCCTGTTCCCGCAGCTCGGCCTTGAGGCCGTCGAGGAGGGTCTTGACCCGGCGCACCTCCTCCACCGAGATGACCATGGGGACCATGATGGCCAGGTTGCCGAAGGCGGAGGCGCAGAGGATGGCCCGCAGCTGGGTCTTGAACATCTCCTCCCGGTCGAGGCAGAGGCGGATGGCCCGGTACCCCAGGGCGGGGTTTTCCTCTTTGGGGAGCTGGAAGTAGCCGATCTGCTTGTCGGCGCCGATGTCCAGGGTGCGGATGATGACCCGCCGCCCGGCGAGGATCTCGCCCGCGGCCTTGTAGGCGGCAAACTGCTCCCCCTCGGTGGGGTAATCGCTGTTTTCCAGGTAGAGGAACTCGCTGCGAAAGAGCCCCACCCCGCCGGCGTCGCTCTGCAGGGCCAGCCCCACGTCGGCAACGCTGCCCACGTTGGCAAACACGTCGATGTGCCGGCCGTCCTTGGTGACGTTTTCCTGCCCCCGCAGGGATTGCAGCAGCGCCTCGGCCTCCTCGTCCTCCCGCTGCTTTTGGCGCAGGGCGGCCAGGGTCTGCTCGTCGGGGTCCACCACCAGCTCGCCGGCGGCGCCGTCCACCGCGCAGAGGACCCCGTCGTAGCGGCGGTCGAGCCCCGCCCCCAGGCCGATGACGGCGGGGATCTGCATGGTCCGGGCGAGGATGGCGGTGTGGGAGTTGGAGGAGCCCTCGGCGGTGGCGAAGGCCAGCACCTTCCCCTTGTCCAACTGCACCGTCTCGCTGGGGGTCAGGTCCCCGGCGGCGACGATGACCGGCTCCTCCCCGCCGATGAGGGCGTCGCCCTGGCCGGCGAGCACCCGCAGCAGCCGGTCGGAGACGTCCTTCACGTCGGCGGCCCGGGCGCGCATGTACTCGTCGTCCATCTCGGAAAACATCTGGGAGAAGTTCTCCCCGGTGGCGGCCACGGCGTACTCGGCGTTGACCTTTTGGCGCTGGATGATGTCGGCGATGGACTCGCGGTAATCCAGGTCCTCGAGCATCATCTGGTGGATCTCAAAAATTTGGGCGCCCGACTCCCCCACCTCGCCCACGGCTCGGTCGCGCAGCGCGCCCAACTGCTGGGCCGCCGTCTGGGCCGCCGCCTCAAACCGGGCGAGCTCGGCCGCTGCGTCCGCGACATGGCGGCGCTCCACCTGTTGGCGCCGGTTTTCGTAAAAGTGGAGCCGCCCGATGGCGACGCCGCCCGAGACGCCCTTTCCTTTGATGCGAATCACAGAGACCGCCCCTTTCCCGCGCCGGGGTGACCGGCGCGCCTCAATCCGTCAAATCGTTCATTGTAAATCACGAGTCCCCTTTGGCGGGGACGACCTCTACCTGCACCGAATCGGAGACCTCCCTGCCGTCAGCCTCGACAATCACCGTCACCGTTGCCTCGCCGACAGAGAGGGCTTTCAGCTTTCCGTCGCCCAGCGAGGCGAGAATCTCCGCCCCTTCGATCCTCCAGCCGACGGTCGGACTGAAGGTGGACTCGATGTCGACGGTGAGCTGCCGCACCTCGCCCACCTCCATCACCAATTTGGCCTGGGCGATGTACACCGACAGCTGGGGCTCTTCGGCAGCTTTGTTTGGCCCTTTACACCCTGTCAGCGAAAGGGTGAGCAGCGCAAGAAAAAGAAACAGCGCCCTTTGGTATCTGTACACCGTGGATCCCCGTCCTCTCTAAAAATCCTTTCGCGCCCCTGTCCCTAGAGATTTTCTGCCAAAAAGGCCTCCAGGGCCTTTGCCGCCTCGCCCTCGTCCTCGCCGTCGCAGGAGACGGTGATGGTCTCGCCCTGTTTGGCGGCCAGGCTCATGACGGCGAAGATGCGCTTGGCGTCGGCGGTCTTCTCCCCCTTTTGCAGGGTGATGGCGCAGGGGAACCCGGCCGCCTGTTTGACCAGCAGGCCCGCGGGGCGGGCGTGGATGCCGGACGCGTCGGTGATGGTGTAGGTGAATGTGATCACGATCGATTCCTCCTTGTTTGGATGGTGGATGGTCGTCGGGGGGTCAGTCCTCCCCGACAGGTTTCTTTAACAGGGCCAGCAGGAGCGTGCTCACCGCCGAGCCGATGGCCAGGGCCAGCAGGTACATGGGCCAGTTGTGCACCACCGGGATGACGAAGATGCCGCCGTGGGGGGCCGGCAGGGTGCAGCCGAAGAACATGCTCAGGCCGCCCGCCACCGCCGAGCCGATGGCGCAGGCGGGGATGACCCGCAGCGGGTCGGCCGCCGCAAAGGGAATGGCCCCCTCGGTGATGAAGGAGAGCCCCATGATATAGTTGGTGAGGCCGGACTGGCGCTCTTTGGCAGTGAAGCGGTTTTTAAAGAAAGTGGAGCAGAGGGCGATGGCCAGAGGGGGCACCATGCCGCCGATCATCACCGCCGCCATCGGCCCGGAGGAGATGGAAGCGCCGCCGGCCGTCAGCAGGGAGGCGGTGCCGAAGACATAGGCCGCCTTGTTGAAGGGGCCGCCCATGTCGATGGCCATCATGGCGGCCAACACCACCCCCAACAGGATGCCGCTGGCCTCGCCCATGTTGATGAGGCCGTTTGAGATGGCGGCGTTGAGGGCGCTCACCGGCGGGTTGACCACAAAGGTGATGGCAGCGCCGATGCCGAGGATGCCGAAGAGGGGGTAGAGGAGCACCGGCTTGAGCCCCTCCAGCGAGGTGGGGAGTTTGTCGCAGAGCCACTTGAGGAGAAGCACCAGGTAGCCCGCGGCAAAGCCGGCGATCAGCGCCCCCAAGAAGCCCGAGCCCCCGGCGCTGGCCAGGGCGCCGCCCACAAAGCCCACGGCCAGCCCCGGCCGGTCGGCGATGGAGGAGGCGATGTAGCCCGCCAGGATGGGCAGCATGAAGCCGAAGGCCGCCTCTCCCACCGTCTTGAGGAAGTTCGCCAGCTGGGAGTTTTTGCCGAAGTTGGCCGGGTCGGCCCCGGGGGCGAGGAGGGTGTCGGCCAAAAAGGCCAGGGCGATGAGGATGCCGCCGCCGATGACGAAGGGCAGCATGTGGGAGACGCCGTTCATCAGGTGCTTGTAGATGGCGTGGCCCGCCCCCTCCCTGCCCTGGGACCGGGAGGGCTGTTGGCCGCCGCCCCGGGCGCGGTAGAGGGGGGCCTTTTCCTCCAGCACCGCGGCGATGAGTTCGCCCGGCTTGGAGATGCCGTCGGCCACCCTGGTCTGCACCACCCGCTTGCCGTCAAAGCGCTCCATCGCCACCTGGGTGTCGGCGGCGACGATGACCCCCTTGGCCCCGGCGATCTCCTCGGGGGTGAGGACGTTTTTCGCCCCGCCGGAGCCGTTGGTCTCCACCTTGATGGAGACGCCCAGCTCGGCGGCCTTCTGCTCCAGCCCCTCGGCCGCCATATAGGTGTGGGCGATGCCGGTGGGGCAGGCGGTGACCGCCACGATCTGGTAGCCGGCGGCGGGGGCGGGCTGGGGGGTCTCCCCCTCCGCCTTCTCCTCGTCGGCCTCGTCGATGATGCGCAAAAACTCCGCTGGGGTGGGGGCGTCGATCAGCTTTTGGCGGAACCCCTCGTCCATCAGGAGGACCGAGAGGCGGCCCAGCAGGTCCAGGTGGAAGTTCTTGGCCTCCTCCGGGGCGGCGATCATGAAAAACAGGTGGGTGGGCTCCCCGTCGAGGGAGTCGTAGTCCACCCCGTCCCGGGAGACCGCCGCCACCAGGGCCGCCCGCTTGACGGCGGCCACCTTGGCGTGGGGGATGGCCACCCCCTCGCCGATGCCGGTGGTCCCCTCCTCCTCGCGGGCCAGGATCTGGGCCTTATAGGCGGCCTTGTCGGCAAGGACCCCCAGACTGTCCATCCGCTCTACCAGCTCGTCGACGGCCTGGGCCTTGTCGGCGGCCTGAAAGTGCAGCGCGACCCCCTGCTCGCTGAGCAATTCGGTGATTCGCATATCTTCCCTACTCCTCTCTCAAAGGGGGCGACCCCTCTTAAAACGATTCAATCCGCACCTGGGATGCCAGGCGCTCGGCCTCGACCCCGGTGGCCAGGGTCTCGGAGAAGGCGGTGGCGCTGCCCGCGCCGACGGCCAGGGCGAAGGCGCGCCTGACGTCGCCCCCACTTGCCAGCCAGCCGGCCAAAAATCCGGCCACCATCGAGTCCCCCGCCCCCACCGAGCCCTTGACCCGGCCCTGGGGGGCGGCGGCCCGAAAGCGGGCGCCCCCCTCGCTCACCAGGATGGCGCCGTCCCCCGCCATGGAGACGAGGACGTTTTGCGCCCCCCGCCGGTGCAGCTGCTCGGCGCAGGAGGCGATCTCCTCCGCCCCCGCCAGGGGCCTGCCGAAAATCTCGCCCAGCTCGTGGTTGTTGGGCTTGATGAGGAAGGGTCGGTAGGGCAGGGTCTCGCAGAGGAGGTCGCCGGTGGCGTCCACCGCGGCGCGGATCCCCCGGCCCTGAAGCCGCTTGAGAATGTTCTGGTAAATATCGTCCGGCAGGGCGGCGGGGATGCTGCCGGCCAGCACCAGGATGTCGCCCTCCTTTAGCTCGTCGAGGATGGTGTAGAGCCCCTCCAGCGCCTCGGGCCCGATCGGGGGGCCGAGGCCGTTGATCTCGCTCTCCTCCTCCGCCCGGACCTTGACGTTGATGCGGGAGAGGCCCGCGGGCAGGTGAATAAAGCGGGTGGCGCAGCGGCGGGCTTTCAGCCGGCGCTCGATCTCGTCGCCGGTGAAGCCGGAGACAAAGCCCAGGGCGGTGCTGGGGTAGCCCAGGTTTTGCAGCACCATCGAGACGTTGAGCCCCTTGCCCCCGGCGGCGAGGGTCTCGCCTGCCGCCCGGTTGACCCGGCCCAGCTCCAGCTTTTCGAGGGAGAGGGTGTAGTCCAGCGAGGGGTTGAAGGTGACGGTGTAAATCACAGGGTATCTACCTCCCAAACGGTGGTTTTTTCGGCATATCTCCTGTCGCCGAGGCGGGTGGTGACGATGGCGGCATCGCCCAAATCGGCAAAGGTCACCGAGGAGAGCTTGCCGAACTTGCTGGGGTCGGCCAGCACAAAGGCCTCGCCGCAGTGCAGGAGGGCGGTCTCCTTGACCTGGGCCTCCCGCAGATCGGGGGTGGAGAAGCCCCCCTGCAGCCCGACACCGTTGGCCCCAAAAAAGCCCTTGGTGAAGTGGTAGCGGCCCAGGGCGGCCAGCGCCTCGCCGCCGACGATGCCGTCGGTCACGGCCCTCACTTCGCCCCCCAAGAGGACGGTGCGGCAGCCCTTTTGGGCCAGCTTTTGCGCGTGCACCACCCCGTTGGTGACGTAGACGGCCTCCCGCTCCTGCAGGGCGTCCACCAGCATTTCGGTGGTGGTGCCCGCGTCGATGTAGCAGAAGTCGCCCCCGCCGATGAGCCCGGCGGCATAGGCGGCGATCCGCCGCTTCTCCCCGGTGTTTTGCCCGTGGCGGACGCTGACCTCGTCCTCGCCGGCGACATAGCTGTTTTCCAGCGCTGTGGCCCCCCCGTGCACCTTGATGAGTTTGCCCATCCTGTGCAGGGCGGTCAGGTCCCGGCGGACGGTGGATTCCGAACTCCCCAGCAGGGCGGTCAACTCGGCCACCGTGGCGCTGCCCCGCTGGGCCACCCACTGCAAGATCTCCCGGTAGCGATCTTCCGTCAGCATCTCATTCCTCCCCTTCTGTCGGGGCTTCCCCCGCTCTGTGCCTCCATCATATCACCAATATCAATCATATTCAATCATTTTTAATCAAATAATTGTTGTATTCCTGACTGAATATGACTGTTTGATTTTGTGAAATCTGCCCGACCCTCCCCTTTTTCCCCTTCTGTACAGGGGAAATGCCGCCGCAGAGGGGTGACTGATTTTGACCGATCGAGAGCGGATGGTTGGATTTGACCGAATCCGCCAGGGGTGTTTTTTAAAAAGACGCCTGTTGGAACGTTTCCCCTTCCGGGCGGGTTTTATACAGAGAGGGAGAGCGGGCCCCGGCACACTTGGATGCCGGGACCCGCTCTCCCTTTTTGCGCCGGACGGCGCTATTCCTTTTTGGCGAGATAGGCTTTGAGGGCGAGGCCCAAGAAACGGGCGCACCCCTCTTTGCCAAAGTGGCGGTCGGTGCCCTCGATATAGGCGGGGTTTGTCAGGTAGCACTCGGCCAAAAAGGGCCAGTAGCCATCGCCCATGTCGGTGCCGCCGCTGGCGCGATCGCCCATGGCGACCCACTC
Source organism: Bittarella massiliensis (ex Durand et al. 2017) (assembly GCF_009876955.1). NCBI lineage: Bacteria > Bacillati > Bacillota > Clostridia > Eubacteriales > Oscillospiraceae > Bittarella (ex Durand et al. 2017) > Bittarella massiliensis (ex Durand et al. 2017). The sequence continues at coordinate 209,127 of NZ_WWVY01000009.1, read as the reverse complement.
GGCGACGGCCGCCTGCACCTCGGGCGAAGCGGGGTCTGCCTGCAGATCGCCCAGGATGCGGTGGGCGACGGCGTCCCCCTGGGCGACCAGTTCATCCACCTGGGAGGGCTCGACCGAGGGGCCGTTTTCCAGGTAGTTTTGAAAGGTCTCCCTCATGGCGGCCGCGTATCTCTCCATGCTGCCGTACTGCCGAAGCACCAGCGGGGCGATGTCCCCGCTGTGGGCTTTCAGCTCATCGAGCATCTCGTCGAAGGACGCGACGCTGCCGAAGCGCTCGACGATCTTCTCCAGGTGGGTCTCCTTGAATTCCGCCAACACGCGGAAGTACTCGCTCATGTCAAATTTATCAAAGTCCAACCATGTCTCCCCCTTTGTCAGCCTGTCCAAAAGCTCCAACAAGCCGTTGAGCCGGTCCCGCTTCATCTCGATGAGCTGCCGCTGTTTGGCAAAGGCGGCCGCCCGGTCAAAGGCAGGGTCCGCCAGAATGGCCTGGATCTCCCGCAGGGTGAAGTCCAACTCCTTGAAAAACAGGATCTGCTGCAAGGTCTCCAGCGCGGCCTCGTCGTAGAGGCGGTAGCCCGCCTCGCTGGTGGCGGTCGGTTTGAACAGGCCGATCTCGTCGTAAAATTGCAGGGTGCGCACGCTGACGCCGGTCAGCGAGGCGACCTGTTTGACGGTCATCACAGCTTGTGCTCCCTCCCTTTTTGTCGTGGTGGATGTTCGTTCTGCCGGCAGAGGGGGCGGCGGGGACCGCTGCCCTCTACGACTACTATACCCCCTCACGGTGCGTGAGGGTCAAGGGGGGAAATGGACTTTTTTCAAAAAACTTTAGGCCCTACTGCAGGGCCATCAGTCCCTCGGCCAGTTCCTTGAAGATGGGGGCGGCCACAAAGCTGCCCTCGCCGCCGTTCTCGCAGAAGACCACCACCGTGTAGCGGGGGTTTTCCGCCGGGAAAAAGCTGGAGAAGTAGGCGTTGAGCTGCTCTTCCCCGTCCACAAAGACGCCGGTCTGGGCGGTGGCGGTCTTGCCGGCGATGGAGAGCCCCTCCACCTTGGCGCGGGTGCCGGTGCCGCCCTCCTCGGTCACCTGGAGCATGGCCTCCTTGACGGCTGCGGCGGTTTTCTCTGAAATCACCTGCCGGGCGGCGGACGGCGCCTCGGCCCGCAGCTGACCGTCCTGGTAGGTGCCGCGCAGCAGGGTGGGCTGCCGGTAGACGCCGTTTTGGGCAAAGACGTTGACCATGGCCGCCAACTGCACCGGAGTGGCCAACAGTTTGCCCTGGCCGAAGGAGAAGTTCTCCATGTCCCCCTGCAGCAGCTGCTGGGCGGTGGGCAGATTGCCTGCGGCGGCGGAGAGGCCGTCACAGAAGACTGTCTTTTTGCCAAACCCCATATCCTTGGCCAGGGAGAGGAGGAACTCGTCCCCCATCTGCTGGGAGAGCTGGACGAAATAGCAGTTGCAGGACTTTTCAATGGCCCCGGCCATGTCCAGTTCGCCGTGGCCCTGCAGCTTGTGGCAGCGGTAGACGGTGTCCCCCACCGTCACCTGGCCCTCGCAGGTGAAGCGAGTGTCTGGGGAGATGCCGCTCTCCACGGCGGCGGAGGCGGTGACCAACTTGAAGGTCGAGCCCACGGCGTAGGCCTCAAAGGCCTTGTTGACCAGGGGGGAGTGGGGGGCGTTCAGGCTGGCGGCCACGTTGGCCGGGTTGTAGGCGGGGAAGCTGGCGCAGCCCCGGATCTCGCCCGAGGCGCTGTCGAGAACGACGATGGCCCCCGACTCGATGGAGCGGCCCCCCACCTCCTCGCAGAGGGATTGAACGCGGCTGTCCAGCGTCAGCACCGGGCCGCGGTTGAGGTCGGGGTCGGACTCGCCGGTGATCTCCCCCGAGAGGAGAGGGGAGCCGGTGGCGTCCACTCCAAAGGAGAGGGAGCGCTCGCCGCCCAGCTCCTCCAACTGGCTGTTGAGGGCCTTTTGCAGCCCCACCACCCCGCCGCTTTCGTCGGTGTAGCCGATGATGTGAGGGGCCAACTGCCCCTCCCCCACCGGCTTTTGGTAGCGCACGGTGTAGCCGCCGGAAAAGTTGAGGGGTCCGGTGAGGCGGACCGAAAAGATTTTCCCCTTGGCCGCCATCTCCAGGGCGTAGTCCCGGTCGTCGGGGACAATTTTTTGCAGGATGGATTTGACCTGACCGAAGTTTTTGGTCACCACCAGCTTGTACCCGGTCTCGGCGTTGGTGAGCCGCTGCAGGTTGCAGTCGAAGATGGTCCCCCGGTTCTGGGAGATGACCACCCGCCGGGTGGACTGGCTGCGGGCGGCCGAGACGATCTCCTCGTCCCGGCCGAGGGCGTAGATGCGCACCCCCAGCAGCACCGACACGGCCGCCAGCACCAGGGCCACCACCCGGGTGCGCTTTTGCAGTTTGGTTCGCTTTTCCCTCACACGGCGCATAAAAAGACCGCCTCCCCTGTTTTTTCCTTAGTATGGGCGGCGGGGCGGGGGGATAAACCCGAAAGCACATCTCCATTTTTCTGTGACAAAAGCACGGGAGGACCAATTTTTTGCACCATTTCACCAGTGGACTGAAGTGTTTGCCCAAATCACTCGCGAAAATTGCTCTTTATCGACGGGCTGATCTGCGCTATTGTAGACTTGTACACCGAGAGGAAAGGAGCGGTCTTGCAATGGCGTTTACAATCAGGGCAATTGGGTACAAAGGGGCCGACATCGGCCTGACCACCCGCTTCCCCGCCGCCCTCTACGACCGGCTCTGCGCCCTCAAAAAGCGCACCGGCGTCTCCCTCAACTTCCTTCTCCTGCAGGCCGTCGAATACGCCCTGGACGACCTGCCGGAGGAGGACCCGCCGCACCCGCCGTGACGGGCCAAAAAAGCCGCCCTACAAAGGGCGGCTTTTTTCTGCCTGCGGCCGTTCAGCCGTCGGCGTGCTTGAGGAATTCGAGGAAGGCAAAGACGATGGAGATCACGGTGAGGACGGCGACGATCAATTCGGACATGTTGTTGGCGTACTCGGCCTGCCCGGGGGACACCGCTCCCAACACCAAAAAGTAAACGCACCAGATGAGCCCCAGCGCCAGCCCGAGAAAGGTGAGGTATTTGGCCACCCGGGCCGCCCGGGCCAGCGCCTTTCGGGCCTGCGTCACCTGCTGCTGGGAATACCCTTTCTTGCGGCAGATGGCCTTGATCGCCCCTCCCAAAAAGCCCAGCACGACCCCGGCCGATACGGCGAGGCAGAACTGATAGAAGATGCCCATCCCCATTCCCCCTTCTCCCCGCCGGTCACACCGGCTTTTTTCGATTGTAGCCCCTGCCCGGGCAAATGTCAAATAGCGGGCAAAAGCGGACCGGCATCTGGCTACTGGCCGCCAGACACCGGTCCGCTTTGGAAAGAGGGGGCTTTCAAAAGGAAGGGGGCAAGCCGTTAGGCCTTGACCTCGTTTTTCATGGTGTTGATGACATCCTGCTCCAGGCCGAAGGCGCTTTTTACCTTGATGGAGCCGCTGGTGATGCCCTCTTTGCACTGGGCGATGTAGTCCTGCACCTCTTTGGAGGTGTTTTGCTTGTAGAAGTCGTTTTCAGAGAGGCCGATGGCCCCCCGGGCAATGCCCCAGGTCTCGTTGGTGCCGTACATCTCGGTCTCGCCGTTCATGGTCATCTTGGTCAGGTCGTAGATGGCCACGTCGTTGCGCTTTTGCATGGAGACCAGGATCAGGTCGGCGATCTCGGGCTTGCTCTCGATGAAGAAGTTGCGCTGGTCGGCGTCCACGCCGATGCCCCAGGTGCCCTCTTTGGTGCTCAGGGCCTCAAAGACACCCAGCCCGGCGCCGCCGGCCACCTGGTGGATGATGTTGGCGCCGTTCTGCTCGATCTGCAGCAGGGCCAGCTCTTTGGCTTTGGGGGCGTTGGAGAAGTCGCCCACAAAGGAGATGGCGACCTTGCCGCTGGGGTTGGCGTGCTTGCTGCCCTCGATATAGCCCACCAAAAAGTCGTTGATGACCGTGTCCTCCCGGCCGCCCACCCAGCCGATGACCCCGTTTTTGGACATCTTTTGGGCCAGGGCCGCCGCCAGGAAGTCGCCCTCGTTCTGGGCATAGGTGATGCAGTAGACGTTGGGGTGCTCGGGCACCTTGCTGGGATCGACGTCAAAGGCCACAAACTTGACGTCGGGGAACTCGGCGGCGTGCTTCTGCACGTACTCCAACCGCTCGCTGCCGGAGAGGAACACCAGGTCGTAGTTCTCGGCCGCGTCGAGGATGCTGGGCTCGATCTTCGCCTTGTCGGTGCCGTACTCAATGGTCTTGTAGGTCAGGCCAAACTCCTTGCCCGCCTTCACCAGTCCCTCGTTGGCGATGTCGGACATGGACTTGTCGCCCAGGTTGGCGGTGACGTAGCAGATGCTCTCGATGTGCTTTTGCTGGCTGGAGCTCTCGTTCCCCGCCTCTTTCTTCTCCCCGCAGCCGGTCATGGTCAACCCCGCGAGAACGCTCAGCGCCAACAGCGACGCCATCCATTTTTTCATGGTTTTCATATCCTCCCCATCTGTTTTTTGACCGTTTCCAGGCGCTGTCGGCGCCCAGTCAACTTGTATCTAAAACATAACATCAAGACAACAAGCTGTCAACATGGGGACTTCATTTTCCCCCTTCTGCCAAAAGAGCGGACCTTTTCTTTGTACATTTGTACTAAGTATATGACAAGTTATCGAAGTCTCGGGGAGGGCAAGGCGGGCCGCCGCACAGAAAAAGGGCCCGGCAGATGCCGGACCCGCTGTCCATTCGCTATTGCCGGCGGCCGTTCTCCCCCCGCAGCTGCAGCCGCTGGATGTGGGGCATCACCACCCGCAGGGTGGAGCCGGTGACCACCCCCATCACCACCCCGGAAATCAACAGCACCGGCAGGTAGTAGAAGGCGACGGTGGTTTTGAGGAGGAGGACCGACATCCCGATTTGACCCAGATTGTGGCCGATGGAACCGGTCATGGCCAGGGTCAGAAAATCCACCTTGCGGCCCTTCTTGGCGGCGCGGGAGAAGAGGACCACCCCCTCCATGGCCAGCACCGAGACCAGGCTGCCCGCCAAACTCATGCAGGCGGAGATGGCCCCCCGCATCAAAAAGGCCGAGAGCCCCTTGAGGGCGGTGAGGGTGAGGGCGCTGCGAAAGTCGAGACAGAGCAGGCTGTACATCACCACGATGTTGGCCAGCCCCAGTTTGACCCCGGGGGGCATGGCGGGCAGCGGCGGGATGAGCCCCTCCAAAAAGGAGAGGACCAGGGAGACGGCAAAGAGGAGCCCCAACAGGGCGATCCGCCTGGTTTTCTGGTGCATGGTGCCGCTCCTTTCCCCCGGGCGCTACGCGTCGGCCAGGTGGTAGTTTTCGTCGGTGAGGACAAAGTCGTCCCTGATGTTGTCCGAGAGGTAGACCGCGCCGGTGGCGTCGACGGCGAGGAGGGAGAACTCCTCCCGGTCCAGGTTTTCCTTGATGCCGTCCAGCCCCTCCACAAAGAGGGCGGTGGACATGGCGTCGGCCAGGGCCCCGTCCTGGGAGATGACCGTCACCGACAGCAGGTCGGACTGGGCGGGCCAGCCGGTGGCGGGGTCGAAGATGTGGTGATAGCGCCGGCCGTCCACCTCGAAATACCGCTCGTAGGCGCCGGAGGTGGAGATCACCATCCCGTCGGCGTGGAGGGTGCCCAGGAGCTCGGTCCGGTCCTTGACCGGGGCGGACACTCCGATGTCAAAGGGCTTCCCCCCCGGCTGGTGGCCGACGGTGTAGACGTTCCCCCCGATGGAGAGGACCGCCGACTCGACCCCCTGCTGCCGGTAGACCTGACCGGCCACCGCACAGGCATACCCCTTGGCGATGGCCCCCAGATCCAGCTTCTGCCCCGGGCGGCGGAGCATCACCGTCCCCCGCTCCTCGTCCAGGAGGATGTCGCGGTAGTCCACCAGGGCCAGGGCCTGGTCGATCTCGCCCTGGGCGGGGACGCGGGGATTTTTTCCAGTGATGTCCCAGAGGAGGGAGAGGGGGGCCACGGTGATGTCAAAGGCGCCGCCGCTCTCCTCGGAGAGGGCCTTGGCCCGGGCGATGAGGGTGAACACCTCGGCGTCCACCTCCACCGGCGCGACCCCCGCGTTTCGGTTGATGGCCTCGACCTGGGAGCTGTCTTTATAGAGGGAATAGACCGACTCGAATTGGCGCAGCCGCTCGACCACGGCGGCGACCGCCTCTTCCCTGTGGGGGCCGTACACCGTCTGGCTGACAAAGGTGTTCATCAAAAAGTTGGTGCTGGAGGAGGAGGCCCGCCGCTCCTCGTACCAGCGGCCAAAGAGGAGGAGGGCCAGCAGCAGGGCGGCGACCGCCGTGGCCACCGGCCAGCGCCTTGTCCGCTTTTTCGCAATTTCCACAAAACCCCTCCCCTTCTCTGGCCAAACTGCCCATTCGCTATCCGATTTCTCTATTGTAATTGCCCCAAACTGCGGTGTCAACACTCCCCCGCAAAAGGACTGTCGAATCTGTACAAAAAAGGGGAGATTTGAGCCGTATTTCCCGATTGACAAATTGGATATAATAGGGTATATTAATAGTCAGCCCGGGAATGATGAATGGTGAGGTGCGCCTTTTGTCACAGCTTTCCGGTCTGTGTCCGTCCTCACGCCAGCGTCCGGGGACGGCGCGTACCAGATGAGTGTCTTTGCGCTGGAGAAAAGGAGAATAATATGAAGAAAGTGTTGTCCATTGCGATGGTCGCCATTCTCGCCCTCTCCGTTTTTGTTGGTTGCGGCAAATCCGCCTACAAAGACGGCACCTACAAGGCCCAGTACAGTGCCGCTGACGAGCACGGCTGGACCGAGTATGTAGAGGTCACCGTCAAAGACGGCAAGGTCACCGCCTGCACCGCCGACGCCTTGAACGCCGCCGGGGAGAAGAAGTCCGCGAGCGCCGAGTACCGCGCCTCCATGGAGCCGGTCAACGGCAACTACCCCGAGAAGTTCTACAAGGACATCGCCACCCAGTACGTGGAGAAGCAGTCCGCCGAGAAGATGGCCGCTGTTGCCGGCGCCACCAACTCCTCCAACTCCATCAAGGTGCTGCTGGTCGAGCTGGAGAAGAGCATGAAAGAGGGCAAGACCGACACCGTCACCGTCACCGCTGCCTAAGTGCCGCTTTAACAGGCCAAAACAGAGCTTGCAAAATGGGAGATGCTACAAACAGTAGCATCTCCCATTTTTTTGTGCCGATCCGGCGCCGACCCCGCCGCCCGCAGAGGGGCGAGGCGGCGTGTGAAGGGCCTTGCTCTTTACAGGGGGCTGTTGGCGGCCACAAAGTCGATGAGCCGGCCCGCCGATTCCCGCCGCAGGGGGAACACCCGCCCGAAGTAGGGAAAGTAAAGGAGCAGCGACCAGTAGACCTCGTAGCCGCCCAGATCAAACTCCTCCTCTGTTGGGAAGTAGCCCCCGCAGCCGTTGGTGTACCCGCCGAAGTAGAGATATTCGCTCCCCACCTGGGCGGCGGCGCGCAGGGCGAACTCGCACATCACCTCGTTGGGCACCCCGCAGAGACAGCCCTCTCCCAGCAGAAAATACTGCACCTCCACCTCCTCCACCTGCCGGCGGACACCGGCGTCGAGAAGGCGGCGCACCTCGGCCAGCCAGGCCGTGCCGTCCATGTTGCAAAAGCGCCGCGCCTCGTCAGCGATTTCCAGCGCCCGCTCGTAGCTGGGGACCTGGGCGGTCAGCTCGACGGTGCGGACAAACGCGGCCAGCCGCTCCACCCCCTGCGGGCGGATGCGGTCGATGACCGGCCGGGCGTCCCGGAGGACGGTCTGGGCCATGTCCTCCAGGGCGGTAGCGGAGCGACGGAAGGCCTCTCCCACGGCGTCGGGCGGGGTCTCCTCCGAGCAGAAATAGCGGGGGGCCACGTTGCCCGACGCCCCCTGGGTGACCACCACCGGGCAGCGGTACTGGCGGCCCAGCAGCTCCCTCACCGCGCCGAAGTAATCGGGGCTGATGAGCCAGTTGTCCCCCTTGAGGACGTTGGCGTGGGCGGTCAGCCGCAACAGCAGCAGCCGGAGCTCGCCGGTGGCGGGGTCCGTCACCTTTAAAATGCCCAGCCGGTCGTCCAGTTGGGTGCTGTCCGCGCGGCGGTTGACGCCGATGGCGGTGTGCCCGTTGCCCCACCCCGCACAGACGGGGGCCATCTTCCCGGCCGCCTCGGCGGCGGCTGCCAGCACCCGCTCACAGAGAAGGCGCAGATAGGCGGGTTCCTCGCTGTCGTTGGGCGCGGCGTGGGTGTGGGAAAAGCAGAGCATCACCTTTTCCCGAGAAATGCCCAGCACCTCCCCCAGCCCGTCGCGCAGCGCCCGGGCGTGTTCCAGCCCGAGGCCGATGTGGTCGATGGCGGCCAGACAGCAGCGCTCCTCCCCCAACTGCCAGACGGTGACCTGGGCCGAGAGGGGCTTTCGCACCCCGCGGGAGAGCTGGTCCTCCCGCCCAAAGCCGATGGTGACGACCGGCCCTGCCGGGGTGATGTCGGCCTGGGCGTAGCCCATGCGCAGGGCGGTTTGATTGGTTGTATCCATCATTTGATTTCTCCTTTTTTCACAGGTGGCCGGTGCGAGGGGCCATTCTCCGGTGGACGCTGTTCCCACCCGCCCCGCAAAAGCTCCTTTTTTCGGGATACAGCGGTGTATTTTGCCGGTCTTTTTCGCTCGCCCCACCTCGGCCAACCCCAGTATAGCACGCCCCTCCCCTCTCCGCCAGCACCCCCTCTCCGGGCCCTCCACGCCAAAAAGCGCGCCCCCTGCTTCTCCGCAGAGGGCGCGCTTGCAGATGTCTTTTCAGTTCCCCGCGAGGGCGGGCACCTCTGCCAGGGAGGGCAGCTCACAGGCCAGGTAGACCCCGCCGGTGCCGGGGGTCACCCTGACCCGGAGAAAGGCCTTGCTGCCAGCCAGGGTCTCGGCGTAGGCGCGCCCCTCCTCCATGTCGGCCTCCGGCAAAAAGAAGGTGATGGCCCCGTCGGCACAGCGGATGCGCTCGATCTTCTGCTCCACCGGGATGGCCTTGAGGATGTCGAGAAAGCCCACCGCCACCGCCTGGGGCTGCATCTCGGCGCGCAGGGCCGAGTCCCCCAGGGCGTCGGTGTAGTCAAAAAAGAGCTGCAGGGTGTCCCCCCTGCCAAAGAGCACCTGAATGTAGGGGCGGGGGTCCACCTCGCTCTTCAAAAAGAGGCGGGCGGTGCTCACCAGGTTGCCCAGGGCCGAGCGCTCGACCCGGCCCGCCACCGCCCGGGTGGCGTAATAGGTGGCCTCCATGGCCACAATGCAGGAGGCGACCGCCCCCAGCAGCAGGGCCGCGGTGCGGACCCGGCCCTTTACTGCGCGCTTTCCAGCGTTTCCCATTCTTCCATCAACCCATCCAATTTGGACTGGAGCGCCTCCAGGGCGGCGGTGATGTCCGCCAGCCGCTGGTAGTCGCTCTGCACGTCGGGTTCGGCCAGGGCCGCCTGCTGGGCGGCCATCTCCGCCTCGCAGTCCTCGATGGCCCGCTCCACCCGGGAGAGGGCCTCCCGCCGCTGGGCGGCCCGGCGCCGCTCCTCCTTGGAGCGATAGTTCCCCGCCTCCTGCTTGGGGGTGGGTTTTTTCTCCTGCTCCTGGGCCTGGCCGGCGGCCTCCCTAGCCTCCAACTTGGCGCGGTACGCCTCGAAATTGCCCGGGGTGATCTCCACCCCGCTGCGGGACATCTCGATGATGTAGTCGGCGGTGTCGTTGAGGAGATAGCGGTCGTGGGAGACCATGAGGATGGTCCCCTCATACGCCTTGAGGGCCTTTTGCAGCTCCTCCTTGGCAAAGAGGTCCAGGTGGTTGGAGGGTTCGTCCAGCACCAGGACGTTGGGCCGCTGCAGGCTCAGGTTGGCAAATTTCAGCTTGGCCAGCTCCCCGCCGGAGAGTTCGCCCACCCGCTTTTCGATCTCCTCCCCGGTAAAGGCAAAGGCCGCCAGGTGGGAGCGCAGCTCCAACTCGGTCATGCCGGGGTATTTGTTGTGCAGGGCGTCCAGCACCGTCTCGCCGGGGTGAAAGGGGTTTTGCTCCTGCTCGAAGTAGCCGATCTTCACAAAGCCGCCTGTCTGTATCCTGCCCCGAAGGGTGGGCAGCATTCCCAGCACCTGCTTTAAAAAGGTGGATTTGCCCGCCCCGTTCTCCCCCACGATGCAGGCCTTTTCCCCCCGCTTGACGGTGAAGGAGACATCGTGGATGAGGGCCTTGCCCTCGACGCAGACATCCACCCCCTTGACCGAAAAGACATTTTCAAAGGGGGGCCGGTCAAAGGGGAAGGTGAAGCGGACCACCTCCTTCTCCTCGGTGGGCTTTTCGAGGACCTCCATCTTCTCCAGCGCCTTGCGGCGGGATTTGGCCATCTTGGAGGTGGAGGCCCGCACCAGGTTTTTCTGGATGTAATCCTCGTACTTTTCAATGACCTTCTGCTGCTTTTCGTAGGCGCGGGAGCCGGCGTAGAGCTCCTCCTCCTTGAGCTGCTTGTAGCGGCTGTAGTTGCCCTTGTAGCTCTTGACCCGGTGGCGGGAGACCTCGAGGATCTCGGTGACGGTGGTGTCGAGGAAGTAGCGGTCGTGGGAGACCACCACCACGCAGCCCTTGTAGCCCTTGAGGTAGTTTTCCAGCCAGAGGAGGGTCGTGAAGTCCAGGTGGTTGGTGGGTTCGTCCAGCAGCAGCACCTGGGGACCCAGGAGGAGCAGCTTGGCCAGGGCCAGGCGGGTCTTCTCCCCGCCGGACATCTTGTAGATCTCCTTGGGGAAGTCCTCCTCCCCAAAGCCCATGCCGAAGAGGACGGTGCGGATGCGGTAGTCGATGGTGTAGCCGTCGCCCGCCTCGAATTCGGTGTTCAGGGCGGCGTAGTCGGCGGCCATCCGGGCGTAGTCGGCACCGGCGGGGTCGGCCGCGGCCATCTGCCGCTGGAGCTTCGCCATCTGCTCCTGGCAGAAAAGCAGCCGGGAAAAGACCGAGCGCATCTCCTCGAAGATGGTACGCTCAGCCGAGAGGCCGCTGTTTTGTTTGAGAAAGCCGATGCTGGTGCCCCGGGTGATGAACAGATCGCCCGCGTCGGGGGTCAGCTCCCCGGTGATGAGTTTGAGCAGGGTGGACTTGCCCGCCCCGTTCTGGCCGATGATCCCCACCCGGGAGGTGTCGGTCAGGGTAAAGTTGACCCCCTGCAAGATCGGGAACTGGCCGAAGGAGAGGGAGAGGTCGTTGCACTTGATTTCCATGGTGTCACCTGTTGTGTCGTCGAGAGATTTTCAAAACAGGTCTATCATACCACATCTCCTGCAAAAAAGACAGCGGGGGGAGGGGGGAAACCGCTTTACAAAAAAAGGGGGGTGTTTATACTGGAAAGCAGAGGATCAGGGGGCAAAGAGCGGCCGCGATTTTGCGCCTGCCGCTCCCGCCCAAAAAGGAGGGGCCGCCATGACCGAACAGCTGGCGAGGACCATCGCCGCACTGCAAAAAAACAACATCCAAGCCCAATTCGTGGAGGGCCCGGAGGACCTGGTGGCCCTTCTGCGCCGGGACTACCTGCGGCCCGGCGACACGGTGGCCATGGGCGGCACCATGACCGCCGCCGAGACGGGGGTGGCCGGGCTGCTGGCCTGCGGGGACTACCGCTTTCTCGACCGGACCCGCCCCGGCATCACCCCCGATGAGGCCGGGGAGATGATGCGCCGCGCCTTCTTTGCCGACTGGTATATCACCTCGACCAACGCCGTCACCGAACAGGGCGAGCTCTTCAACGTGGACGGCAACGGCAACCGGGTGGCGGCCATGGCTTTTGGGCCGAAAAAGGTGCTCGTCATCGCCGGGGAGAACAAAATCGTCCCCGACCTGAAGGCGGCGGTGGAGCGGGTCAAGGCGGTGGCCGCGCCGAAAAACTGCGTTCGCCTGGGACTGGCCACCCCCTGTGCGGCCACCGGCCACTGCGGCGAGCGGCGCTGCCGCAGCGAGGGGCGCATCTGCTGCGACTTCTCGGTGCAGTCCTACCAGCGGGACCCCCAGCGCATCCACCTCTTCTTCCTGCCGGGGCGGCTGGGCTACTGATCATTTGAGACGGCAAATAAAGACAGAGACGATAGAGAGAAGGAGCGATTTCCATGATCCCAAACCGCCAACAGGCATACGACATCCTCACCAAGTACACCCACTCCCCCGATTTGGTCAAACACGCCCTCTGCGTGGAGGGGACCATGCGCCACTTCGCCCGCCTCGCGGGGGCGGACGAGGGGCTATGGGGGGTCGTGGGGCTGCTGCACGACGTGGACTACGACCAGTACCCCGAGGAACACTGCAAGAAGGCGGTGGAACTGCTGCAGGCCGAAGGGGTGGACGACAGCGTCATCCACTCGGTCTGCTCCCACGGGTACGGCCTCTGCTGCGACGTCGCGCCCGAGAGCGAGATGGAGAAGACCCTCTACACGGTGGACGAGCTCACCGGCATCATCAACGCCGCGGCCCTGGTGCGCCCCAGCAAGAGCGTGATGGACATGGAGCTCAAGAGCCTGAAAAAGAAGTTCAAGGACAAAAAATTTGCCGCCGGCTGCAACCGGGATGTGATCCGCGGCGGCTGTGAGCTGCTGGGAAAAGAACTGGACTGGGTGATGGCCGAGGCCCTGGAGGGGATGAAGGAAGTGGCCGACCAGGTCGGCCTGGGGATGGCGGAGTGACCGCACCCCCTCTACGGCCACAAAAAAAGGAACGGATCTCTCCGTTCCTTTTTTGCTCACCGGGACAGACTAGTCAAACAGGGTCTTGAGCTTGCTCTTGGGCTGAAAGCCCAGGGTGCGCTTGATCTCCTGCCCGTCCTGAAAGAGGATCAGGGTGGGGACACTCATCACCCCAAAGCGGTTGGCGATGTCGGGCGCCTCGTCGATGTCCAGCTTGTAAAAGTCGGCCTGGCCCTCCATCTCGCCGGCCAGCTCTTCGAGCACCGGGCCCAGCATCTTGCAGGGGCCGCACCAGGTGGCGAAAAAGTCCACCAGCACCGGCTTGCCGCTGCCCTTGACGGCGGTTTCAAAATTGCTTTCATTCAGGTGTTCCAGCGTCATGGTTCGTTTGACCTCCTTGGTTTTCTTCTTTTTATACCAGTTTAGTATAGTTTTGCCCATTTGTCAACCCTATCCTTTCCCTGCTTCGACCGGTTATGCGGAAAAGACCCGTCTCTCCCCCGCCGCCGGTCCCCATTGTCTCTCTTCAACATATACGAAAAGGAGTGGATTTCCATGCGCGTGCGCATCGATGCAGACGCCTGTCCGGTGACCCGGCTGGCCCTTGCCCTCTGCCGGGAGCGGGGGGTGGCCGTCACCCTCTACTGCGACACCGCCCACCAGTTTGCGCCGGGCGAGGGGTGCGAGGTGAAGGTGGTCTCCCAGGGGGCCGACGCCGCCGACTACGCTCTGGTGGGCGACCTGGAGCCGGGGGACATCGCCGTCACCCAGGACTACGGGGTGGCCGCCATGGCCCTGGCCAAACGGGCGCGGGCGCTCAACCAAAACGGGCTGGTCTACACCGACGAAAACCTGGACGGGCTGCTGATGAGCCGCCATCTGGGGAGAAAGGTCCGCCGGGCGGGCGGCCGCACCAAGGGCCCCAAAAAGCGCACTGCCCAGCAGGATGAAGACTTCTGCCGGGCGCTGGAGGGGCTGCTGGATGCCTACCCCTGATAGCGGGGGAGAGAAAAGAGGAAGCGCGGGGGGGCCCCCCC
>NZ_WWVY01000009.1:155576-195286 GCF_009876955.1 Bittarella massiliensis (ex Durand et al. 2017) | reverse complement strand
CGAATTGGGTGCGCCCCCGCGCTTTCTGTTGGGGTGCTGTTTTATGTATGTGCAGGCGGGTCAGATGGCGGCCTCCAGATCCTTGCGCAGCCGCTTGATGATCCGCTTTTCCAGCCGGGAGATGTAGGACTGGGAGATGCCGATGAGCTCGGCCACCTCCTTTTGGGTGTGCTCCTTCTGTCCCCCCAGGCCAAAGCGCATCTCCATGATGATCCGCTCCCGGGGGGCCAGGCGGGCCACTGCCTGCTGCAAGAGGGTGCGCTCGGCGTCCTTTTCGATGCCCTTGCCCACGCTGTCGGGTTCGGTGCCGAGGATGTCGGAGAGGAGCAGCTCGTTGCCGTCCCAATCCACATTCAGCGGCTCGTCGATGCTCAGGTCCTGGTGCTTGTTGGAGGCCTTGCGCAGGTACATGAGGATCTCGTTTTCGATACAGCGGGAGGCGTAGGTGGCCAGCTTGATCTTCTTTTGGGGCTGAAAGGTGTTCACCGCCTTGATGAGGCCGATGGTGCCGATGGAGATCAGGTCCTCCACCCCCACCCCGGTGGACTCGAACTTCTTGGCGATGTAGACCACCAGCCGCAGGTTGTGGACGATGAGGGTCTCCTTGGCGCTCTCCTCCCCCCGCTCCAGCTGGTCAAATACCTCCGCCTCGCGGCTCTTTTCCAGGGGCGGGGGCAGTACCTCCGGCCCGTTGATGTAGTAGACGTGTCTACCGCCGAACCATTTTTTCCACAGTCTTCGCAGCCAATCCATTGTCGGTCCTCCCTATGATCTCTCCTTGCAGGATACAGTCGTTTTCCCCCTTGCCGAAGCGCTCGGCCACCACCCCCACACAGACCCGGCCGGTGTTGCAGAGCACCCGGCCGCGGGCGTCCTCCACCAAGATCCGGTCAGGGGTAAAGGCCGGGAGCAGCGCCTTGCCGCTGGCGGTGCCGTAGGGGATGAGGCGGAGGCCGGCGGGGTCTTTGGTCTGCGAGCTGAGCACGAACAGCTGCTGGTGGGCGGTGAGAAGGGGGGCTGCCGCCGAGAGGGAGAGCAGGACCACCGGGTCCCCGGTATAGGGGTCGGCAAGGGTGTTGCCGGTGTCCACAAAACCGGTGCAGACCGTCTCTCTCCCCCCCTTTTGGACCCGCACCCGGTACTGGGCTTTGGAAAACCGCCCCGAGAGCCAGCTGACCCCCTCCACCAGCAGGTAGGAGAGGCCCGCGAAGAGGACGAAGGTGCCGATGGGCAGGTCCAGGTACAAGACCCCGTTAAAATAGGCCATCCGCTTGGGGGAAAAGGCCAGCTCCAACCCCATGATGGCCCCGGCAAAGACAAAGTTCACCAGCAAAAACAGAAGGGCGTTCTTCCCAAAACCGGCCAGGGATCGGTTGGGAAAGGCCACCGCCACCGTCAGGACGCAGAGGGCGATCTTGAAAAAGAGGTTGTCAAACCCCGGCAGCAGAATGCAGGCGGAGAGGGCCCCCGAAAGGGCGCTGGCCGCCAAGATCCGCAGCCGCCCGGCGGGGATCCCCCCCAGGCAGGCGGTGCCCAGCAAGAGCAGGTAGTTGATAAAGACGTTGATGGCCACCAGGACGTCCAGATAAACGGTCACGGCGATTCCCCCCTGCCTCTGATGATAGCCCGAGCGGGGAGCGGGATTTGGCGAATCCTGCCCCCGGGGACAAGTCGGCCTCCCCCTCCTCTGCCCTGTGGAGGGGGGCCGGTGGCATGGGAGTGCGCCCCTCTTAACGAAAATTTCATCTTCGCGCCCCGTTTGCTTGCCCCCTTTTTACGCCCGTCCCTCTATGATGGAAGCAGAAGGAGGAGGAAATCGTGATGAGCCGTGTAATTTCCCTTTGCAGACAGTCTTCTCTGGACCGGCGGCTGGGCCGCTGGATGGCACAGCACCCCTATTTGAGCTACGGGCTGCTCTGGCTGGCCATGCCCTTGGGGCTGTTGGCGGCGGTCTTTCTGCTGGCGGCGGTGATCGCCTTCCCCATCGCCTGGCTGTTCGGCTGTCTGTGACAGGAACTGCAGCCGTCTTAATCCTTTCTTAATTTCCCGCGCGGAGCCCCTAACACTCTTTTTAGGGACTCCGCGCTAAACTTTGACAAGGAGAGGAGGGAATCGAAAAATGGAAATACTTGTTGCCGCGATCGGAGGGATCGCGGTCATCCTTTTGATTTACTACGTCGCAATTTTGATGAGAGGTGACAAACAGTGATGGGAACCATTTTGCAATACATCCTCTACCTGGCGGTGCTCGTCGCCCTGGCCATCCCCCTGGGCAGCTACATCGCCAAGGTGATGAAGGGGGAAAAGACCTTTTTATCCCGCCTCCTGACCCCCTGTGAGCGGGCGGTTTATAGGGTGATGCGGGTCGACCCCGGCGAGCAGATGGGGTGGAAGCGGTACGCAGCCAGCGTACTCCTCTTTTCCGGGATCAGCCTGGCCGTCCTCTTTCTGCTGCAACTGCTGCAGGGCGTGCTGCCCGGAAACCCCCAAAACCTGCCGGGGGTGGGCTGGCACCTGTCCTTTAACACCGCCGTCAGTTTCGTGACCAACACCAACTGGCAGTCCTACACCGGCGAGAGCACCCTGAGCTACCTGACCCAGGCCCTGGGGTTGACGGTGCAAAACTTCCTCTCGGCCGCGGTGGGCATCGCCGTCCTGTTCGCCCTCATCCGCGGGCTGATCCAGGTGAAGAGAGAGGGGTTGGGCAGCTTCTGGGTGGACATGACCCGCATCACCGTCCACATCCTGCTGCCCCTGAACCTGGTGTTGGCCGTCTGCCTGGTGGCCGGCGGGGTGATCCAGAGCTGGAAGCCCGCCCAGACCGTCTCCCTGCTGGAACCGGTGGCGGTGAGCGCTGAGGGGGAGATCTTGGAGGGGGCCGACATCGACCTGGAAACCGGCACCGTGACCCTTGGCGGCCGGACAGTCGAGGGGGCCCAGATCGTGACCGAACAGTTTGTGCCCATGGGTCCAGCTGCCAGCCAGGTGGCCATCAAACAGTCGGGCACCAACGGCGGCGGTTTTATGGGGGTCAACTCGGCCCACCCGCTGGAAAACCCCAGCCCCTTTACCAACCTGCTGGAGATGATCTCGCTGCTGTTGATCCCGGCGGCCCTCTGCTTCACCTTCGGCCGGTGTGTGAAGAACAAAAAGCAGGGCATCGCCATCTTCCTGGCCATGTTCCTCTGCCTGGTCACCGCCCTGGCGGTGGTGGCCGTCAACGAGCAGATGGCCACCCCCCAGCTGGCCCAGAGCGGGGCGGTAGACCTGTCGGCCGTACAGCAGGCCGGCGGCAACATGGAGGGCAAGGAGACCCGCTTCGGCATCGCCACCTCCTCCACCTGGGCGGTCTTTACCACCGCCGCCTCCAACGGCTCGGTCAACGCCATGCACGACAGCTTCACCCCCCTGGGGGGATGATCCCCATGCTCCTGATGCAGCTGGGCGAGGTCGTCTTCGGCGGCACCGGCTGCGGCCTTTACGGAATGCTGGCCTTTGCCATCCTCGCCGTCTTTATCGCCGGGCTGATGGTGGGGCGCACCCCCGAATTTCTGGGCAAGAAGATCGAGCCCTATGAGATGAAGTGGGCGGTGGTGGTCTGTCTGGCCACCCCGGTGGCCATCCTGGTCGGCAGCGGCATCGCCGCCGCCCTCCCCCAGGTGGTGGAGAGCCTTGGCAACACCGGGGCACACGGCTTTTCCGAGGTGCTGTACGCCTTCTCCTCCGCAGGGGGGAACAACGGCTCCGCCTTTGCGGGGCTCAACGCCAACACCGTCTTTTTGAACCTCTCCCTGGGGCTGGTCATGCTCTTTGTCCGGTTCGTGCCGGTCGTCGGCACCCTAGCCATCGCCGGCAGCCTCGCCAAGAAGAAGAGGCTGGCGGTGACGGCGGGCACCCTCTCCACCACCAACGGGATGTTTGTCTTTTTGCTCATCTTCGTGGTGCTGCTGGTGGGCGCCCTGAGCTTCTTCCCCGCCCTGGCCCTGGGGCCCATTGCCGAGTTCTTCGGCAGCATCGCGTAAAGGAGGCCTTTCCTGTGACAAAAACAAAAAAGAGCGCCCTCATGGATCGGGCGATGGTCCTGCGGGCGGTCAAGGACTCATTTGTGAAGCTGGCGCCCCGGACGCAGGCCCAAAACCCCGTCATGCTGCTGGTTTACATCTCCGCCATCCTGACCACCGCCCTCTGGGGGTTCTCCCTCTTCGGCATCGGCGACGCCCCGTCGGGCTACACCCTGGCCATCGCCGTCATCCTCTGGTTCACCGTCTTGTTTGCAAACTTTGCCGAGGCCATTGCCGAGGGCCGGGGCAAGGCCCAGGCCGACGCCCTGCGCGCCTCGAAGAGAGAGGTGAGCGCCCGCAAGATCCCCTCTGCCGAGCGCAAGGACGAGGGGTGCGAGTGCCCCTCGTCCCAGCTGAGGAAGGGGGACATCGTGCTGGTGCGGGCGGGCGAGACCATCCCCGCCGACGGCGAGGTCATCGAGGGGGCCGCCTCGGTGGACGAGAGCGCCATCACCGGCGAGTCGGCCCCGGTCATCCGCGAGGCGGGCGGCGACCGGAGCGCCGTCACCGGGGGCACCACCGTCCTCTCGGACTGGATGGTGGTGCAGGTCACCAGCGACCCCGGCCAGAGCTTTCTGGACAAGATGATCGCCATGGTGGAAGGGGCGGCCCGGAAAAAGACCCCCAATGAGATCGCCCTGCAAATCTTTCTAGTGGCCCTCTCCATCATCTTCATCCTGGTGACCCTCTCCCTTTACACCTACTCCCTCTTCTCGGCCAACCAGGCGGGGATCGAAAACCCCACCTCGGTCACCACCCTGGTGGCCCTGCTGGTCTGCCTGGCGCCCACCACTATCGGCGCGCTCCTCTCGGCCATCGGCATTGCCGGGATGAGCCGGCTCAACCAGGCAAACGTCCTGGCCATGAGCGGCCGGGCCATCGAGGCCGCCGGGGACGTGGACATCCTGATGCTGGACAAAACCGGCACCATCACTCTGGGCAACCGGCAGGCGCACGCCTTCATCCCGGTGGACGGCACCGCCCCAGAGGAGCTGGCCGACGCGGCGCAGCTGTCCTCCCTGGCCGATGAGACCCCCGAGGGGCGCAGCGTGGTGGTGCTCGCCAAAGAGCGCTTTGGCCTGCGGGGGCGCAGTCTCTCTGACAAGGGGATGACCTTTGTCCCCTTCACCGCCAAGACCCGAATGAGCGGCGTCGACTTCGGCGGCAGCGAGATCTGCAAGGGCGCTGCCGAGGCGGTCAAGGCCTATGTCCTCGCCGGCGGCGGCCGGTACAGCGAGGCCTGCGAACAGGTGGTGCGCCAGATTTCCGAGCAGGGGGGCACCCCCCTGGTGGTGGCCAAAGACCACCGGGTCCTCGGGGTCATCCACCTCAAAGACATCATCAAAAAAGGGGTCAAAGAGCGGTTTGCCGACCTGCGCAAGATGGGGATCAAGACCATCATGATCACCGGCGACAACCCCCTCACGGCGGCGGCCATCGCCGCCCAAGCCGGGGTGGACGACTTTTTGGCCGAGGCCACCCCCGAGGGGAAACTGAAGATGATCCGCGACTTTCAGGCCGGCGGCCACCTGGTGGCCATGACCGGCGACGGCACCAACGACGCCCCCGCCCTGGCCCAGGCCGATGTGGCCGTGGCCATGAACAGTGGCACCCAGGCGGCCAAAGAGGCCGGCAACATGGTGGATCTGGACTCCTCCCCCACCAAGCTCATCGACATCGTGCGCATCGGCAAACAGCTGTTGATGACCCGGGGCAGCCTGACCACCTTCTCCATCGCCAACGACGTGGCCAAGTACTTCGCCATCATCCCGGCGCTTTTCACCGGGCTCTACCCGGGGCTGGCGGCGCTGAACATCATGGGGCTGCACTCGCCCCAGAGCGCGATCCTCTCGGCCATCATCTACAACGCCCTCATCATCATCGCCCTGATCCCCCTGGCCCTGAAGGGGGTCAAGTACCGGGAGGTATCGGCCGGCAAGCTGCTCTCCCAAAACCTGCTCATCTACGGCCTCGGCGGCATCGTCGCCCCCTTTGTCTTCATCAAACTCATCGACCTGCTGCTGGTCCTCTTGGGGCTGGCATAGACGGCCGGGCCCTTTCAAATCACTGCAAACGGAGGGAATTTCTGTGAAAAAAATCAAGTCCATCCTGCCCCGGGCAGCCATGCTCCTGCTGGTGTTCACGGTGGTCTGCGGGGTGCTCTACACCCTGGCCGTCACCGGCATCGCCCAAATTTTCTTTCCCCACCAGGCAAACGGCAGCATCATCGAGGTGGACGGCAAGCGCTACGGCAGCGAGCTGCTGGGGCAGCAGTACACCGACGAGGGCCACATGTGGGGCCGCATCATGAAGCTGGACGTGAGCACCTACCGCGACGAGGACGGGAAGGCGCTGCTCTACGCCGTCCCCTCCAACCTGAGCCCCGCCAGCGAGGAGTACGAGCAGCTGGTGGCCCAGCGGGTGGAAAAACTGCGGGCGGCCGACCCCGAGCGGGGCGACGCCCCCATCCCGGTAGATCTAGTGACCTGTTCGGGCAGCGGCCTTGACCCCCATATCTCCCCCGCCGCAGCCGAGTACCAGGTGCCCCGGTTGGCCCGCGCCACCGGCAGGAGCGAGGACGAGGTGCGCGACATCATCAAAGATTGCACCGACGGCCGGTTTTTGGGCCTCTTCGGCGAGGAGCGGGTCAATGTGCTAGAGGTCAATCTGCGCCTGGACGGCATCCTCTGATCCCTGCTGCCGAGAGGGCGGGCCCAAAACCCGCAGGGCGGAGAGCGGAGGACCGGCAGCTCCCCCCTGCGCGGGGGTGCAGACGGCAGGCCGCAAACCAGAGCATGGGCCGCTTTTCCAAAGCGGCGCGCTTCACGCGGGGGGATGGGCGGACCCGTTGGCTGCCAACATCCCCCCTTCCCGGTTGAGGGCGTTCGCCCCGAGCGGTGCGGAGCAAAGTCGGGAAAGGGCCGCGCCGCCGCCCGCGTCCGGTCGTCCCCGCACAGGGCGGCAGACCAGCGCTTTAGGAAAAGCAGGCATACCTTCCCCCCGCCGAGAGGGCGGGCCATCTTAATGAAATTTTAATCCCCTAAACGCAGTCCTTATGCTGCGCTTAGGGGATTTCGTGTTAAAATAGCGTAAGGAAAAAAGGAGGGTTGTCGCTTGGAGGAGACGAGGAGGGACCCGGAGGATTTTCTCCGCCAAATCCGGCGGGAGGAGCGGGCCAAACAGCGGGGGCGGCTGAAAATCTTTTTCGGCTACGCCGCCGGAGTGGGCAAGACCTACGCCATGCTCAAAGCCGCACAGGCGGCCCGGCGGCGGGGGGTCGACGTGGTGGCCGGATATGTGGAGCCCCACGCCCGCCCCGCCACCACCGCCCTTTTAAAGGGGCTGGAACAACTGCCCCCCCTGACGGTGGAGCACCGGGGCATCGCCCTGCGGGAATTCGATTTGGACGCGGCCATCGCCCGCCGCCCCCAGTTGATGCTGGTGGACGAACTGGCCCACACCAACGCCGACTGCTGCCGCCACCAAAAGCGCTATCAGGACGTGGACGAACTGCTGGGGGCGGGCATCGACGTCTACACCACCGTCAATGTGCAGCACATCGAGAGCCTCTACGACACGGTGGCGGCCATCACCGGGGTGACGGTGCGAGAGCGCATCCCCGACCGGGTGTTCGACGGCGCCGACCAGGTGGAGCTGGTGGACATCGAGCCGCAGGAGCTGATGGAGCGGCTGCAGGCGGGAAAGATCTACCGGGAGGAGCAGGCCCAGCGGGCGCTGGTCAACTTTTTTGACGAGAAAAACCTGACGGCCCTGCGGGAGATCGCCCTGCGCCGCTGCGCCGACCGCATCAACCGGCTGGCCGAGCGGGTGCGGCTGGCCGAGGAGGGCGGCTACTGCACCGACGAGCACATCCTCGTCTGCCTCTCCTCCTCCCCCTCCAACGCCAAGTGCATCCGCACCGCCGCCCGGATGGCGGGGGCCTTCAAGGGCAGCTTGACCGCCCTCTTCGTCGAGACGCCCGACTTCCCCAGTCTCAGTGTGCAGGACCGGGCCCAGCTGCGGGAGAACATCCACCTGGCGGGGCAATTGGGGGCCTCGGTGGAGACCGTATACGGCGAGGACGTCCCCTTTCAGATTGCCGAGTTCGCCCGGGTGTCGGGGGTGTCAAAGATCGTTATCGGCCGCAGCAGCACCCGCCGCAAGTACCCCTGGCGGGGGCCCAGCCTCACCGACCGGCTGATCGCCGCCGCCCCCAACCTGGACATCCACATCATCCCCGACGACATCGCCGGGTACTACCGGGCCAAACGGGTGCGCCAGCGCCGCACCGGCAAGGTGGGGCCCGACCTGCTCAAGAGCGCAGCCCTGCTGGCCGGGGCCACGGCGGTGGGCTTTCTCTTCGAGCGGCTGGGCTTTACCGAGGCCAACATCATCACCGTCTACATCCTCGGGGTGCTGCTGACGGCGGTCATCACCAAAAAGCGGGTGTACAGCCTGGTCTCGTCGGCGGTGAGCGTGCTCACCTTCAACTACTTTTTCACCGTGCCGCGCTACACCCTGGCGGCCTACGACAGGGGCTACCCCGCCACCTTCGCCATCATGTTCATCGCCGCCTTTCTCACCAGCACCCTGGCCGGGCGGCTCAAACAGCAGGCCCGCCGCTCGGTGGAGACCGCCTATCGCACCAAGACCCTGCTGGAGACAAACCAACTGCTGCAGCGCTGCGACAGCCGGGAGGCGATCATCGGCACGGTGGCCGGGCAGCTGGTAAAACTGTTGCGGCGGGACGTGGTCTTCTACCCCGCCCGGGACGGCAGGGTGGGCGACCCCCTCTCCTTCCCCGCCCAGGGCGGGGCGCCCCGGGCCGAACTCACCGCCGAAAACGAGCGGGCGGTGGCCGCCTGGGTCTTTCAAAACAACAAGCGCGCCGGGGCCAGCACCGGCACCCTGGGCAGCGCCAAATGCCTCTACCTGGCGGTGCGGGTCAACGAGGTGATCTACGGGGTGGCGGGCATCGCCCTGGACGGCGAGCCCCTAGACGCCTATGAAAACAGCATCATGCTCTCCATCCTGGGGGAGTGCGCCCTGGCGCTGGAGAGCGAGAATGCCATGCGGGAGCGGGAGGCGGCGGCCGTGCTGGCCAAAAACGAACAGCTACGGGCCAACCTACTGCGCTCCATCTCCCACGACCTGCGCACCCCCCTCACCTCCATCTCCGGCAGCGCCGGCGTGCTGCTGGAGAGCGAGAAAAACCTGGACGAGGGCCAGCGCCGGCAGCTCTACAGCGACATCTACGAGGACTCCCTCTGGCTGATCAACCTGGTGGAAAACCTGCTCTCGGTGACCAAGATCGAGGACGGCACCATGCGCCTGAACCCGACGGCCGAACTGGTGGAGGAGGTGGTGGGCGAAGCGCTGCGCCACGTGAGCCGCAAGAGCGCCGAACACCACATCCAGACCCACTTCCCCGACGAGTTCCTGCTGGCAAAGATGGATGCCCGCCTCATTGTACAGGTCCTCATCAACCTGGTGGACAACGCCATCAAGTACACCCCGGTCGGCTCGACCATCGCCGTCTCGGCCGCCCGCAAAGGGCGGTGGGCGGTCATTTCGGTGGCCGACGACGGCGACGGCATCCCCGACAGCGCCAAAGCGCGCATCTTCGACATGTTCTACACCGTCAACTCGGGGGTGGCCGACAGCCGCCGGAGCATGGGGTTGGGGCTGGCCCTCTGCAAGTCCATCGTCACCGCCCACGGCGGCGAGATCGCCGTGGCCGACAACACCCCCCACGGAACCGTATTTTCCTTTACACTGCCCATCGAGGAGGTAACGCTGCATGAACAATAAACCGCTGATTTTGGTGGTGGAGGACGACCCCGCCGTCCGCAACCTGATCTCCACCACGCTGGAGGCCCACGACTACAAACACCACGCCGCCCCCACCGGGGAAGCCGCCATCCTGGAGGCCGCCTCCCACAACCCCGACGTGATCCTTCTGGACCTGGGGCTGCCGGACACCGACGGCGTTCAGGTGATCCAAAAAATCCGCAGCTGGTCGAACACCCCCATCATCGTCATCAGCGCCCGCAGCGAGGACACCGATAAGATCGAGGCGCTGGACGCCGGGGCGGACGACTACCTGACCAAGCCCTTTTCGGTGGAGGAGCTGCTGGCCCGGCTGCGGGTCACCTTTCGCCGGCTGCACGGGGGCAGCGGCGGCAGCCAGGACGGGGCCGTCTTTGAAAACGGCGAGCTCAAAATCGACTACGCCGCCGGCTGTGTCTACCTGGGGGGCGAGGAGATCCACCTGACCCCCATCGAGTACAAGCTGCTCTGCCTGCTGGCCAAAAACGTGGGCAAGGTGCTGACCCACTCCTACATCACGAGGGAGGTGTGGGGCAGCGCCTGGGAAAACGACGTGGCCTCGCTGCGGGTATTCATGGCCACCCTGCGCAAGAAGATCGAAAAGGACCCCTCCGCCCCCCAGTACATTCAGACCCACGTGGGGGTGGGCTATCGGATGCTGCGGGTATAGATCGCCCTTTTGGCGGCAAAAAGCCCCTGCTCGAAAGGCGAGCAGGGGCTTTTTTCTTTTAGAAGACCGCCTCCTGCGGCTGCTCCTCCAAGACCGAGGTGCAGTGGGGGCAGCGGGTGGCCTCAATGGCAATTTTCTCCCTGCAGTAGGGACAGGTCTTTTCCCGGGGCGCTTCGGGCGCCTGCTCCCGCTTCCCCAGCGAGGCGACCTTGTTGACGGCCTTGAGGATGCAAAAGAGCACTAGGGCGATCAAGAGGAAGTTGAGGACCGCCGAGAGAAAGGCCGAGGCAAAACCGGCGACGTCCGCCAGGCCATAGGTGGCGCTGCCGGTGACCACGTTCAAAATGGGGTTGATAAAGTTGGCCGTCAGGGCGGTGACAATGCCCGAGAAGGCGCCGCCGATGAGGATGCCCACCGCCATGTCGACCACGTTGCCGCGCAGGGCAAAGGCCTTGAATTCCCGCATAAAAGTTTTCATGATGCGCTCCTTTTCGACTCGTTTTTCCAATTAGTATAGCAGGAAACCGGCCGAAAGGAAAGGGGGACTTGCCAAACGGGGTGCGCTGCCGTAAACTGTAAAAAACGGCACCGAGAGGAGGCGGACCAATGGCCACCATTGCACAGTGGAAAGAGGCTCTGGAGCGCAGAGCGCTGGATGAACAGTTGGAGCGGCTGTCCCCCGGGCACGCGGCGCGGCAGCGGGGGCGGCTGGCGCGGGGGCTGGCTGGCTTTGCCGCCCAGTGGCGGGAGCAGGGGCCGGTGCGCCGCTTCTCGGCCCCGGGGCGCACCGAACTGGGGGGCAATCACACCGACCACCAGGGCGGGCGGGTGCTCTGCGCCGCCGTCGACCTGGACACGCTGGTGATCGCCGCCCCCGCCGAGGGGGAGGTCATCGAACTGGTGTCCGAGGGGTTCTCCCCCTGCCGGGTGGCGCTTTCCGACCTCGCCCCCCGCCCGGCGGAGAGGGGGACCACCGCCGCTCTGCTGCGGGGGGTCGCCGCCGGGCTGCAAAAAGGGGGCTGCTCCCTGGGCGGGGCGCGGCTCTACGCCCTCTCCGACGTGTTGCCGGGCAGCGGGCTCTCCTCCTCTGCCGCCTTTGAAGTGGCGGTGGCCGCCGCCCTGAACGGGCTGTTTGAGGGCGGGCGCACCCCGCTGGAACTGGCGGCGATCGGCCAGCAGGCCGAGAGCGGCTACTTCGGCAAGCCCTGCGGGATGATGGACCAGGTGGCCAGCGCGGTGGGGGGGATCGCCCAGCTGGATTTCGCCGACCCCCTCCGCCCCGCCGTCACCCCCCTCTCCTGCCGCTGGGAGGACAGCGGCCACCAGCTCTGCCTGGTGGCGACCGGCAGCAGCCACGCCGACTTGACCGAGGACTACGCCGCCATCCCCCGGGAGATGGGGGAGGTGGCCGCCTGGTTTGGCTGGGAGCGGCTGTGTCAGGTGGAGGAAGAGGCCCTCTACGCCAACTGGGCCGCCCTGACGCAGGCTCTGGGGGAGCGGCCGGTCCTGCGGGCCGCCCACTTTTTTAGGGAGGACCGGCGGGCCGCGCAGGAGGCGGAGGCCCTTGCCCAGGGGGATTTTTGCACCTTTTTGCAGCTGGTGCGCCAATCGGGGCGCTCCTCCGCTTTTTACCTGCAAAACCTCTATTCCCCCACTCGGCCCCGCAGCCAGCCCCTGACGGCGGCCCTTGCCCTCTGCGACCGGCTGCTGGCCGGGCAGGGGGCCTACCGGGTCCACGGGGGCGGCTTTGGCGGGACCGCCCTGGTCTTGCTCCCCAACGAGCTGGCCGCCCCCTTTTGCAGCGCCATGGAGGGGGCGCTGGGGCCCGACTGCTGCCGATCCCTCTCCATCCGCCCCGCGGGGGCGGTGGAGTTCGTCCTCCCCCAATGACCGCGCAAAAAAGGCGGGCACCCCGCAACGGGCGCCCGCCTTCTCCCCTGTCTGGCAGCTACTCCTCGTAGTCCACCGCCGCGCGCTGGCAGACCACGCTGTGGACAAACTTTTTGACCTCCAGGTGAGCCGGGTGGACCTGGTAGGCCTCCAGAGCCGCCCGGTCGGTGAGTTGGGAGACCAGGCAGAGGTCGTACCCACCGGGGGTGAAGTTCTGGTGCACCCCCGCCGAGAGCAGGCCGGGCACCCGGCCCACCAGCCCCTCCAGCAGTTCCTTCATCTTGCGGGCGCTGGCGGCCCGCTCGGCCTCTGGGGCCTCTTTCAAATTCCAAAAGACAATGTGTGTGACCACGGTAAAACCACCTTTCAAACTTTACGGGATATGTGGCAAAGCTGTAAGCTTATTGTAATAAAGGGCCATGGAAAAGGCAACCGTTTTGCCCTATAATGAAATCAACAAAAACAGGCGGCCCTGCAAACAGAGCTGCCCCAGAGGGGAGGAATGCCGGATGAAGCGGTTTTTGCGCTATCTGCGAAACGCCCTGATCATTGTGCTCGGCCTGGCCATCATCGCCGGGACCGCCTTCTCCGTCGCCTGCTTTGGCGACTACCGCCAACGGGTGGAGGCGGAGCCGGTGGCCGAAAAGGTGGCCGCCCTTCGCCGGGAAGAGGGGTATGTCCCCATCGACGAGATCTCGGAAAACTTTCAAAAGGCCATTGTCGCCATCGAGGACCACCGCTTTTACTCCCACGGGGGGATCGACATCATCTCCATCGGCCGGGTCCTCTGGAAGAGCCTTTGGAACGGGCGGATCGTGGGGGGCGCCAGCACCATCACCCAGCAGGTCTGCAAAAACATCTACCTCTCCCAGGAACAGAGCCTTTCCCGCAAGGTGACCGAGGTCTTCTTCGCCTTCAAGTTGGAGCACGAACTCTCCAAGGAGGAGATTTTGGAGCTCTACTGCAACACCAGCTATTTCGGCAACGGGCGCACCGGCATCGCCGAGGCCAGCGCCTACTACCACACCACCCCCAGCGAGCTGACGGTGGCCCAGGCGGCGTTTCTGGCCGCCCTGCCCCAGGCCCCCAGCTACTTTGCCGACAACCCCGAGCAGATGGAGGGTCGCTGGCGGGCCGTGCTGGGCGCCATGGTGGCTTACGGCTACCTCACCGAGGGGGAGCGCGACGAGATCGTCGCCCAGGGCTGCCCCATCCCCGACGAACTGCAATAGACGGATTTGGCGATAAAAGAGGCCGCGCACCCGGGCAAGAGGTGCGCGGCCTCTCGGCCGTCTGTCAACCTGTTGGGGAAAAACGAGCTGTCAAACAGGGAACGAATGGGCCTGGCGGGCTTGGCGGGGCGCAAGGGCAGGCCCGGCAGGGCGCAAGGGCAGGCTCAGCGGGGCGCTGGGGCAAGCTTGGCGGGGCGCTGGGGCAAGCTTGGCGGGGTGCAAGGGCAGGCCCGGCGGGGCGCAGGGGCAGACCGCGCGCCCTTCCCCCGACCGGTCAGGGCGAAGCGGCGTTCGTTCCTGTCAAACAGCCCCCCCTTCAGGCGGCATCTCGGCGGTGTGTTCGGCCGCTACTCCTCCCCCAGCAACTGGGCGAGGGCGCGCTGAGCGGCCGCCCAACCCTCCTCCGCCTCGGCGGCAAGGGCGGCAAAATAGCAGTCCATCACCGGCTGGCGGGCCCGGGCCAGCGCCTGGGCGGCAGGGGTGTAAAACTGACCGGCAAGGCCTTTCAGCTTGCGGCGGTACTCCCGCAGCAGAGAGGGGCCCTCCCCCTCTTCACCGGGCAGGGGGCGGCCCCTTTCCCCGACTTGGTAGAGGGGCTCCCCGATCTGCCCCCCAAAGCGGATGACCCGGGCCGCGCCCAGAGCGCCGGTCTGGTCCAGTTTGTCAGCATCAAAGAGGATCTTGGCCTCGACCGTCTCGGGCCGACGGTCAGCCCGGTAGCGGTGGCAGAGGACGCAGTCGGCCACCCGGCGAGCCCGCGCCGGGGGATAGCCTTCCGCCAGCAGAAAATCCAGCGCCTTTTGGCTGCCCACCTCGGCATGGCAGAGGGCGGGGTCGGCCCTCTCCTCTGGGCGGCCCACATCGTGGAGGAGGGCGGCCAGGGCCATGATCTCCCCGTCGGCCTCGGGCATCTCCCCGGCAATGGAGAGGGCGTATCCCAGCACCCGGCGCACGTGCATTTCATCGTGCACCCCGCCGTCGGTGCAGGCCGCCATATAGGCCTCGGCCCGCGCAAAAAGGGCTCTATCCATCCCTCTCATCCCCTTCCCTCTGCAGAGCGCTCAGCAGCCGCTCCCTGTCCCGCTGCAGCAGCGGGGCCATGCTCTCGCCGTAGCGGCCAAAATCAAGGCCCTCCAACACCCGGCAGAGGGGGCCTGCCAGGGCGGGGACGTCGCGCGCGGCCCCCTCCCAGGCGCGCAGGTACTGGCGCAGGGCGGTGGCCCGCTCCTCTTCTTGCAGCAGCGCCAACAGCCGGGGCGTCCAGCGCTCGAGCTGCTCCTCCTCTGCCCAGCGGGCGTTTTGCAGCAGCAAAAGGGCCCCGCGGGTGCGCCGGTAACTGTTGGCACTGCCCAGCAGGGCGGCCAGCTCCTCCCAATAGAGAGAAACCTCCCGCCCTGTCCGCGAGCGCTCCAACAGCTCTTTTAGGGCGGCGTACCCTTCCTTTTCGTCCCCTGCGCACAGGCGCTGCACCAGCGTCTGTGTGGGCTCGCCCTTCACCGCAACCACCCCTCTCCGCGGCCGTCCGCCACCGCCCGCTTCATCAGTGCGGGCTGAATGCGGGGGTAGGTCATCTGCCGGGGGACGGCGGAACACAGTTCCACCCGCTCGATTTCATGGGGCGGCAGGGGGCCGAGGGCGGCGATCTCCGCCCGGTAGAGCACCCCGTAGCTGGGCCTCCCCTCCCCCCGGCGCACGGCGTAAGGGCCCACCTCTTTGAGGGCAAAGTCGGTGGCGCCGGTCTCCTCCCACAGCTCCCGCCGGGCGGCCTGCTCCGGGGTCTCCCCCGGCTCCCGGTGGCCGCCGGGCAGTTCCAGGGTATCGCGGCGGCGGTGCTTGCAAAAGACCCAACGCCCCCGGTGCCGGGCCACCACCACCGCAAAGAGGACATCCTCCGGCGAGGGGGGCTCAGCAAAGGTGACTGCCGTGTCCTCCAGCGCCCTCCCCTCGGCCAGCACCCCCTCGATGAACTGCGCCTTCCCCTCGGTGTAGGCCACCCTGTCCGCGCTGTTGGCGGCCGCCAGCCCCTCTTTAAGGGCCTGATAGGCCGCCCGCTTCCCCTCGTCCCGGTTGAGGGTGTCGGAAAAATAGCAGTAGTCCCGCCAGCGACGGCCGTCGTACTCCACCAGGTGGACGTGGTGGGTACGGGTGTCGGCCTCCTCGTCCCCGGCGCTCAAAAAGAGGCTGTCCGGCTCGTCCACATGGGGGCGGTGAACAAATCCCGCCGCGGCCAGGGCGGGGTACAGGGCCGCGGCCCGACCCAGGTCCCACATCCCCACCGCCAGGTCGATGATGGGCTTTGCCGCCAGCCTCTTGACCGAGGTGCTGCCCACGTGGCGGACCGCCGCTGCTTCGCTGCCAAACAGCTCCTGCAGGCGGGCGGCGGCCCGCGACCCCTCCTCGGCCCAACTCTCCTGATAGGGTAGCAACTGCACCGTGCCCCGCTTGAGTCCCAGCATTGAAAGCGCCTCCTCTCCTCCCCCATTCAGCCTGAAAAGGCAGTTTTGGGGGGTATCGTCATTGTAGCACAAAACCCGCCCGGGGCAAATGCCCGAGCGGGTCTCTCACCAGTTTTCCCCAGTCTTACGGCTGGGGGTCGGGGCGCCACTCCAACAGGTCGCCCGGCTGGCAGTCCAGGGCTTGGCAGATTTTGTCCAGGGTGGAAAAGCGCACCCCCTTGGCCTTTCCCGTCTTTAAGAGTGAGAGGTTGACGACGGTGACGCCGACTTCCCGGGACAACTGCGTCAGGGTCATCTTTCGCTGCGCCAGCACCACATCCAAATTGACCGCTATCACACCCTCACCTCAAATCACCAGTTCGCTGTCTTCCCGCAGCCGGGCGGCCTCGCCCACCAGCTGGGCAAGGGCCCGCGCCGCCAGGCCGAACACCGCAGCCGCCGCACAGACAAACAGGGCCAAAAGGGCGACCGCAGAGTGGCTGATACCCAGCAAAAAATAGACGACATTGCCGGCGAGAAAGAGGGCAGCGTCCAGCAGCAGGGCCGTGGAGGCCCTCTTCACCAGGCGGGCGCTCTCCCCGGAAAAGGCGTTGCCCCGCCCGATCTCCCCTGTCAGCTTCCAGCCCCACAAGGCCACCAAAATGCAGGGCAGCGCCGTGGCCTCGACCAGCAGCAGCCAGGGCCAAAAGCGGTCCGCCAATTCCGGCGCTTGCCGCAGGAGACCCGTCGCCACCCCGGGGACCGCCACCAGATAGACGGCGGCCAAACAGAGGCAGCCCCCTGTCAGAGAAATTTTGCAGCAGCGAGCCAACTGTTTACACATCATTCTCCACTCCCCCTTTACGCCATCTCGTGTCCTGTTCCAACAACCACAGTATACCCTATATCATATTGAAATACAATAATGTTTTAAAATAAAACATTAAATATTGAAATCAAATCCGTCAGCCAAATGGGCGGTATACACCAGCCTGAAAAGGGCGGCATACAGGCTGGACCCCTCAAGGGGCGGCGGGACCCTACACTCGTATGACACCCGTCGTCACCGATAAGCGGGTCATCTGGGATGCCATTTCATGTCATCCATCCCCCCAATCCCCTCTTTTCACTTCCTGCGCCCTTCCTCCCGGGAGGGTTCTGCCAAAGCAAATCGCCACCGCGGCGGGACTGGGGGCTTTGGGCGATAAAGGCACAACAAAAAAGACCCGAGCCGTCGGCTCGGGTCTCTCTGCTTGCAACTGTCTCCCCTTTTCCCGCCCGGTGCAGGAAGGCCGTCAAGCCCGCTACTGGGCGCTGCCCTGGGGCAGGGTGCGGATGGCCTGGTCCCCCAACACCACGTCGTAGGTGAGCATATCCCAAAAGAGATCGTCCCCCTGGGAGAACTGGTAGTCGTAGAGGGGCTGCCTCTCCATCTCGTCCAGGGCGGCGTTTTGGTCGGCGGTGAGGGGGGCGCCGGTGGTTTTCAGCAGCAGGTAGGGCAGGTAGAAGGAGGAGACCTTCTCCCCCGTGGGGAAGGCGCTCAAATCGGCGCCGTAGTTACTCCACACCAGGTAGCGCTGCTGGTAGAGGACATCGCAGTTGTCGCTGCCGATGCCCAATTGGCTGTACACGTCGCCCGACGCGGTGAAGGAGGGGAAGTGGTCCCCCATAAAGAGGACGATCGTGGGCTCGTCGCTCGCGCGCAGATCGGTGATGAACCGGCCCAGCGCCTCGTCGGTGTGGTGGATCTTGTCCAGGTAGTAGTCGATCTCGGTGAGGGAGCTGTTCTCGTCCAGATAGGGCTGGTGGTTTTGCATGGTCATGGCAAAGACCATCTGCGGCTGATCGCTCTCGTCGATGAGCTGCTCGATCTGGTCAAAGACACAGCCGTCGTCGGTGTAGGTCTTGTAATTTTTCTGGGGGACGCTCAAATCGCCCTGAAAGAGCATCCGGTCAAAGCCGTAGTTGTTGTAGGTTTTGTCCCGCCCGTAGAAGGTGCCGCTAAAGGGGTGCAGGTAGGTGGTCTCGTACCCCAGGGACTGGTAGTACCGGGGGAAGGCCGCCTGGGCCCGCTCCTTGAGCAGCTTGTGGGGGATCTCGGCGTTGTAGAGGGAGCGCACCGGCAGACCGAAGAGCAGCTCAAACTCGCTGCGCACGGTGTATCCGCCAAAGGTGGGCACCGCCGCCGTGCCGCTGGTCCCCTCGGCGGCCACCCGGTCGGCGTTCTGGTAGATCTCATCCCGCACCCCCAGCTCTTTGAGGGCGCGAAAATCGGCGTAGGACTCCGAGAGGACGATGACCACGTTTGGCTTTTTGTAGTCCGCCGCGGCGGCGGTCTCCCTGCCCGACTTGGCGGCAGCGGTGTTCAGGTAGGCGCGGTAGTCGCTCTCCCTCTTGGCGAGGGACTCATTTTGGGAGAGGGCGGTCTCCACCAGGTTGGCAATCATCTGGTTGGAGGTAAACTTGTCGCTCTGCTCAAAGGTGTTGTAGGCGCTCTCGGCCCGGATGTCAAAGAGGTCCATCGCCCCGGCCGAAACGGTGGGGACGGCAAAGAAGCAGACCAGCACGGCGGCCACCGTGCCCAGGGTGGCAAAGCGCCGCCGCCCCGCCAGCGGCAGGGTGGGCCCCAACCAGAAGACCGCCGCCCAATAGCCCAGCACCAAGAAAAAGCAGAGGGCCAATACCGGGGTGATCTGAATGTCGGCAAACCGGGCGATGTCCGAGGCGTTGGTGGTCATCACCAAGTCCCCCAGCACGAAGTGGCTGCCGCTGGTGCGGCACTTGAAAAACTCGACGCAGGAGAAGATGTAGAGGGGCAGGGCGGTCAGCAGCACCGCCAGGTGGCCCCGCCGAAACAGCAGCAAAAAGGCCGCGTAGATGAGCCCCACCAGCAGCACGTCAAAGAGGAGGACGGTGGGGCGGGTGAACCAAAACCCGAACATGTCGCCGAATTTCTGGCTCTGGTTGAGTTCGCACACCAGCACGATAAAGAGCGGGTAGAGGGCCAGGAGCACCCTGCCGGCGCGGGGATGGCGGGTGGGCATCTGCGCGCGCAGGGCAAAAAGGCGGCCGATGCGCCCCTGCTTTTTCTCTTCCATCTCGATCACCTACCACTCCGCCAGACCATTGTCCCGCGGCTTTCTCTATTCTATGCCTTCATTCTATCGGGACAATATGACAGTCTCGTGATAAAAAAAGTGACAACTTTATGAACAACCCCTGTCGATCTGCCGACAGGCCTACATCCAGAGGCGAAGCGCCCCCAGCAGCACCAAGATCGCCCCGGACAGCCAGGTGAGCCCGCCCTGAAAACGCCCTGCCAGCTTGGTCCCCAGGCGGTGCGCCCCCTCGATGAGGGCCAGCCCCAGCAGCAGGGAAACCGCCAGCAGCGCCAGCGGGCGGGCCCCAAACAGCCCCAAGCCAAAGCCCGCCCCCAGCGAGTCGGCCGAGAGGGGGATGGCCAACAGCAGCGCCTCTTTGGGGCTGAGGGTGCGGGAGTTGTCCCGGTCGGCCCGGGTCTCGTCCAGGCAGATCTCCGCCAACACCTGTACCCCGGCCACCTGAAAGCGGATCTCCCGCTCCCGCCCGCCCCGGCGCAGCCAGCCCCGCAGGGCCGCGCCCCCCAGGGAGAAGAGCCCCAGCGCGATCAGCAGCCAAGCCCCTGCCGCCGCGCAGAGGGCGGGGTCGAGGGCGCCGGTGAGCAGCCCCGCCCCCCAGACGGCGGCGGCCAGAAAGCCGCTGCCCACCCCGGCAATCACCAGGGCCGAGCGCAGGGGGATGCGGATGCCCGCCGCCCCATAGGCAAAACTGGCGGCAAAGGCGTCGGCGCACACCGAGAGGGAGAACAATATCATCTGCAGCAAACCATCACCCCATTTATTGGATTCAGACCAGTCTATGGGGCGAGGGAGAAAACGTTCAAAAAGGGGACAAATCCATCGGTTTGTTCCAGGATACCAGAATCGGGCTCAAATGGCAAGGCGAAGGGTGTAAATATATAGGAAGGACAGGCTCATTCCCGCCCCCGCCGCTCCCGCCCGGCGCGAAGGGCCGCCTGCGCCAGTTGCAGCCCCCGCTGTCCGCCCCACATCAGCGCGGCGGACACGGGGCGATAGACCCAGTCGAACTCCCCCGCCCACTCGGCCACCCGGCCGCCAAACCCCTTTTTAAAGCGGTAGATGCCGTAGGCCGGGTGGCCCGGCTCCAAAAAGTGGGGGACGGCCCCGAAGTCGTAGACCGTGCAGCCCCCCGCCAGGGCCCAGCGGATCATCTCCCACTGCATCAAGTAGTTGGGCATGGCCTCCCGCCCCCAACCGGACGAGGCGCCGTAGAGGTAGGTGGCCGTCTGCCCATAGCGCAGGGCCAGGGCGCCGGAGACCGGCCGTCCCTGCCAGCGGCAGAGAAAAAGGCGGCAGCGCGCGGGGCCAAAGACCCGCAGCAGCCGCTCCAAATAGGCCCGGGGGCGGATGACAAAGCCGTCCCGGCGTCCGGTCTCCTCCAGCAGGGGGTAGAAGGCGTCCAGCTCCTCCGCCCCACCCGTCCAGCACTCCACCCCCTTCTTGATCGCCCGGCGCAGGTTGTAGCGGCACTTCTGCGAAAAGCCGGCCAGCAGCTCCTCCTCCCCCCTGTCCGCCAGGGGAAGGAGATAGCCAAACCGGGGTTGCAGGGTGCGGTAATCCCCCTCCCCCGGCCGATGGCGAAAACCGGCCGACTGGAGAAGGGCCGCCTCCGGCCCGCCGGGGGCGACCAGGGGGTCGAGCTTGAGCAGGCAGGCGCGCTCCCTCTCCGCCAGCCGGGCAAATCCCTCTGTCAAATCGCCCAGGGCTGACCGGTCGCTCCAGTCCCCCACCGGACCCCGTGGACAGTAGAGCAGCGAGCCCCCCACCAGGGGCAGAGGGCAGCTCAGGACCAGGGCCGCCGCGCGGACACCGCCGTCCTCCCCCCGGGAGAGCAGGGCCTGGGCCCGCCAGTTTTCCTTGACCTCCCCCCCGGCGAGGGACTGAAAAAAGCTCCCTCGCCCCTCCACAAATGTCTCGTACTCCGCCGCCAAAGCCCTGTCCTCCCGGTCCACCCACGCAAGCATGCGATCTCCTCCTTCGCTTTTTCTCTCATGTTATCTGTATTTCAGATAAAAGTCAATATCTCGATTTCAGATAGCACATACTGTCACTGGGTGATCAAAATGGCTTACAGACACATTCGCGACCTTCGCTGTGACCGGGACATCCGCCAGCGGGAGGTGGCCGAGCACCTGGGAATGGCGCAGAACACCTATTCCCAGTACGAGACCGGCACCATTGCCCTGACGGCGGAGGTGCTCTGCCGTCTGGCCGACTTTTACGGCACCAGCGTCGACTATCTGCTCGACCGCACCGACAACCCCGACCCCTATCCGCCGCCCAAGCGGTGAGGGGTGGCCATCCAGGTCAAAAGAAGAGAGGGGGGAGCGAACCGTTCAGACGGTCCGCTCCCCCCTCCCTTCTATCTGTCCCGCAGACGCACTTTACAGGTGAAGCTGAAAGGCGCCGAAATCGCGCACCCCTAGGCCCTGGCGGCACTCCCCCCTCGCCCAGAGACCGGCAAAGGCCCGGTCGATCTCCCCCACCAGTTCGGCGGGGATGTCCAGGCGGTGGTGGCCGGGCAGCACCCGGCGGGGCGACAGGGCGTGCACCCGCTGGATGGACCGCCAAAAGGTCAGAGGGTCGGTGGTGGGGTAGAAGGCGTCCAGGCAGCCGGCATAGACCAGGTCGCCGGCGTAGAGGGTCCCCCGCTGGGGCTCGTAAAAGCAGAGGTGGCCCGGCGAGTGCCCCGGGGTGTGCAGCACCTCCACCTCCCTCTCCCCCAAATCGATGGCGTCGCCGTCCTTCAGGACAATTGCCGCGCCCCTCTGGTAGAGACGGTACTGTTCCGGATCGAAGGCAGGCGGGAACGCCGTCTCCCCCCGCAGGAGTTCCGCCTTGACCGCCGACAGGGGGAGGGGAAATTGGCCGGCGAGCCATTCCTGCTCCTGTGCGCCGACGGCGATGTCCTCAAAGGCAAAGCAGTGGTGGCCGCCAATGTGATCCCAGTGGGCGTGGGTGGTGGCCAGCAGCACCGGCAGCGGGGTCAGTTCCCGCACCACCCGGCCGATGTCCGCCACCCCCAACCCGCTGTCGATGAGCAGGGCCCGCCGCGCCCCCAACAGCAGGTAGCAGTGGGGCTCCTCCCAGTGCCGGTATTCGCTGATGGCATAGGTGTCTCTCTCGATCTGTTCGACGGTGAACCACTCGCTCATGTTGTTCCCCTTTCCCCGACCGCCCGCCTTTTGGGGCGGCTCCTCTCCCTTTACCATATCCCCAGGTCCCCCCTGCCGTCAACCTGTTTTTCCCGCGCAGCCGTCCGAACGGGTATGCGGGGAAAAATCAGTTGCTTTTCACCTCCAAATGAAAAATACTTTTCTTTTTCGCTTGACTTTTCTCATTTTTGATACTATTATCACTATTGATAACATTTGTGAGAGGAGGAGTGCCCATTGCAGTTTACGGCAGATATCATGAAGGCCCTGCTCAACCCGGTGCGGATGCGGATCATCCAACACCTGATCCTGCACCCTACCGCCACCAGCGGTGAAATCGCCGCCGCCCTCAGCGACGTGCCGAAGGCCACCCTCTACCGGCACATCAAAAAGCTGGCGCAGCTGGAACTTTTGCAGGTGGCCGAAGAGCGGCCGGTGCGGGGGTCGGTGGAGAGGGTTTACCGCCTGGCCCCCAACCCCCAGTGGCACGGCAGCGAGGAGGAGCTGGAGCAGATGCACCAGGGGCTGTTTGCCATCCTCCTGGGCATCATGGGCGATTTCGAGCGCTATTTTGCAAAACAGCCGCCGCCCGACCCGGCCAAGGGGGACATTGCCCTCACCACCTCGACACTGATGCTCACCGACGACGAGATGCGCCGGTTGAGCATGGAGATGGGCAACGTTTTAAACCCGCTGGTGGAAAACGGGCCCGCCCCCGGGCGGAAGGCCCGCAAGCTGACCTTTATCATCACGCCGGCAGAGGCGCCGGCCGCTCCCCCAGAGGGAGAAGAGAAGGAGGATACCTCATGCTGAAAATCGAGCATTTGACCAAAGTGTACAAGGGCGGCAAAAAGGCCGTCGACGATCTGAGCCTAGAGGTGGCCGCCGGCGAGATCTACGGGTTCATCGGCCACAACGGCGCCGGCAAGACCACCACCATCAAGGCGGCGGTGGGGATCTTGGATTTTGAGGGGGGCGACATCTTCATCGACGGGCACTCGGTCAAAAGAGAGCCCATGGCCTGCAAGGCAGTCACCGCCTACATCCCCGACAACCCCGACCTGTACGACCACCTCACCGGCATCCAGTACCTGAACTTTGTCGGCGACGTCTTCGCCGTCGAGGGGGGGCTGCGCCGCCAGCGCATCGCCAAATACGGCGACCGGCTGGAACTCACCGCCAACCTGGGCGACCCCATCTCCTCCTACTCCCACGGGATGAAGCAGAAGCTGGCCATCATCTCCGCCCTGATCCACGCCCCCAAGCTGCTTGTTTTGGACGAGCCGATGGTGGGGCTGGACCCCAGCGCGGCCTTCCACCTCAAGCAGATCATGAAGGAGCTCTGCGCGCAGGGCAGCACCATCTTCTTTTCCACCCATGTGTTGGAGGTGGCAGAAAAGCTCTGCGACAAGATCGCCATCATCAAAGAGGGGCGCCTGGTCGTCAGCGGCCCCACCCACGAGGTGATTGGCCAGAGCAGTCTCGAAGACGTATTTTTGGAGTTG
This sequence comes from Bittarella massiliensis (ex Durand et al. 2017), assembly GCF_009876955.1. Classification (NCBI taxonomy): domain Bacteria; kingdom Bacillati; phylum Bacillota; class Clostridia; order Eubacteriales; family Oscillospiraceae; genus Bittarella (ex Durand et al. 2017); species Bittarella massiliensis (ex Durand et al. 2017). The sequence continues at coordinate 171,390 of NZ_WWVY01000009.1, read as the reverse complement.
ATCGACCATGAATAAGCTGTTTTTGCTCGGCAAAGTCTACGCGCTCCAGTCCCTCGGCATCGGCAAAATGCTGCACGCCAAAGACCCGGCCGCCAAGCGCAAATCGCTGCTCATGGGGGTGGGCTTTGCCTTTCTCGCCGTCCTCCTGGTGGCCATGTCGGCCGTCTACTCGGTGGGGATGGGGCAGTTGGCCGCCATGGTGGGGCGTCCGGAGCTGGTGCTGACGGTCATGGCCGTGGCCGCCTCCCTCCTCTCCCTCATCACCGTCATCTACAAGGCCGGCAGCGTCCTCTTCTCCTTTCAGGACTACGACCTGCAGATGGCCCTGCCCATCCCCCAGAGCACCATCGTCGCCAGCCGTGTGCTCATCCTCTACGCCAGCAGCCTGCTCTTTTCCTGCCTGCTGCTCGTCCCCGCCGCTGTGGTCTACGCGGTGCAGACCGGCCCCTCTCTCCGGTTCTGGCTGGCCCTGGTGCCCGCGCTGCTGGCAATGCCCATCCTGCCGCTGGGGATCGGATTGGTCCTCGGTGGGACGGTGGCCCTGATCGCCGCCCGGCTGGGGCGCAACAAGATCCTCTCCATCCTCCTGTATGGGCTGCTGATCGTGGGGGTCCTCTTTGGCTCCACCGCCCTCAGCTACCGCGCGGCCGAGATGGAGGTCACCGAGCTGGCCCAGGTCGGCAGCCAAATTGCCCTGCAACTGGAATCCGTCTACCCGCCGGCGCAGCTGTTCACCCAGGGGGTGGCGGGCGGCAACTGGGGCAGCTGGCTTCTGCTGATGGCCCTGTGCGTCCTGCCCTTCGCCCTCTTTTGCCTGTTGGTGGGGCGCTACTACCGGCAGCTGCACGCCATCTTCACCACCACTTCGGCCAAAGGGAAGTACCGCCTGGGCGAACTGCGCCAGTCCTCCGCCCTCTCGGCCCTCTACAAAAAGGAGTGGCGGCGCTTCACCTCCTCCACCCTCTACATCTTCAACGCCGGGATGGGGGCGCTGATGTTGATTTTGCTCTGCGGGGCGCTGCTCTTTTTGCCCCAGGACCAGTTGGAGGCCATGATGGGCGTTCCCGGCCTGGCCGGGATGCTCACCGGCATCTGCCCCCTCATCATGGCCGCCGTCGGGGGGATGGGGGCTGTCAGCAGCTGCTCCATCTCCCTGGAGGGAAGCCACCTCTGGATCTTGCAGACCCTGCCGGTCCGCACCTCGCAGGTGTTTGCCAGCAAGGCCCTGGTCAATCTCACTGTCCTCGTCCCTGCCTGCCTGATCGGCTCGACCATGGCGGGGATGGCCCTGCGCCCCTCCCCTGCCGAGTGGGTGCTCTTCTACCTGACCCCGCTGGCCTTCGCCCTCGTCACCTCACTGGGAGGGCTGGTCTGCAACCTCCTGTTCCCCAAATTGGACTGGCAGAGCGAGGTCACGGTCATCAAGCAATCCGTCGCCTCCTTTTTGGGGTACTTCACCACTCCCCTTCTGGCCGCGGCGTTCATCGGCCTCGGTTTTGCCCTGCACCTGTCCATGGTCTTGGTCACGGCTGTGGCCACTGCGGCCGCCGTCCTCCTCTGCCTGGTGATATGGGGGTGGCTGAACACAAAAGGCGCGCGGATCTTCACACAGCTGTAAAAAAGAGCCCTCCGGCCGGAGGGCTCTTTTTCTCTGCACCCGCACCTGGTCACGGTGCGAAGGCAAGCGGCCTGCCCCCTTTGAGCTGGGTGGGCAAGTGGGGCAACCCCTCTATGCCGACTCCTCTCGTGCGAGGCAAAAACTCGGTTGGTGCTTTCAGGCGGAAGGGGTGGCAGCATGGTGGGGCTGCGCGCAAATGTGGGGTTCTCGCCGTTTTGAAGGGCGCGGGGGGATGCGGCAAACCGTCTCGTCGCCGTGATTACTACTTCTTAGAAAGTTTATCCATGTACCCACGGTGACAGGAGTGTGCTTGGGGAGGATTTCAAGTCGCGCACCCGTGTGGGGTGCGACCTCCATCAGCTACCGGGACAAGGCGTCGGCCTACAAGATTTCAATCCACGCACCCATGCGGGGTGCGACGCCGGCGGCAACCACTACCGCATTTTCGAGGACATATTTCAATCCACGCACCCACGCGGGGTGCGACGTACGTCTCATACAACGATTTTGGAGGCAGTTTATTTCAATCCACGCACCCGCGTAGGGTGCGACAGCAACAAAGCACAAAAACGCTTCATCCTCTTTCTTTTTTACTATACCGCTTCCCCAATATACTGTCAATTTGCAGCGACAAGTCCCCTTTTGTCGCTATCACTCCTCCCCTGCAACTGCCCACACGCGGTGCAAAGGTCTTGGAAAAATCCTGTTCGCTTGCCCTTCACACCGGGAGACGTAGCATTGTGAAAAAGCCCCAGTCCGCAAAAAAGGAGCGCCTAAAAGGCGCTCCTTTTTAACTAGTGCTCGCTCTCCCCCTCTGCCTTTCGCCGGGAGACGGCAATGGCGCTGGCGACAACGACTGCTGCGACGGCCAACAGGGCAATGCCGTCGAGGGCACAGCCCCGCAGCAGGTAGAGCAGGGCTGCCAGGGCGGAGACCAAACTGTAAAAGAAGAGGTCCCTGCCGAGGAGACCGGGGCGCTCGTCCCCCACCCTTTCGGCATCCGCACCGGTCCGGCGCCGGCGGCGGATAGTGTAGAGGGCCACAGCCGCCATCAGCAACAGGGCCAGCCAGTGCACCCAGCAATTGCCCACACCGCGGCCGCCCAGCAGGCCGGTATAGGGGGAATTTCCCCCTCCGTTCGGCGCACCGCCGGAACCGTCCGCGCCATCGGGATCAGCAGGGCCCACGGGGCCGGTGATTTGGCGGTCGGTGAGCTTGTAGGTCAACTGTACAGTGGTGGTGTTGCCCACCGAGTCGGTGGCGGTGTAATAGAAGGTGCAGCTGCCGGGGCGGGCCAGGTCGATTTCCTCTGCGGGCCTGCCATCTTGGTCAAAGAGCAGCAAGTCGTATGTCAGGCTGCCGTCCGCCTGGTTGGAGGAAACGGTGTACTGCTGAGCCATCCAATGCAGGATGTCGGCCTTGCTCCAGCTGCCGGAGCGGACCTCCTCCTCCAGATGGTCGCGGATGTTCCAGTGCTTCTTCTGGCTGCCGGGCACCGGGTCGGGCAGGGGGATGGGGTCGGGCAGGGAGTGCTCCGGGTCGCTGGGCACCACCGCCGGGGGCGTCTTGCTGATGAGGTGGTACTTCAACTTGACGCTGACCCGGTTGCCGTCCTGGTCGGTGACGGTGTAGATGAGGAGATAGTCCCCCACCCGGCTCTGGTCGATCTGCTCCACCGGGTCCCCCTTGCTGTCGTAGAGGGAGACGCTCCCCGTGAGTGCCGCCCCCACCGGGGAACTGGCGCCGTAGCGCTCCTCCATCCAGGAGAGGGCCGCCGCTTGGTCCAGCACACTGTCCTTGATGTACTCGGTGTACTCGTCCTCGTAGAGCAGTGCCGAGGGCTTCTCCGGGTCTGGCTCCTCTCCGTCCGGCAGAGGGGTCAGGGGGTCGTCCGGGTCCGCGGGCGTCGGGCCCACCAGTTCCCCGTCCTCCGGCGGGACGATCACCGGCGGCACCCGGCTGATGAGGTGGTAGGACAGCTCCACCGCCGTCTGGTTCCCGTTTGCATCGGTGGCTATGTAGCGGATCAGGTAGTCCCCCACCCGGGTCAGGTCGATCTCCTCGATGGGGTCGCCGTTTCTGTCCTCCAGCTCCACCTGCACCGACTGGCCGGCCGCGTCGGGATAGGTGAAGTGGTAGCGCTCCTCCATCAGGGCCTGGGCGGCGGCCTTGTCCATGACGCCGCTCTCCCGGATCAGCTCGGTCAGGCTGTCCTTGTAGATGGCCTTCACCGGCCCCTCGGGGTCGTCCGGGTCGATGGGGTCCACCTCCGGCCCGGGCAGGGGAGCGTCCGGGTCGGCGGGGTCCACCTGGGGCGGCCGGGCCTTGACCAGCCGGTAGTGGAGGATGATTTGGGTGGTGTTGCCGTCCCCGTCGGTGAGGGTGTAGAAGATGTCCACCCCACCGGGTTTGGTGGTGTCCAGGTACTGGCCCTGGGCGGTGATGTCCGCCCCCTCTTTGTCCTTCACCGCCACCTGGGCGGTGCTGCCGGCGGGCACGGCGTAGCGGTAGGCCAGCATCCCGTCCACCACGGTGCGGTCAAAGCTGCCGCCATAGAGGGGCGGATCGACGGAGATGACCTCGGTCACCGTCTCCTCGATGGTGCGGTGGAGAAGGCCGGTCTCCGGGTCGAGGGCGGGCTCCTCCCCCTCCGGCACCGGCTCCCTGTCCGGGTCGAGGGGCGGACCCACCGGCGGGATGTCCGGGTCCTCGGGCCGCTCCACCACCGGCGGCTCGCTCACCTGCACTGCCAGCGGCTGGCTGCGGTTGCCCGCCGCGTCTTCCACCAGGTAGATGCCGTTTTGGGTGGCGGTGTAGGTCTGGCTGCCGGCGCCCGATTGGTTCCCTGTGGCCCCAGTCAGGGAGAAGGTCTTCACCGGGGCAAACTGGCCGTCCGTCCCCTTTCGGTACAGCCTCCACACCCCCGAGAGGCCGTCTGTGGCGGTGAGGACCCCCGTGTCCTGGTCAAACGACAGGGTGGGGGCGGTCTTGTCGACCTTCACCAGGTCGTTTACTTTGGTGGAGACGGCGCCGGTGCCGGTGTCTTTGGCCTGGTAGGTGATGGGGCTGTAAATTTGCTCCTGGTCGTAGAGCTGGCTCTCCTGGTCCGCCAGGGTGACGGCGGAGCCGGTCTGGGGGGTGATGGTGAACTGGTCGAAGTCCCCGGCGAAGAACTGCACCGTCACGTCGTCCTTGTTCCAGCCGTTTTCGTTGGCTTTGGGCAGCCGGGTGTAGTGGTAGTCGCTGCCGGGGACCTGGGTGTTCGAGGCGGGGTCGTCCGGGTCCAGCGGCTCCAGGGGCCGCTCGTTGAGGAGGGTGGTACCGATGTAGTCGCGGTTGGCGAGGACGTCGTCCTCCAGCATCTGGCCCAGTTTTACCGCCTGACCGCTGCTCTCGGTGACCTTGACATAGTAAACTACCTTGTATTCGGTATTTCCCACCATGGTGATGGGGATGCCGTACTGCCCATCAATGGTGTAGCCGTTTTTCGAGGTGGTCACCGATGTCCCACCCACCGAGGTGGGGTGTTTGTTGTCGGCAATGAACTGCAGCCCCTGGGTGGGGTAGTTTTTGGTGTCGTCCGATGTCTTGAGGTGCAGGTCAAAGGTCTGGCCGCCCGCTCCGGACGCCTTATTTTTCACCGTGGACTCTACCCGCAGCACAGTGCCCGGGGTGACCACGTCGTTGGCCCCCACCACCTGGTTGGTGCCGTCTTTGTACAGGGTGATGTTCTGGATGGCGGGGTCAAAATCGGGGTAGCCGAAGCTGTCGAAATGACAGTCGATCTGCATGTTGGGGATCTGGGCATTCCAATCCCATTCGATCTGTCCCCACACCGAGAGATAGACCTTTCCTCCCGGAAAGGCCGCCTGCCGAATGTATCCCTGGGTGCCGGTGACGCTGCCCAGCTTGATGGTAAGCTCGTCCTTTTTGCAGTTATAGGAGAGGGTCAACTGGTGGCTGGCATTGTTGTAGGCCCCTACAGGTCCGCCTGTATAGGTGGGTTCTTGGTATGCACCGTCTTTCTTCCAGCCTGTGCGAAAGGTGCCGTTTTCAGTATTGGTGGCATCTATCCCCGAAGCGCTGTAAACGCCCCGCCCCCGGCTATACCACATCCAGTAAAGGTCGCCCTGGTCAAAGGGGACAGGGTCTTTGTTCAGGGAAAATCCAAAGTCGCTGTTGGTGTAGTAGTTGTTGGGGTCTTTCACTGGGGGTGAACTGCGAAAGGTGGCGGTCACCGTCCAGTTGCAGTTCAGGCTCAAGGCGTTGATGGTTTGAAAGCCACCAAAACTGTCGCTTGTCTTTCCACTGGGGTCATTGTAGGCATTTTTCCGCCAGTATAGTGGGGAATCTGTGCGGGCAAGGGTAAAGTTCCCGTTTCCGTTGTAAGAGGTGGGCGCGCCGCCGGTGTTGCGGATCTTGAACACCTTTTCGTAGTCGGTGGTCGCCACCGATGCCTGGGCGGTCCGCTGCACGGGAGGAATGCAGGTCAGCACAAAGGCGGCGGCCAACGCCAGGGCGCCCAAGCGGCTCCACAGGGGCTTGCCCTTCGCCCCTCGCCGCTGCCGCCTGGGGTTTCGCCCCTCTCTCTCTGCCAATTTCATGTTTTTTCCTCCTCCGTTGATTTTATGCCTCTACGGCAATTCATTAATAAGGCGTTGTCCGGAGGACAAAGAGCTCACAAAAATGCAGGAATTTTTTCCTTTCACAATTTGTGGTGAAATCGGTCGAATCTGTGCTATACTGTCTGCTGAAAAAGCGCAGAGGAAAGGGTGTTTGATTTGACGGTGAGCCACAAACAGCTGGGTCGATGGCTGAAACAGGTCCAACAGGGGGATGAGAGGGCTTTTGCCAAGCTCTACGCCGCCACGGTGGAGGCACAGTACTACCAGGCCCTGGCCCTGCTGGGCGACCCCCATCTGGCCGACGACGCGGTGCAGGACAGCTACGCCTCCCTCTACAAAAATACCGCCAACATCCGCGACCCCCAGGCGGTGGTGGCCTACCTCAACCGAGCCACTTACTCCTGCTGCCAGACCATCCTTCGCCGGGAGCGGCGGGCCCCGCGGGCGGAGGGCGGGGTCCTTTCCTCCCATCCCGACGCCGCCCCCGGCGAGGGGGCGCTGGACCGGCGGGAGACCTCCATCGCCCTGGAACAGGCCCTGCGGCGGCTGCCCGAGCGGGAGAGGATCGCCACCATCCGCTTTTACTGCCAGCAGATCCCCCTGCGCCAAATTGCACAGGAATTGGGCTGTTCCCTGGCCACCGTCAAACGGAGTTTGGCCAGCGCCAAGGCCAAACTCCGCCTCTACCTGAAAGACAGCTTCGCCCTGGTCCCCGCCGGGCTGGCCCTGCGGTGGGCGCTGCCCCACTCCTCGCAGGAGAGCGCCCGGCGGGCAGGGCTTCCCCATCCGCCCCAAAGGCGGATATCTCTGCCGGCGGCCTTTGCCTGCATCGCCCTGCGCGACGACGGCAGCGGGGTGGACTGGGCGAGTTTGCACCTGACTGATAGTGAGGGCCGGCCCCTCCCCCTGGAGGGAGCCGATCCCGCCAGTGGAGAGGTGTACGCCGGGTTGCCCGACGGCGACTACCGGCTGGCCGTCTGCGACCTGGCGGGCAACGAGGCCGTCCTCCCCTTCTCCGTTTCCCCCCTTCTCTGACCGCGCCTTCCGCACACAAAACGGGTCGTAACAAAAAGCATGGAGACAGAGGTTGCCCGCCGGCCGCCCTCCGCGCGCAGAGCGGCTGGAAACACGGAGAAAAGGCCGCCGGTCGACCGTCTCCCTGTGTACGAAAAAAGTTCCAGCTAAAAGCGCGAAGAAGAAATCGGCCGCCCCCCCGCACGCAAAAAAGAGTCCCTGCCCGGTCTCCCGGACAGGGACTCTTTGACATGTGATGTGCTGTTTTTCAGAAGGAGTTTTTCGCGCGGATGCTTACATCATCCCGCCCATGGGGGGCTGGGCCATACCAGCGGCGGGGTTCTCCTCTTTCTGGTCGGCGACCAGGCTCTCGGTGGTCAGGACCATGGCGGCGACGGAAGCGGCGTTCTGCAGGGCGCTGCGGGTCACCTTGGTGGGGTCGACGATGCCGCTCTCCAGCATCTCGACGTACTGGTCGCTGTAGGCGTCGTAGCCGTAGCCCATCTTGCGGGAACGCTTGATCTTGTCGACCACGACCGAACCCTCGACGCCGGCGTTGGCGGCGATCTGGCGAACCGGCTCTTCCAGGGCCTTCAGGACGATGTTGGCGCCGGTCTTCTCGTCGCCGGTGCAGCTGGCGGCCACCTTGGCCACCGCACCCACGGCGTTGAGGTAGGCGGTGCCGCCGCCGGCGACAATGCCCTCGGCCACAGCGGCCTTGGTGGCGGACAGGGCGTCCTCGATGCGCAGCTTGCGCTCTTTCATCTCCACCTCGGTGGCGGCGCCCACCTTGATGACGGCCACGCCGCCGGACAGTTTGCCCAGCCGCTCCTCCATGTGCTCCTTCTCAAAGTCGGAGGTGGAGGCGGCGATCTCGTTTTTGATCTGGGCGATGCGCTCGTCGATGGCCTCTTTGGCGCCGGCCCCGTCGACGATGATGGTGTTCTCCTTGGTGACCTTCACCTGCTTGGCGTTGCCCAGCTGCAGGACGGTGGTGTCTTTGAGCTCCAGGCCCAGCTCGCTGGAGATGACCTCGCCGCCGGTGAGGATGGCGATGTCGCGGAGCATCTCCTTGCGGCGGTCGCCGAAGCCGGGGGCCTTGACGGCCACGCAGTTGAAGGTGCCGCGCAGCTTGTTGACCAGGATGGTGGTCAGGGCCTCGCCCTCGATGTCCTCGGCGATGATCAGCAGCTTTTTGCCTGCCTGAACGATCTGCTCCAGCAGGGGCAGCAGGTCCTGGATGCTGGAAATCTTCTTGTCGGTGATCAGGATGTAGGGGTCGTCGAGGACGGCCTCCATCTTGTCGGTGTCGGTGACCATGTAGGGGGAGATGTAGCCGCGGTCAAACTGCATGCCCTCGACCACTTCGGAGTAGGTCTCGGCAGTCTTGGACTCCTCGATGGTGATGACCCCGTCGGCGGAGACCTTCTCCATGGTCTCGGCAATCAGCTTGCCGACGGCCTCGTCCCCGGCGGAGACAGAGGCGACCCGGGCAATGTCCTGGGAGCCGTTGACCTCTTTGGCGTTGGTGACGATGAAGTCCACCGCGGCGTCGACGGCCTTCTGCATCCCCTTGCGGATGATCATGGGGTTGGCGCCGGCGGCCACGTTCTTCATCCCCTCGCGGACCAGGGCCTGGGCCAGGACGGTGGCGGTGGTGGTGCCGTCGCCGGCGGCGTCGTTGGTCTTGGTGGCGACCTCTTTCACCAGCTGCGCGCCCATGTTCTCAAAGGGGTCGTCCAGCTCGATTTCCTTGGCGATGGTCACGCCGTCGTTGGTGATGAGGGGGGAGCCGAACTTTTTGTCCAGCACCACGTTGCGGCCCTTGGGGCCCAGGGTGACCTTGACGGTGTCTGCCAGCTGATCGATGCCGGCCTGCAGGGACTGTCTGGCTTCCTCGCCGAATTTGATCTCTTTTGCCATGTTGCCTTACTCCTTTATCAGTTGTAGTGATGTGTAAGCGGTTGTCTGCGGGCGGTCTGGGCCAGTCTTACTCGACGATGGCCAGGATGTCGTTTTGCCGCAGCAGGGTGAATTCCTCGCCTTCCACCTTGACCTCGGTGCCGGCGTATTTGCTGGCGATCACCTTGTCGCCCACCTTCAGGGTCATGACGACCTCGTTGCCGTCCACCATGCCGCCGGGGCCCACGGCCACCACTTCGGCCACCTGGGGTTTCTCTTTCGCGGCGTCGGGGAGAATGATGCCGCTGGCGGTCTTCTCTTCCGCCTCGAGCAGTTTAATCAGAACGCGGTCAGCCAAGGGTTTGATGGTCATACTGAATTCCTCCTATATTATAGTTTGGTATAATTGGTTTGGCAGTCTATATACCTGAGTGCTAAATATCATTGTAATCACTTTCCCACAAAAATCAAGGGGTATTTCCGGAAAATCAGTTAAAGTCAAAAGAATTTACATTTTATACAAATTTAAAGGCCCACTTTTTCCCTCCATGTACATTTTTAGGCCGAATTTGCTCTTAAAAAGACATCTGCCTGCTTTTCTGTTTGGGGGGTTGAACCTCTCGCCATACCCGTCGAGCACATCAAATTGTCTTTTCGCCACAAAAAACAGCCCCGCGAGAGAAAAATTTTCTCCCGCGAGACTGTTTTAAAGCCGTTTTCTGCGACAGAGTGCGATTTTGCCTTCACCCATTCCGCGGCGCGCCGCCCGCCGCAGAGAGCATTGCCTTAAAAAAGGCTGCTTTTTGACCACTTTAAATGTCGGGGGTGATCCCCTTTCTGCGCAGGGCCGCCTTGCGCAGCAGGTCCACCGGCAGCACCAAGGTGGAGATGAGGAGCACCGTCACCAGCTCCCGCAGGGTGAGCCCCGCCACCCGGAAGAGGCTGCCGCCAAAGTAGATGAGCAGCAGCTGTACCCCCGCCACCGCCGCCATAATGAACACAAAGGCCCGATTGCCCCCCAGGTTGGCAAACAGGTTGACCCGTGGGGTGCGGGCGTTGAAGCTGTTGAGGATGCCGGTGAAGATGAAGAGGGCGAAGAAGGCGGTCATGAAGTACTGCTCCCCCAGTTCAATGCGGAAGAGGTGTTTGAAGAGATCCACCTTCAAAAAGGCCACGCAAAGGCCCACGGTGAACACCCCCATACAGACGATCTGGTGGACCATGGAGCGGGTGAGCACCGGTTCGTCCCGCCGCTTGGGGGACTCTTCCATGTACTCCTCCAGCGGGGGTTCGCCGGCGAAGGCCAGCCCGGCCAGGGTGTCCATGATGATGTTGATCCAGAGCATCTGCATCACCGTCACCGGGGTGTCGATGCCGATAAAGGGGCCGATGACCGAGATCCCCACGGCGCAGAGGTTCATGGTCAGCTGAAAGATGATGAATTTGCGGATGGACTTGAAGATGGTGCGCCCGTAGAGGATGGCCCGGGTGATGGACTGGAAGTTGTCGTCCAAAATCACGATGTCGCCGGCCTCTTTTGCCACCTCGGTGCCGCTGCCCATGGCAAAGCCCACATCGGCCTTTTTCAGGGCCGGGGCGTCGTTGATGCCGTCGCCGGTCATCCCCGCCACCAGCCCCAACTCCTGGGCGGCCTTGACCAGGCGGCTCTTGTCCTGGGGCAGGGCCCGGGCCACCACCCGGATGCCGGGCAGGGCGTCTTTGAGCTGGCTGTCGCTCATGGCGGCCAGCTCCCCGCTCTCGAGGATGGCGCCGGGGGCGGCCTCCCGCAGAAGGCCCACGTCCCGGGCGATGGCGGCGGCGGTGTCCCGGTTGTCGCCGGTGATCATCACCACCTGCACCCCCGCCGCCTGGGCCTGGCGCACCGCCTGCTTGGCCTGGGGGCGCACCTCGTCGCGGATGCCCACCAGCCCGATGAGGGTCAGGTCGGAAAAGCGGCCGCCGCCCTCCCCCACCGGGACGGCGCTCTGGCAGAGCACCAGCACCCGCACCGCCTGGGCGGTCAACTCTTTCCAGCGCAATTTGAGCAGCTTGAGGGAGTCCAGGGGCCGGGCCCGCCCCTCCCCGTCCACGTACTTGGTGCAGCTCTCCAGCAGTTTTTCCGGCGCGCCCTTGACGAAGGTGCGCCCGTCCTCCAACGTCACGGCAGCGTATTTGTTGGCCGAGTCAAAGGGCACCCGCCGGGCCACTTGCACCTCTCCCTTGGTGCTCTGGGGCAGGGCAAAGGCCAGCAGCGCCCGGTCGGTGGCGTTGCCCCCCAGCGGGCCCTGGGGGCTGATGACCGCCTGGTTGTTGTAGCGGCAGCAGTCCTCCACCTGCCGCCAGAGCCCCTTTTGGCTCCGCAGGGTGGCGGCGGTCTTGTACTCCCTGCCGTCCCCGGCCAGGAAGTGGGTCACCTCCAACCGGCCCCGGGTGAGGGTGCCGGTCTTGTCGGTGAAGAGGATGTTCAGACTGCCGGAGGTCTCGATCCCCACCAGCTTGCGCACCAGCACGTGGTCTTTGAGCATCCGCCGCATGTTGGAGGAGAGGACCACCGTGATCATCATGGGCAGCCCCTCCGGCACCGCCACCACCACCACGGTGATGGCCAGGGTCACGGCGTGCAGGATGTGTTCGAGCACCAGCGAGGGCTGGGCGAAGAGGGCCGAGATGGCCGCCGGGTCAAAGTGGTTGGAGAGGAAGAAGGCGTTGAAGAGGTCGGCCACGGCCACCAGGGCGGCGGCGCAGTAGCCCAGCCGGGAGAGGATCTTGGCCAGCCCCCCCAGCCGCAGCCGCAGGGGGCTCTCCCGGGTCTCCTCCTGCATCTCCCGGGCCATGCCGCCGTAGAAGGTCTTGTCCCCCACGGCCAGCACCTCCATGGCCCCCTCGCCCGAGCAGACCACACTCCCCCGAAAGAGCCAGTTGGGGGCGGCCAGGTCGGCCTTCCCCGCCTCTCCGGCGGCGGGCTTTTTCTCCACCTCGGCGCTCTCGCCGTTGAGGGCGGACTGGTCCAGGTGGAGACTGCCCTCCACCATCACCCCGTCGGCGGGCACCCGCTCCCCTGCCTGCAGCAGCACCACGTCCCCCACCACCACCTCGTCGATGGGGACCGAGGCGGCCATCCCTGCCCGGCGGACCCGGCACTGGATGCTGGCGGCGTCCTGCTGCAGCTTGATAAAGGCCGATTCGCTGCCGTACTCGCTGAGGGTGGAGACAAAGGTGGCCAAAAAGATGGCCACCGCGATCCCCACCGTCTCGAACCAGTCGAAGTCGCGGAACAAAAAGACGATGTTGATGGCCAGCGCGCAGAGCAGCACCTTGATGATGGGGTCGCCGAAGCTGGCCAGGAATTGCTTGAAAAACCCGCTGCGCTCCCCCTGGGTGAGGGCGTTGGAGCCGTGTCGCTGGCGGGCCTGCTCCACCTGGATCGGGTTGAGCCCCCGGCGGTAGTAGAGCGATGGCGCCATAGAAGTCATGTCGCATTCCTCCCTGTGAACATTCCTGCATTTTTGGGGACGGGACTTGTCCCTTCTCTCCACTCTATGCAGCCCTGGGCGGGGAATATGCTCGTCCCCCCACTGCGCCAAGGCGGCCAAACCGGGACGGCGACGGGGCGCCCCTCCCGGCAGGGGGCGACAGAGGCAGAAAAAAGGGAAAAATCACTTCCTCCCCTTGACGGGGGCCCCTGTCTGCCGTACAATAGATACCGACGGTATGTATGTGAGGTGAACGAGATGGCCAGAAACAAGCACCCGGAGGAGACAGTCAAAAAAATTTTGGACGCCGCCCAGCGGCTGTTCACCCAAAAGGGGTATGAAAACACCTCCATCCAGGACATCATCGACCAGCTGGGAGGGCTCTCCAAAGGGGCCATCTACCACCATTTTCGCTCCAAGGAAGAGATTTTTGACGCGGTCTGCCAGCGAATTGGGGAGGCCAATCTGGCCCTCTTCACCGCCATCCGCGACGACCCGACACGCAGCGGCCGGGAAAAATTGCGGGCCATGCTGGCGGCTGCCTGCCACAACCCCGGCGACGAGGCGGTGGCGGCCATGATGCTGGAGACGGTGCGCGACCCCCGCTTTGTCATCACCCAGCTGGACGAGGTGTTCTCCCTGGTGGCCCCCCACTTCATCCAGCCAGCTATTGAAGAGGGGCTGCGCGACGGCTCCCTGCCCGACGCCGTCCAGCCCCGGGAGCTGGCCGAGGTCTTTGCGGTGCTGCTCAATGTCTGGGCCAACCCCTTTGTCCGCCCGGACGAGCCCGAGCGGCTGCGGGCGCGGGTCCAGCTGCTGGCGCGGATGCTCCGGAGCGCGGGGCTGGACATCATCGACCGGGAGCTGGAGGAGGACTATGTGGCCCTCACCACCCTCTTCCACGGCCCCAAAGACAGCGCAAGAGAGCCCCATTAAAGGGGGCTTTCTCTCTGCGGATCCTCCGACTGCCGCTCCCTTCCGCCCGAAGGAGGGCGGCGGCCCTCCCCCAGTGGCCGTGGCGGCCGCGACAACTGCTCCTGTGCGGAGCAAATTTTTTTCGCAAAATACATACCGTCGGTTGGTATTAAAAACTGTCTTTCTGCTGACAAGGAGGCACCGATGAAAACAACATCTCCCCCCAAACTCTTCCGCCGCGACTTCACCCTGGTGGCGATCGGCCAGATCATCTCCCTCTTCGGCAACGCCATCCTCCGCTTCGCCCTCCCCCTCTACCTGCTGCGCCAAACCGGTTCGGCGGCCCTCTTCGGGCTGGTGAGCGCCTGCTCCTTCCTGCCGATGATCGCCCTCTCCTTTCTCGGCGGGGTGCTGGCCGACCGGGTCAACAAGCGCAACATCATGGTGGCGCTGGACTTCTTCACCGCCCTGCTGGTCCTCTCGGTCTACCTGGGGCTGGGGCGGCTGCCCCTGGTCCCCCTCATCCTGGTGGCGCTGATGCTCCTCTACGGCATCAGCGGCACCTACCAGCCGGCCGTGCAGGCCAGCATCCCCGCCCTGGTGGAGGGGGAGCAGGTCCTGCGGGGCGGGGCGGTCATCAACCAGATCTCCTCCCTCTCGGGACTGCTGGGCCCCATCGTGGGGGGAATGTTCTTCGGCGCCTTCGGCATCTTCCCCATCCTGGCAATCAGCGCCGCCTGCTTCTTTGCCTCGGCGGTGATGGAGCTCTTTATCCACATCCCCTTCACCCCCCGGGAAAAGGGGCCGGGGGTCCTGTCGATCGTCCGCGCCGACCTGCGCGACAGCAGCCGCTACATCCGCCGAGAAAAGCCCCTTCTGGCCAAGGTCATCCTGCTGGTGGCCGCCATCAACCTGGTGATGACCTCGGTGATGACGGTGGGCCTGCCGGTGGTCGTGGTGGACACCCTGGGGATGAGCGACCGGATGCTGGGTCTCTTTCAGGGCATCGGGGCCCTGGGCGGGCTCTGCGGCGGCCTCTTTGTCGCCGCGGCGGGCAACCGCCTCACCCTGCGCCACTCCCCCCGGCTGCTCCTCCTCTGCAGCGCCTTTGCCGGGGGGCTGGCCCTCCCCCTGTTGCTGGGCCTCTCCCCCGTCGCCGGCTTCTGGCTCATCACCGCCTTCAGCTTCTTCATCATGGCCCTGGCCACCGTCTTCAGCGTGCAGATGATGGCCGCCGTTCAACTGGAGACCCCGCCCCAGCTGGTGGGCAAGGTCATCGCCCTGATGATCGCCCTCTCCATGTGCGCCCAGCCCTTGGGGCAGGCCATCTACGGCGCCCTCTTCGAGCAGTTCCCCGCCGGGGGCGGGGTCATCCTCCTGGCGGCGGCCATCCTCTCCGCCGGGCTCTCCCTCCTCTCCCGCCGCATCTTTGCCGACGCCTAGGCCGCCCTGTACACAAAAAAGAAGGCACACCCTCTCGGGTGTGCCTTCTCGCCGGTTTAGTACCTAGCGGATGAAGTTGGTGCGCAGCGGCGCTTCGGGGGCCGGCGGGTTGACGCCTGCGGCCTTCCCCGCCTCGATGCAGCGCAGCAGCCAGGCCATGTTCCGGCCCAGGGTGCGCATGATCTGCAGCCCCTCCAGGTCCTGGCGGACCTCCTCCGGGGTGTTGCCGTGCACCATGTTCCAGTACTGGGAGGAGACCACCGGCATCTTGGCGATGGTGAAATACTTGTTGAGCGCGTCCAGCGAGGCGGTGGTCCCCGCCCGGCGGGCCGAGGCCACGGCCGCCCCCGGCTTGTAGGCGAAGGCGGCGCTGCCGGCGTAAAAGGCCCGGTCCAGCACCGAGAGGATCCGCCCGCTGGGGTGGGCGTAGTAGACCGGGGTGCCAAAGACAAAGCCGTCGGCCCCCTCGGCCTTTTCGATGAGCCGGTTGACCACATCGCTGTCAAAGACGCAGCGGCGCTCCATCTTCCGGCAGCCGCCGCAGCCGATGCAGTCGCGCACCGGGTCGGCCCCCAACTGCAAGATCTCGGTTTCCACCTGCTCCTCTTCCAGGGCGGCGGCCACCTCCGACAGGGCGGTAAAGGTGCACCCGTTTTTATTGGAACTCCCGTTGACCAGCAAAACTCTCATCAGGCTGCTCTCCCTTCTCACTGTGGGCGGCCCCGCCCGGGGCGGGCCGCCTGTCCTCACGTCTCTCTGTGTTTTAGTATAGCACGGCCACCCTCTTTTTTCCAAACGGTTTTTCAGCGGCGGCAAAGGGGCCC
>NZ_WWVY01000009.1:40515-155458 GCF_009876955.1 Bittarella massiliensis (ex Durand et al. 2017) | reverse complement strand
GGCGGGGCCCCCTTTCTGTCTGTCGGAAAATCAGAGCGCCTGCAACTCGCCCTTGGGATCGGCGGTCAGTTGATGGCCGTCGTAGTCCACCACAATGGTGGTGCGGGGCGCCAACTCGGCGCGGATGATCAGCCGGGCGATCAGGGTCTCCACCTTGCTCTGGATGAACCGCTTGAGGGGTCTGGCGCCGTAGACCGGGTCGTACCCCTGGGCCACCACATACTCCTTGGCGGCGGCGGTCAGCTCCACCGACAGCTGCTTGTCGGCCAACCGGCGGCGCAGGTCTGCGATCTGCAGCTCCACAATGCCGGATATCTCCTCCCTGGTGAGGGGTTTGTAGAAGACGATTTCGTCCAGCCGGTTGAGGAATTCAGGCCGGAACTGGCGGCGCAGCAGCCCGTTGACCTCCTCCTTGGCGCCCTCGGAAATCTGCCCGTCGGGGCCGATCCCCTCCAAAATGGCGCCAGAACCCAGGTTGGAGGTGAGGATGATGATGGTGTTCTTAAAGTCCACCGTCCGTCCCTGGGAGTCGGTGATCCGCCCGTCGTCGAGCACCTGCAAGAGGATGTTGAAGACGTCGGGGTGGGCCTTCTCCACTTCGTCAAAGAGGATGACGCTGTAAGGGTGGCGGCGCACCTGTTCGGTCAGCTGGCCCCCCTCCTCGTAGCCCACATAGCCCGGAGGCGCGCCGATGAGGCGGGAGACGGCGAACTTCTCCATGTACTCGGTCATGTCGATGCGCACCATGCTGTGCTCGTCGTCGAAGAGGGCCTGCGCCAGGGCCTTGGCCAGCTCGGTCTTGCCCACGCCGGTGGGCCCCAAAAAGAGGAAGGAACCGATGGGGCGGTCCGGGTCCTGGATCCCTGCCCGGGAGCGGAGGATGGCCTCGGAGACCTTCTCCACCGCCTCGTCCTGCCCCACCACCCGGCGGTGCAGCTCTTCGGGCAGCCGCAGCAGCTTGTCGCGCTCCCCCTCCACCAGCCGGGAGACGGGGATGCCGGTCCAGCGGCCGACGATCTTGGCGATCTCCTCGTCGGTGACCCGGTCGCGCAGCAGACTGCCCGCGCCCTTCTGGCCCTGCTCGGCGATCTTCTCCTCCTCTTCCAGCTCCTTTTTCAGGCCGGGCAGCCGCCCGTACTTGAGCTCGGCGGCCCGGTTCAAGTCGTATTGCTGCTCCGCCTGTTCGATCTCGGCGCCCACCTGCTCGATTTCAGCGCGGAGGTTCTGCACCTTGGAGATGGCGTTTTTCTCGTTTTCCCACTTGGCCTTCATCTCCTTGAACTGGGCCCGCAGGTCGGCCAGCTCCTTTTGGATCTCCGCCAGGTGATCCTGGGAGAGGCGGTCGGTCTCCTTCTTCAGGGCCGCCTCCTCAATTTCGTACTGCATGATCCTGCGGGAGATCTCGTCGAGTTCGGCGGGCATCGAGTCGATCTCGGTGCGCACCATGGCGCAGGCCTCGTCCACCAAGTCGATGGCCTTGTCCGGCAGGAAGCGGTCGGTGATGTAGCGGTTGGAGAGGGTGGCCGCGGCGATGAGGGCGGCGTCCTGGATCTTCACCCCGTGAAACACCTCGTAGCGCTCCTTGAGTCCCCGGAGGATGGAGATGGTGTCCTCCACGTCCGGCTCCTCCACCATCACCGGCTGGAACCTGCGCTCCAGCGCCGGGTCCTTTTCGATGTACTGGCGGTACTCGTCCAGGGTGGTGGCGCCGATGCAGTGCAGTTCGCCCCGCGCCAGCATCGGCTTCAGGAGGTTGCCCGCGTCCATCGAGCCCTCGGTCTTGCCCGCCCCCACAATGGTGTGCAGCTCGTCGATAAAGAGGATGATCCGGCCCTCGCTCTTCTTCACCTCGCCCAAAACGGCCTTCAATCGCTCCTCAAACTCGCCCCGGAACTTGGCCCCTGCCACCAGGGACCCCATGTCTAGGGAGAAGAGCTTGCGGTCTTTTAGGTTGTCGGGCACATCTCCCCTGGCAATGCGCAGGGCCAGCCCCTCGGCAATGGCGGTTTTGCCCACGCCGGGCTCGCCGATGAGGACCGGGTTGTTCTTGGTCTTGCGCGAGAGGATGCGGATGGCGTTGCGGATCTCCGCGTCCCGGCCGATGACCGGGTCCAACTTCTGGGCGCGGGCCAGCTCCACCAGATCCTGCCCGTACTTTTTCAGGGCGTCATAGGTCTCCTCCGGGGTGTCGCTGGTGACCCGGGTATTCCCCCGCACCGACGACAGGGCGGCCAGAAAGCCGTCCTTTTTCACCCCAAAACGGCTCCAAATCTCCCGCATGGAGGCACTGGGCCGCTCCAGCAACCCCAGCAGCAGGTGCTCCACCGAGACGTACTCGTCCTGCATCCGCCCCGCCTCGGCCTCGGCCTGCACCAGGGCCTGGTCCACCTCCTGCGAGACGTAGATCTTGTCCGGCTCCCGCCCGGGGCCCGAGACGCCGGGCATCCCCTCGATGCGCTGGCGCACGGCGGCGCGCAGGGCCTCCAGGTCGCAGCCCATCTTTTTGACAAGCGAGGGGATCAGCCCCTCGGGCTGTTCCAGCAGGGCCGAAACCAGGTGCTCCTGCTCGATCTGCACGTTGCTGTGCTCTATGGCCAGGCTCTGGGCGGTCTGCACCGCTTCCAGCGATTTCTGTGTCAGTTTATTGGCGTTCATTGGAACCACCCTCCCATTCTCTTCACACTTTTAGCAGTCTATTCTCTCGAGTGCTAAATACAATATACCCGATAGCTGTGTACAAATTGTGAACGCCGCAAAAATATTTTTGACTTTTTCTGACCTTTTGCTTTTTCCCCTTTCTCCACGGAAAAAAGGACGCGCCCCTCCCCCTGTTTGGGGAGGGGCGCGCCCTTTGGCTCAGCCCTCTAAAACTCTTTTTTGGCGTAGATCCGGCAGGAGACGCCGTAGGAAATCAGGGTCGATCCCACCATCACCGCAGCGATCAGCCCCACCCAGAGCACCGTCGGTAGCTGCGGCAGGGAGAGCTGTTCGAGAGCGGCGAACTTCCCCGCCAGCAGGGCGATGGCAAAGATGGCGGCCATGGCCGCATAGAGGATGATGCGGCTCTTCTCCGCCCCCCATTTGAAGGTGGGCGGCAGCAAAATCAGGTTGAAGAGCACCCCAATGCAGGCGGTCAGCACCGCCGTCAGGGCGTTATTCGCCATGTCTTCCGGGCGGATAAAGGAGTATCCAACGGTGATGAGGAAGGCGACCACGCCCCCCAGCAGGGGCATCCCCACCCCCAGCACATACTTGGAGAGCACCACCTTGCTCCGGCTCACCGGCAGCGCGGCGGCGTAGGCCGGCCAGCGGGCCATGTCGTCGTAGGAGAAGGTGGTGATGCAGAGGATGGAGAGCATCATCACCACGATCCCCACGATAAAGGAAGAATTCTTCATCCCCAGTCCCAACACCGCCATTCCGACCAGGTAGAGGATGTAAAACTTGGCCGATTTGCCGAAGATGCAGAAATCCTTGAGTAAAAGTCCCCTCATCTCTTCTTCCCCCTTATAAAGTAGAGCACCATTTCCTCCAGGGTGCAGCGGTCAAAGACCAGCCCCTCAAAGCGGCGGCGGTTCTCCTCGCTGCGCTCCACCAGCGCGTCAAAGCCAAAACTGGTCTCCCGCAGGCCGATCAGCTCGCTGCGGTCCAGCCGCTCCAGCTGTTCCCGGGTGCCCTTGAGCACGCTGTAACCGTAGAGAAGGGCGTCCTTCTCCTCGCAAAAAATCAATTGGCCCCCATCCAGCAGGGCGATGTAGTCGGCCACCCGCTCCAAATCGCTGGTGATGTGGGAGGAGATGAGGATCGAGTGCTCCCCGTCACCGATGAACTCGGCGAAGATGTCCAGTATCTCGTCGCGCACCACCGGGTCCAGGCCGCTGGTGGGCTCGTCGAGCAGCAGCAGCTGGGGCGCGTGGCTCAGGGCCGCGGCGATGGAGAGCTTTGCCTTCATTCCCCGGGAAAAGTTCTTGATGAGGTCCCCCGGCCGCAGGCCGAAGCGCTGCAGGTAGCCGGCAAACTGCCCCTCGTCCCAGTTGGGGTAGATGCCCGCCATGATGTTGGAGACCTTTTGCGGGGTCAGGAAATCGTGAAAGGCGCTCTCGTCCATCACCACCCCCAGCCGCTGCTTGATGGCCATCTCCTCTTTTCGATTGTCCATCCCCAGCACCGAAATCTCGCCGCTGTCCCGGGCAATCAAGTTCAAAATCAACTTGAGCAGGGTGGTCTTGCCCGCGCCATTTTGCCCCACCAGGCCCATGATACAGCCCTTGGGCACGCTCAAATCTACGTCCCGCAGGGCAAAGGAGCCGTAGCTCTTGCCGACCCCGCGCAGTTCCAAACAATTTTGCGTCATCATACTCTCACTCTCCGCTGTAAAGCAATGTCACCAGCTGTACCAATTCCCGCTCCGACACGCCGCAGCCCCGGGCCAGTTCGACGGCTTTGGCCAAGCTCTCCTCCAGGGCGCGCATCCGCTCCTCCCGGGCAAACTCCAGGTTTTTCTCGGCCACAAAGCTGCCCCGTCCGGGTTGGGTGGTGAGGAAGCCCTCTCTCTCCAACTCCTCGTAGGCGCGCTTGGTGGTGATCACGCTGATTTTCAGCTCCCGGGCCAGCAGCCGCATGGAGGGCAGCGCCTCCCCCGGCTGCAAAACCCCGGTCAAAACCTTGTCTTTGACCTGGTCGACGATCTGCTGGTAGATGGGTTTGTCGCTGGAATTTTGGATGATGATGTCCATAGGTCACCTCGAGCACAGAATATATCGATATATTGTATATACAGTATATATACAATCAGCACGGTTGTCAACACCCTTTTGCCCAACTGGCAAACATTTTCTTTTCCCCCTGCAAGCAAAAAAAGGCCCCTTCCGCCGGGCGCGGAAAGGGTCCTTTTTCTCATTTTTTTATCTCCACTGCACTGGGCCGCCCCGCCCCTGCAAGGCCAGCAGCGGCCGGCAGATCGCGGTGGAGAGGACGGCCGCCACCAGGGCCTCCGGCACCCCCACGGTGCCCACCAGGGCGGCGATCCAGCCAAAGAGGGCGCCGTAGGCCACCCCCTGGGCCGCCGCATAGGCAGGGCCGAAAAAGAGGTAGATCCCCCCCATCACCAGCAGGGTGTTGCAGAGGGAGCCGACCACCGCCGCCACGGCCATGGCCGCCGTCTTTCGCCTGCCGCCGCGGGCAATGGCCCGATAGCAGAGCCCCGCCACCACCCCGATGAGGATGCGGGGCACCAGGCAGATCACCAGGCTCCACAGGTTGCCGTGGGTCTCCCCCACCCCGTAGAAGGGGGAGAAGACAAAGCTGCTCAGGTTGGGCTGAAAGGTGTTTTTCAGCAGGCTGGTGAGCCCGAAAAAGCCCCCCAGCACCCCGCCGGCCTTGGGACCCAGCAGGATCCCCCCGATGATCACCGGGATGTGGACGGTGGTGGCGTTGATGAACCCCAGGTTGATGTACCCCAGCCAGGGCACCGCCGACAGGACCGCGATCAGGGCGGCCAGCAGCGCCATCTGCACCAGGGCGGTCGTTTTTTGTCTCGTCTTTGACACAGCGCATTCCTCCTGCTGCCGTTCCCGCATGAAGGGCGGGATACAGCGCATATTCTGGGAAAAGAGGGCCGGGGTTATTCGCCGCCCCGGCGCTCCGCTGTATTTTTCCGATAGATGGCCGCAAGCCCCCGCAGCAGCAGGTGCTCCTTTAAGAGGAAGGGCGCCCGACAGTAGGGCTGCACCAGGGCCGCCCACCGCCCGCAGAGGTAGAGGGGGCAGTCCGTCCCCAGCGCCTCCTGCAGCCGCTCGGCCATCCCGTCGAGCATGGCGGCGTGGCCGTGGAGCAGTCCGCCCCGCAGGGCCTCCAGCGAGAGGGCCAGGCCGGGCATCACGGCGGTGCCCCGCAGGGCGCCGCCCTCCCCCAGGGCCACGGCGGCGGTGGCCGTCCCCAGGGAGAAGGCCGCACAGGGCCCCCCCGCCAGGGTCATCGCCCCCACCGCCAGGGCCACCAGATCGCTGCCGGTGGCCGCCGGGTTCTGGGTGCGGATGTCGAGCCCTGTCTTGACGCCGGGCCCCAACACCAACCTGCGTCCCCCCGGCCGCACCAGCAGGGCGGCCGCCTCGGCCGCCACCTGGCGCAGCGAGGGCACCACGCAGGAGAGGACCGCCCCCGAAAAGGGCTCCTCCCCTCCGCCGGCCAGGGCCAGCGCCTGGCGGATGTGCAGGGCCAGGTCAAAGGCGGTTGCGCCCTTGCAGGTGGCGGTCTGCGCGACAAAGCGCAGCTCCTCCCCCGCAAACGCTCCCGCCGAGATGGCGGTATTGCCCACATTCAGCACAAGCAGCATAGCAAGGTCCTCCCCCTTGTGACGATCTCCGGAAAACCAGCTGATTTCCCGGTGCCAGTGTACCCCATTTCCGGCCAATTGGCAAGGGCGCGCCGCCTCCCCTCCGCACGCCCGGCAGCTCCCTTCTCCCCCTCCTGCCGGCTCCCCTGCACCTCCCCGGCGCGGGCGGAGGGGCCGCGCCGGGGAGGGTGCGGAAAAAAGAACCCTTCATCCTGTCAAAACTGCCTTTGGATTTTTGGTAATATCGATAAAATAAGAGAAAATGATTGATTTTTTTGTTGACTACCACTATACTGTGGGTAGTGGTATTTACAGTTTGTTAACAAGAGGGAAGTGCTTGTCGAGGTCGTTTCCCGCCTTGTTTGGCAGGCCGAACGGATTTCAACTTCTGAGGAGGTACGCATCCATGAAAAAAATGAACAAACTGGTCATCTTCTTAATTCCCATCGGCATTGCAGTCAACTTCGTGGGTGGGCAGATCGCCATTCTGCTCAAACTGCCGCTCTACTTAGACGCCATCGGCACCATTGTGGTGGGCGCGCTCTGCGGCGGCGTTCCCGGCGCCCTGGTCGGTCTCATCACCAACCTGCTCAACGCCATCACCTCGCCGACCACCCTCTACTACGCGGTGCTCAACGTGGCCTTCGGCTTCGTGGCCGGCTGGTTCTCCAAACTCGGCGTCTTTAAGAGCCTGTGGAAGACCCTGCTGTCCGCTCTGGTCTTCGGCTTCATCGGCGGCGTCATCGGCCCCTGCATCACCATCATCTTCCTGGGCGGCTACGGCGCCAACGCCACTGGCCTCATCACCGGCGCCCTGGTCGCGGCCGGCTGGTCGGTCGCTCCCGCCTGCTTTGCCTCTGAGGCGTTTGCCGACTTGCTCGACAAGATCCCCACGGTGATCATCGTCTTCATCATCCTCAAGAGCATGCCCAACCGCTTCCTCACCAAGCTGCCGCTCGGCCACGTCTACATCGGCGCCAGCGGTGCCGACGAAGACGACGAAGAGGAAGAGACCCTCTAGGGTCTCCCCTTCCCAACCTCGACTGCAAAAAAGACAGGCCGCTGGGTGAGCAGCGGCCTGTCCCTTTTCCCAAGGCAGCCCCAAATTTTAACACAAAGGAGTGGATCGGTTTGGATCTGGATTTTGCCTATTCCTTTAAAAATCCCCAGCTCTACGGGAACTGGCTGATGGACGTCAATCCCCTCAACAAGTTCAACTTCTGCGCGGTGATGGCGGCCGTTGGCTTCATCCTCCCCCACTGGTGGATCGGCTACGCCATGATGGCGGGCTACCTCGTCCTGGCGGCCATCGCCGGCAAATTTGGCCCCTTTTTCAAGATGTTTTACAAGGTCTTCCTGCTGGTGGGGGCCATCCTCTTTTTGATGCGCGCCATGTTCACCGAAGGCACCACCATCCTCTTTAGCTGGGGCAACATCCACGTGACGGTGGAGAGCATCTTCTACGGCCTGCGGGTGGCGGGCACGGTGGTCGCCTTCTGCGGGGCGGTCATCCTCTTTTACAACATCACCCCCATGCGCGACCTGATGTACTCCCTCGAGCGCATCGGCGTCTCCCACGAGACCTCCTATATCTGCCTGGCCTCGATGCAGGCCATCACCGATCTGGGGGAGAGCTCCAAGGTCATCATGGACTCCCAGAAGGCCCGCGGCATCGAGACCGAGGGCGGTCTCATCAGCCGGATGAAGGCCTTTATCCCCATCATCGGGCCGCTGGTGCTGGGGGCCATCTCCAACACCGAGGAGAAGTCCATCGCCATGGACGCCCGCGCCTTCTCCGCCCCGGTGAAACACACCTTCTTGCGGGAGCTGCGCAAGACCCCGGCTGCCGAAAAGGCGGCCATCATTCTCATCGACATCGCCCTTGTGGCGGTCATTGTGGGGAGGATCATCTGGCTATGAGTTTTATCACCTTACAAGACGTCTCCTACAAATATCCCCTGGCCAAGACCTTTGCCCTCAAGCACGTGGACCTCTCCTTTGAAAAGGGGAAATTCTACGGCATCATCGGCCAGAACGGGGCCGGCAAGACCACCCTGTGCAACCTGGTGCGGGGACTGGTCCCCCACTTCTACGGCGGCTCCCTCACCGGCAAGACCATCATCGACGGCACCGACGTCAAAAAGTGGGACACCGACCAGTTGGCCACCCAGATCGGCTATGTCTTTCAAAACCCCTTTACCCAAATCAGCGGCGTCAAAGAGACCGTCTTTGAAGAGATCGCCCTGGGCCTTGAGAACCTGGGCATCCCCAAGGACGAGATGATCGAGCGGGTCATTCGGGTCTGCAAGCTGCTGAAAATCGAGGACCTCATCAAGCGCGACCCCAACGCCCTCTCCGGCGGGCAGCGGCAGCGGGTGGCCTTTGCCGCCATCATCGCCATGGACTCCGACACCCTGGTCATCGACGAGCCCACCTCCCAGCTCGACCCCGAGGGGACAGCCGATGTCTTCGCCATCATCCAACTGCTCAAGGAGCAGGGGAAGACGGTGCTCCTCGTCGAGCACAAAATCGACCTGTTGGCCGAGTACGCCGACGAGATCGTGGTGCTGGAAAAAGCCCAGGTGGCTTTTCAGGGCCCCGCGCAGGAAGTGCTGCAAAACCCCACCCTCCTGGAGCACGGCGCACAGATCCCCCAGGTGGCACTGCTGGGCAGCAAGTTGAAGGAAAAGGGGATCGGGCTGGCGCACATCCCCATCACCCAAAAAGACGCCATCGCGGCCATTGAAGAGAGACTGGGGGGAGAGAGCTGATGGCAATTGAACTGAAGGATGCGTCCTTTACCTACCCCAACGGCTACACCGCCGTTGAACACCTAAATCTGGTAATCGAGAGCGGCGAAAAGGTGGGCATCGTTGGCCAGAACGGGGCCGGCAAGACCACCGCTGTCAAGATGATGAACGGGCTGCACAAGCCCTCGGGCGGCGACGTCATCGTCGACGGGGTCAACACCAAGGAGAAGACCACCGCCCAGATCTCCACCTATGTGGGCTATGTCTTTCAAAACCCCGACGACCAGATCTTCAACAAGAGCGTCATCGCCGAGATCGAGTACATGCCCCGCTACCTGAAGATGGAGGAAAAGGAGATCAAGCGCCGGGTGGAGCGGGCGGTCGAACTCACCGGCATTGCCAAATACCTCAAGAAAAACCCCTTCGACATCCCCTACTCCACCCGCAAGTTTGTGGCCATCGCCGCCATCCTGGCCACCGAGACACCCTACCTCATCCTCGACGAACCCACCGCTGGGCAGGACGCGGAGGGGATCGCTATCCTCTCCCGCCTCATTGATGCCCTGCAGGCCGAGGGGCGCAGCGTCATCACCATCACCCACGACATGGAATTTGTGGCCGACAACTTCGACCGGGTGGTGGCCATGGCCCAAAAGCACATCATTGCCGACGGCAGCGCCCGCGACATCTTCTGGAATGAAGAGGTGGTCAGCACCTCCCGCATCCGCAAGACCGCCATCGGCGAACTGGCCAAGGAACTGCAAATCGGCGAGCGCATCCTCTACTGCGACGAGATGGTGGAGGAGATCGCGCGGCGGCTGGGGCGGTAGCAGGTCTCCCCACACAAAAAGCAAGCGCGCCCCGAGCACCTAGTCTGGTGTTCGGGGCGCACTTTTTTGCAGCCCAATACCCCTATTCTACCGGGGGAGACCGGTCGTTTTGGCAGAAGGCCTCCACAAGGGAAGGGTGCTGAGGACGCAAAAGGAAAGTACTCTTTGGATGTCAACTGCCGCACTGACTTGTCGGTCTGCCGGTGCAGTGCGCAGTGCAGGTGAAATCATAAAATTTCGATGCCCCCTTTGCGGGGCAAAGCCTGATGCCGCCCTTTTGGGGCCGATGCACACCACCCGTTTCACCGGTGGTTTTGATTGGAAGGGAGCCGCCAGGGACTGCTCGAGTAGGTCCCCTTCCAGCCAAACCGCTCTGTCTGCGTTTCGTCTCCCTCACTCCGCCGGGGCCCGCACCCAAAACCGACCGCTGGTGCGGTTGCCCAGCAGGTCGCACACTGCCAGCCGGTATTCCCCGTCCGACGCGAAAAAGCGGGCGACCCCGCTGCTCTCGTCGACAGACAGTGAGGTGAGGGGCAAGTTGTTCGCCCCCAAAAAAGGATGAAGGGCACCCCCGTTCGCTCCCCTCTCATCGTCCAGACAGAGGGGAGGGCCGGTCCACCCAAACGGGTAAACCGGCCCTCTCCTTCTCTTTTCAAACCTCAGCGGGACGTGTGTCTTTTCCGCCCGAGCAGCAAGCCCGCTCCGGCCAAGGCCAGAAGCGGAAGCACCTTCACACCGAAATTGCCGGTGAGGGGTTGTCCCTCCTCGCCACGGTCATCCGGCTCTTCCCCCGGGGTTTGGGGGGTCTCTGGGCCTTCTGGTTTCTCCCCGCTCTCCCCCTCTTCCGGGGGCCCGGGCTCCTCGTACACCCGGTAATCCAGGTAGACCGTAGAGGTGTTCCCCTCGCCATCGCGCACCAGCACCTCAATGACATAATCCCCTTCAAAGCGCAGATCGATGTCCGTCAGCACTTGGCCCTCACTGTCGCGGATGGTCGTCTGCACCGCAGCGCCTGCGGGCACCGTGTAGCGCTCCTCCACCAGCTTCTCGGCGTCCGCCTGGGTGAGGGTGCCGTCCTTTGCCGGGGTGGACATCTCGTCCTTATACACCCGGTGGACCGTGCCGTCTCTGTCAGTATTCACCGGCCCGTCGGGGCGCAACGTCCCCTCTTCCCCCGCCCCGGGCTGATTGGGCTTCACCTCAACTGCCGGGGGCTCTTTGAGCTGGTAGTCGACGGTCACTGTGGTGGTGTTTCCCATATCGTCGGTCACCACCGCCACCACCTGGTAGCGGTCCGGCTGCGACAGGTCGATTTCTCCCACTGCATTGCCATCTTTGTCTTTGACCTCCACCAGGGTGAGTTGGGCGTCCCCCCAGTCGTAGCGGCCGTCAAGCCAGTCTGCCAACTCGGGCCGGCCGAGGGTCCCCGACCCGGTTGGGCGCAGATAGCTGTCCTCCAACTGGCCGTGCAGAGTACCTGTCGCATCGTCGCCCTGCGGCGGCTCTTTGGGGGAGAGCTCCCGCCCCGGCTCCTCGGGATTTTCCGGCTTGACCACCACCGTCGGCGGGTCTGTCACCAGATAGGTCAAATCGACGGTGGTGCTATTTCCCCTGTCATCGCGCACGACTGTGATCACATGGTAGGAGCCCGGCCGGGTGCGGTCGATCTGTTCTACTTTCTGGCCGTTTTCATCCCAGATGGTCACCGACTCGATGGCGGCGTTTATCCCAGGCGTCATCGAATCGACGGTATAGCGCCCCTCGATCCAAGTCTCCACCTCACTCTGCGAGAGGGTATCCCCCGAGACCGGGACCGCGACCCGGTCCTTCAAGGTCTGGTGCAGGGTGTTGGGGTCCCCCGGGTCTTCCCCGGGCTTGCTGGTGATTTCTCCGTCCGGCTCCAATTCCCGGGCGGGCTCTCCCGGTGCGGAGGGCTTTCCCTCCACCTTGGGCGGCTCCACCACCGGGATGCCGGGGTTTTCCTCCGGCGAGCCCTGGCAACTGCTTACCCGGTAGTTGGTGCCGCCGTCGAAGGTGGCGCTGACGGCGAGCCTTCCGTCCGGTCGGGCGGGGATCTGCACCCCGCTCAAATCCCAGGCAAAGTCGGCCGTGCCAAAGGCAAATCCCTTCTCCGTCCCTGCCTGGGCCGCCACCGTCACTGGGCCGCCCACGGCGACCCCGTTGACGTAGAACTGCACCGACCCGTCCGGGGCTTTGCAGGTGGCGGCCATTCCGTCGGCTGGGCGAACAAGGGCGTGGAAAGCGACGCCCTGCAATTGGTCCCCCGACCACTGGAGCTGATAACTGACTTTTTCCGCGGTGCTGTCGGCCGGGGTGATTTCGGCGGCGAAGGCGGCGCGGTGTCCCCAGAAGGACTCCTGAAATCCCGGTGCAGCCGAGAACTGGCTGGAGTCGATCGTCACCGTGTAACCGCCCGCCCGCTCAAAGCTGCCGGTCTTCACCGGTTCGCCGGTCTCCTCCCCCGCCTTGTCCTCCACCCGCTGGTGGGAGAGGCTCATGGCCGAAACGTCGTTGAGGAACTCTCCCTCCGGTCTGTCGGCGGGGATGTTCAGGCCCGCCACCTGGTTGAGCAGGTCCTGTCCGTCTATCGGCAGCCCGTCATACTGCTTGTGCAGCGATTGGCGCAGCGCCTCTCCCAGCAGACTCTCGTCCACAGTGAAGGTCACATACTGCTTGGCCACCGTGTGCCCGCTGTCAAAGCTGGGGATGGTGAAATCGTACTTGCCCTCCTGCTCCTGGCCAGTGACCGGGTCGATAGCCACCAGATTTTTGATTTCCAGAGATTTGCCCTGGGCGCTCTTGGGCAGCCAGAAGTAGAGCTTGCCGTTTCCGTCCACATTGTTGGCAAGCCCGTACTCGGGGGTGAGAGGCACCCCGTCCACCGCCACCTGCAGGCTCTTGAGGGGGCCGTTTTTCAGTTCGGGGTAGCCGCTCAGGTCGACGGTGGCCATGGCCAGCTCGATGCCCTTGCCGTTGGTCACCGTGCCCTGAAATTTGCTGGTGTAAAATGAGCCCCCGGTGACGACAATGTCGGTCCCCGCCGCGCCGATGTCGCTGGTGGAACTGGTGATGGGGGTCAGATTGCCCCCGGTGATCACAAATTTGTGGCCGGCATTGCTGCCGGGGGCACAACCCGCGCCAAAGGCGTTGCCGTGGGCAAACCCCTGGGCCGTGATGTTGCCGCCGTTGACATAGATGTCCCGGCAGATGGTGTTTTGATAGGTCTCGCGGGACTTGATGGTCCCCGCCATCTGCGGCCTGTCCCAGTTGGCCCCCCAACTGGAGCTCAGCCCGCCGCCGATACCGGCCCCGTGGTAAGAGCCCTTGGCGGTGACGGTCCCGCCGTTGAAGGTCATGACCGTGCAGCCACCCGCCATCGAGCCGCCGATCCCCGCGCCGGTGCCGTCGTAGTCACTGTACGGCCCGTAGGCATAGGCCTCGATGATGCCGCCATTGAAGGTCATCTCTCCCACATTCTCCCAGATGCCGCCGCCGATGCCCGCACAGGACTGGCCGTCGTTTGCGACCAGCCGACCCGGATCTTCACTCGCCATCAAATAGAGAGGGGCGCCTTTTTTGAGGGCGGTCCCGTTTGCCAGCACACAGTCCCGGGGCACCCGGCCCTGTTCGGGGACGATGGCATTCCCCTGGCTGTCTGTGTTGCGCACCCCGTCGTCAATGGTGAGCAGCGAACCCTCGCCGCAGTGAACGGCGGGAAAGAGCGCCCCTGCCGTCAGGGTGTTGACACTGCCGTCCGCCAGCGTCAGATGAAGCGAAGTCTTGTTCTCTATCTGCGCCCCATCGGTGGCTGCGCTCCCGCTGGCCGTGCCATACAGGTTGGTCGCCACATCCAAAGGGAGCGGGGCGGTGATGGTCACCCCGCTGAAGGTGATGTCGGCGTGGACCCCGGGCGCCACCCGAACGCCGTGGGTGCTCGACGAGCCGGAAATGGTCAGGGGGGTGTCCGTCTTGACAACCACCATGCCGGCGGCGTCATCCACCTCGTAATCGAGCCCCTCCACCCCGCCGGTGACCTGCAACCCGGTCGCGCCCAGGCCGACCCCGGCCGCCTGAACGCCCAGAGGCCAGCTTGCCAACCCCAGGGCAAGGGCTGCCGACAGGGCAAGCAGGCGATGCCGGAATGCGGTTCCTCTCATTTTGCGCATCTTTTTCTCCTCCATTTCCCCCTTGCCGCCTTGTGGGAGGGAAAGCGCCCCTCCACAATTCCGCAAGAAGCATAAAATGTATAGATTTTCGTTCTTTTGACCGGTGGGGGAAAAGCAAAAAGAAAAGCTGATTTGCCTCTGGCAAACCAGCTTTTAACAACCAAAACAGGGCCTTTTTCGCTCGAATGATAACCTATTCCTAATCTGTCGTTCGCTCCGACCTCTCCTGTACGAGGCATGGCCTTTGCCCCACGACACAACCAGCGCATCCCCAGAATCCCGCACCTCCACAATCCCATTCGGAAAAGGGCGTCCCTCATTTTCCTTCCGCAGTGTGGAAAAGGCCCCCGCTGCACCGGCGCTCCCCGTTCCCGGAGGACACCGTCAACGTCGGACGGCCACGTCTTTTCCCTCCCCGCTTTCCTCCCCCCTCCCTTTGCGCTATAATGGAGAAAAGCGCAAAGGGAAGGGGGAATTTCTATGTGCGGCCGCTATAGCCTGTACACCGAGCGCGAAAACGACCAGCTGCAGGCCATTTTGGCGGAAATCGCCCGCCGCTACCCCGAACGGTTCAGCCAAGCCGCCAGCGGAGAGGTCTTCCCCTCCAACTGGGCTCCCGTCCTCGCCCATACCGGCAAGCGGGTGGCGGCAGGGCTGGCCAGGTGGGGCTTTTCCTCCCCCAAGGGCAGGGGACTTGTCATCAACGCCCGGGCGGAGACGGCGGCCGAGCGCCCCCTCTTTCGCGACAGCCTGCTAGAGCGCCGCTGCGCCGTCCCCGCCACCGGCTTTTTCGAGTGGGACAGGTCCTGTCGGCCCAGCGCCAAGTACCGCTTCACCCTGCCGGGCCAGCCCCTGTTCTATCTGGCCGGCTGCTACCGGCTGGAAGGGGAAGAGGCCCGCTACACCCTCTTCACCACCGCCGCCAACGCCTCAATGGCCGACATCCACCCCCGGATGCCGGTCCTCCTCGCCCCCGGCCAGCTGGAGGGATGGCTGACCGACACCGGCGCCGCCCTCGCCCTGCTGGGACAGACGCCGCCCCTGTTGGACAGAGAGCGGTGCGCTCCGCCGGAAAGGGACGAAATCCAGCAGAGCCGCCTCTTTTAACAGCGCAGTCAAAGCCACCGGTAAGACGGACGGCACACACCGGCCCGAAAAGGGTGCCATCCAGGCGTAGCCCCTTCAAGAGCCACCAGATGCTATCCCATCACACACTGCTGCCGACAAAACGGCAATCTAGAACACCATTTCGTGTCGACTATCCCCCCAAACCGCCTTTCTTTTTCGTCTTCAGCGCGTTTCCGTTCCGAAGGCCTTTTGCCAAAGCCACTTGACTTCCCCGGCAGAGCCAGAGGTTTGGGGCACCGAAGCGACAAAAAAGCGGGCGGGTGCGAAATCGATCGCACCCGCCCGCTCTCTTTGTGTCAAATCATTTCTCGCTTTCTTCGCCCTTGAGTCTCAGGCCGCAAAAGTGCACCTCGTAGCGCTGGATGCACTCGGCGATGATCTCCTCCGCCCGCTGGCGGCCCAGGGCCTCAGAGGTGGTGGTGTGGCCGTGTTCCAGCCCCTTGTACACCTCGAAAAAATGTTTGATCTCGTCGCTGATGTGGGGCGGCAGGGCCGAAATGTCCTGGTAGAAGTTCCAGGTGGGGTCCTGGCAGGGGATGGCGATGATCTTGTCGTCCACCTCGCCGCCGTCGATCATCCGGATCACGCCGATGGGGTAGCAGTCCACCTCCACCAGGGAGTCCAGGGTCTCGGAGCACATGACCAGCACGTCCAGGGGGTCGCCGTCGTCGGCGTAGGTGCGGGGGATAAAGCCGTAGTTGGCCGGGTAGTGGGTGGAGGTGTAGAGGATGCGGTCGAGCCGCAGCAGGCCGGTGTGTTTGTCCAACTCGTACTTCTTTTTGGTGCCCGCCGGGATTTCAATGACCGCGGTAAAGGTCTCGGGCTTGATGCAGGCGGGTTCGATGTCGTGCCAGATGTTCATCTCATATTCCCCTTTTCTCTCGTCTCGCTCTGTCTGGCTTTAGTATAGCAAACGGATGGCAAAGTTTCAATCGCTTTCTCGGCCGCCCCGGCGCACCGACGCCCGGCTGCCGCCCCCCGGCAGGGGCCGCACCGCCAACGCCACCGGCAGCCGCTCCTCCAGCCACTCCACATGGGAGATGATCCCCACCACCCGGTCTTCCCGCCGCAGCCGCTCCAGGGTGTCCACCGCGCACTCCAGCGCCTCGGCGTCCAGGCTGCCAAACCCCTCGTCGATAAAGACCGTCTCCAGGCTGACCCCGCCGGAGAAGAGCTGGATGACATCTGCCAGCCCCAGCGCCAGGGAGAGGGAGGCCTGAAAGCTCTCGCCCCCCGAGAGGGTGTTCACGTGGCGGGTCTTGCCGGTGAGGCTGTCGAGCACCTCCAGGTCCAACCCGGAGGCGCGGTTCCCCTTCTCCCGCTCGGTGCGCCGCAGCAGGGTGTACTTGCCCTCGGTCATCCCCGCAAAGCGGCGGTTGGCCGCCCGCACCACCTGGTCGAAATAGGCCGAGAGGACGTATCGCTCGAAGGAGAGCTTCTTGGCGTTCTGGCCGCTGGCGACCCGGTAGAGGTCCACCGCGTCCCGGTAGCCCTCGCCCCAGCGGTCGCGCTGGGCCAGCAGGGCGGCAATGGCCTCCCTGCAGCCGCCGTTCTGGGCCAGGGCGACCTGTCCCTCGGACAGCTGCCGATCCAGGGCCTCCTCCTCGGCGGCCAGCTGCTCGCTCTGGCGGGCGGCCTCCTCCAGATTGCAGGGGACCTTTCCCTCGTACTCCGCCAATCCCTCCAGCCGGGCCTGCCACTGGGCCCCCCGCTCCCGGTAGGCGGCGATCTCCCCTTCCAGGCAGCGGATCTCCTCCTCCCCGCCCTGGGGCAGAGCGTCGGGCCGCAGCCCCTGGCGGGCAAACTGCCGGCGGGCCGTCTCCTCTTCCGCCGCGGCGGCGGCCGCCGCCTCCCGGGCGCTCTCGGCGTAGATGTCCACCGCCTTCTGCAGGCTGGCCTGCCGCTCCTGGGCCCGGGAAAAGGCGTCCCGCCGGGCCGCGATCCGCTCCGCCAGGGCCTTTGCCTCAACTTCGGCCGCGGCGGCCTCCCCCTCCAACTGATGGGGGAGGGGGAGGTCCGCCAGCTGCCCCCGCTCCTCCTCCAGGGCCTCCCGCCGGCTCTGTTGGCGGGAGGCGGCCAGCTCGCAGCCCGCAGGGGTGTCCAACCCCTTGGCCACCAGCTGGTCCAGGGGGATAAAGGCCGCCACCTGGTCTGCCAGCCGCCGCTCCTCCGCCGCCAGCTGGGCGAGTTCGCCCTTCAGGGCAGCGTCCTGGGCAGGCAGGTCCTGCACCTCCTGCAGGGCAGCAGGCAGGGCGGCGCGGCAGGCCGCCTCCTCGGCGCGGGCCCCCTCCGCCCGGCGGCGTAGGGCCTCCACCCGGGCCGCCGTCTCCTCCAACTGGGCGGCGGTGGGGATCTCACCGCCCGCCTGGGCCGGGACCGGGTGGTGGGTGGCGCCGCAGACCGGGCAGGGCGCGCCCGGCGTCAGCCCCTCGGCCAGCAGGGCGGCCTGTCCCTGCAGGTGGCGCCGGCTCTCCTCCTGGGCCCGGCGCTGTGCCTCTGCCAGGGCCGCTTCCGCCTCCCCTCTGGCAAGGGCGGCCTCCCGCAGAGCGGTGAGGGCGCGCCGCTGCTCCTCCCCCCCCTGGCGCCTGTCTCGCAGCTGCAGGTATGTCTGCAACTGCCCCAGCCGCTGCAGGGTGCGCTCGCAGCGGGCCAGTTCTCCCTCCACCCGCTCCCGGCGGCGGGCCTGTTCCTGCTGGCCCCGCAGAGCTTCTGCCCGGCGCAGGGCCGCGGTGCGGGCGGCCTCCTGCTCCAAAAGCGCCTCGGCCCCGGCCTGGGTGGCCTCCCAGCGGGGGCGATTTTCCGCCAGGGCGCGGGCGGCTTCCTCCGCCTGCCGGCGGGCGCTCTCGGCCCGCTCGGCCGCCTCCTTGGCCCGGCGCATGGCCTGGCGGCAGAGTTCGGCCCGGCGGGCCAGGTCCAGGGCCTCCTCCCGCTGGGATTGCAGGGGGCCCTCCGCCTGCCAGGCGGCCCATTCGGCCTTGGCAATCGCCAGGGCGGCAATGCCCTGGTTTTGCCGGGCCAGGGCGTCGGGGTCCAGGGCGCGGCGGCGGGCAGCCACCTCCTGCCGGCGGGCGGCGGCGCGCTCCAGCTCCCCCTGGGCGGCCTGCAGGCTCTCCTCCAACTGCTGCAGGATGGCGTCGTAGTCGGGGTACTCCGCCCCGCAGAGCCCCTCTAACAGGCTGCCCGGCGCGCAGGCGATCTTCTCCCGCTCCACCTGAAGGCGGACGGTCAGCTCCTCCATCTTGGCCTGGGCCTCCCCCGCCTGCTCCCGCAGCAGGTCCTCCAAGCGGCTGAACTTCTGGGTGCCGAAGATACGCCGAAAAATCTCCTGCTTCTCGGCGCTGGAGGAGTCCAGCAGCTTGCGAAACTCCCCCTGGGGCAGCAGCACGATCTGCCGAAACTGCTCGGCCGTCAGCCCCACCAGCTCCACCACCCGGGCGTCCACCTCCCGGATTTTGGAGAGCACCTCCCCCTTGGGGCCGGTGAGCACCGCCCCCGCCTTCACCGTGACATACCGGCCCTTGGCGTTCTGGCGCACCTGCTGGGGCTGGCGCTCGATGCGGTAGCGCTCGCCGCGGATGGCAAATTCCAGCGCCGCCGAGCAGACGGCCGTCTCCTCCGCAAAGTCGCTGCGAAACTGTTCGGGCTGGCGGCGGTCGCCGCTGGCCCGGCCGTAGAGGGCGAACATCACCCCGTCGAAGAGGGTGGTCTTCCCCGCGCCGGTGGGGCCGGTGATGAGAAAGATGCCCTCCTCCCCCAGGGCCTCAAAGTCGATTTCCTGGCTGCCCCCAAAGGGGCCGAAGGCGCGCAGTTCCAGTTTGACAAGGCGCACGGCGCTACACCTCCCCTTCCAATTTTTCCAGCAGAGCGCGGATGGTCTCCATCTGGCCGGGGGTGGGCTCCATCCCCTTCACGTCCCTGTAAAAGGCCGCAAACCGCTCGTCGGTGGGCCGGTCGTCCTGGGGCGTGAGGTCGGGCAGGTCCTCCCCCTGCACCCGCGCCTCCAATTTGACCCCCAGCAAGTTGGGGTAGAGCGCCCGCAGCCGGCTCACCGCCCCGTAGACCAACTCATTGTCGGCGATGACGGCGTAGAGGTAGTCCTCCCCCGGGGGGTGAAGGGCGCCGGACGCCAGCTCTTCAAAGCTGCCCCGCACCACCGCCAGGTCCCGGCGGACGGGCAGCCGCTCCTCCCGCACCGAAACGGCGCCGGCGGCGTCGATCTCCACCACCGCCACCGCTTTTCTCTGCCCCTGTTCCGAGAGGGAGTACTTGAGCAGCGACCCGCTGTACCGGGCCGTCTCCCGCCCGCAGGTCTGGGGGGCGTGCAGGTGCCCCAGACAGGCGTAGTCAAACCCCCGCAGGGCGGAGGCGGCCACCAGGTCGCCGGTCCCCACCGAGAGCTCGGAGTCGCTGCGCACCAGCTCCTCCCCCCCGGCAAAAAAGCCGTGGGCCACCAGCACATTGGGCCCGGCGGGAAGGGGCGTCCCCTCCAGCAGCGCCCGATAGGCGTCGGTGTAGGTGGGGTACTCCCCCTCCGGCAGCAGCAGCCGCAGCTGATAGCGGTCGGTAAAGGGGGCCAGGGTAAAGGTGACGGCGACCCCGTCGCGGCCGGTGACCGGCACCTGCGCCAGGGGGAGGGTACAGCTCCCCTCCACAAAATAGCCCTCGCTGCGCACCAGGCGGTTGGCGAAGGAGAGGCGCTGGGGGCTGTCGTGGTTGCCGGCGATGGCCAGCACCTTCACCCCCATCCCCACCGCGGCGCTGACAAAGTCGTCAAAGGCGGTGACGGCCACCGCCGGAGGCACCGAGCGGTCGTACACGTCCCCGGCGATGACCCGGGCGTCCGCCCCCTCCCGCCGCAACAGCTCCCGCAGGCCGTTCATGGCAAAAATCTGGTCTTCCAGCAGGGAGAATTCCCCCAGCACCTTTCCCAGGTGCCAGTCGGCAGTGTGGATAAACTTCACGCGCGCGCCCCCCTATCCGGCAAAAACCAGTTGCACCAGCACCATGTAGAGGGCGGTGCCCCCCAGGATGCTGATGAGGTTGTTTTTCTTCCACAGGTGCAGTCCCACCACCGCGGCCCCCGCCAGCAGTTCCGGCAGGCCGTAGGGGTAGGTCAGCAGGCTGACCCCCCGCAGGCAGTAGACCACCAAAATGGCCATGATGGCCGGGGGCAGCACCCGGCCCAGGTAGTTGACCCAGCGGGGGGTCCCCCGCTTGAAAAACCAGAAGGGGGCCGCCCGGGTCAAAAAGGTCACCGCCCCCACGACGGCGATCATTGCCACCACACGCCAAGCGCTCACTGCTCCCCCTCCTCTCCCAGCTTTTTCACGATCGGCCGCGAACAGGCCAACAGCCCCAGCACCGCCAGCAGCAGGGCGGGGATCAGGAACTTGTCCGGCCCCAGCAAAAGCAGGCAGGCCAGGGCGCACCCGGCCCCCCAGAGGGCGGGGAAGCGGCTCTTGTAGGCCTGCCACTGCTCGACGGCGATGACAATGAAGAGGGCGGTCATGGCAAAGTCGATGCCGGTGGTGTCAAAGGGGAGCAGCCCTCCCACCACTGTGCCCAACACCGCCCCGGCGATCCAGTAGAGCTCGTCCAACAGGGCGATGGCAAAGAAAAACTGCCCCTGCTCCACCCCTTCCGGCGCCCGCTGGGAGCAGAGGAGGGAGTAGGTCTCGTCGGTGAGGGCGTAGATCATGTACCAGCGCTTTTTCCCCATCTGGCGGAAGCGCTCGGTGAAGGAGAGGCCGTAAAAGAGGTGGCGGAAGTTCACCGCCAGGGTCATCAGCGCCACCTGCACCAGGGAAAAGCCGCCCCCCAGAAAGTTGAGCATCACAAACTGCATCGAGCCGGCGTAGACCGCCGCGCTCATCCCCGCCGCCCAGAGGGGGCCGTACCCGCCCTGGCGCAGCAGCACCCCAAAGGCAAGCCCCACAAACAGGTATCCCAGCAGCACCGGCACCGTGACCGGAAAGGCCGCGCGAAAGGCTTTTTTCAACTGTCTCTTCTCCCCTTTTCAACATCCTGTCCCGCCCGGGGCGTCAGCGCCCCAGGGTGTGTTCCAAAAAAATCTTGACGCCGATGCCCACCAGCAGCCAGCCCCCCACCACCTGGGCCCAGCGCCCCAGCAGGCAGCCGAAGCGATGGCCCAGGTAGACCCCGACAAAGCAGCACAAAAAGGTGCAGCCGCCGATGATGGCCGCCGCCTGCCAGATATTCGCCCCGATACAGGAAAGGCTGACCCCCAGGGCCAGAGCGTCGATGCTGGTGGCCACGGCCTGCCCCAGGAGCAGCCGCCCGGTGAGCCGGCGGGGGCGGGAGAGGGGTTCGATCTCCTCCTCCCGGGCCTCCCAGACCATCCGTCCCCCCAACAGCGCCAGCAGCGCCAGGGCCACCCAGTGGTCAAACCGGTGGATGTACCCGCTGAAGGTGTACCCGGCAAAAAAGCCCAGCAGCGGCATCGCCGCCTGGGCCAGGCCAAAGGCCGTGCCGCAGGCCAGGGCGCAGGGGAGCGGCCGCCCCCTGTGCGCCAACCCGTTGGAGACCGAGACGGCAAAGGCGTCCATGGCCATCCCCAATCCCAGCAAAACCATGGTGGCAAAATCCACTCTTTCTTCCCTCCCACGCGATACCACAAGGGCAGCGGTCGTTGGCCATTGGGCAGGGAGCAAACGGCATTTGTGCATCTGCCTGGCCATTATACCGCTATTTGTATGCACTCGGCAACCGCTTTACCTCTCCCCCCGCCTGTCGGGGGGTGGATTTTCCCCGCCAAATCCTCTATAATGAAATCGGTTTGGGCCCGCAAATCCCCTGCGCCCAACCTCCATTCGCCGCTAAAGGAGTTTTTTGCCATGATCATTGAACCGAAGATCCGCGGGTTTATCTGCACCACCGCCCACCCCGCCGGGTGCCGCGAAAATGTGCGGGAACAGATCGCATACGTCCGCTCTCAGCCCAAGACCGAGGGGGGCAAAAAGGCCCTCGTCATCGGCAGTTCCACCGGGTACGGCCTGGCCACCCGCATCGCCCTGGCCTATTCCTGCGGGGCCGCCACCCTGGGGGTGCAGTTTGAAAAGCCCGCCGCGGGCAAGCGCACCGCCTCCGCCGGGTGGTACAACACCGCCGCCTTCGAGGCGTTCGCCGCCGCCGACGGCCTCTACGCCAAAACCGTCAACGGCGACGCCTACTCCCAGCAGTGCAAGGACGAGGTCATCGCCCAAATCAAGGCCGATCTGGGCCAGGTGGACGTGGTGATCTACAGTTTGGCCGCCCCCCGGCGCACCCTCAAAGACGGGACCACCGTCTCCTCGGTGCTCAAGACCACCGGCAGCGACTACACCAACAAGACCATCGACTTAAAGGAGCGCACCCTCTCTGAAATCACCATCCCCCAGGCCAGCGAGGAGGAGATCGCCCACACCGTGGCCGTCATGGGCGGCGAGGACTGGGAGGACTGGATGCTCGCCCTGCAGGGGGCGGGGGTCCTGGCCGAGGGGGCGGTGACCGCCGCCTACTCCTACATCGGGCCGGAGCTGACCCACCCCATGTACAAAGACGGCTCCATCGGCCGGGCCAAGGACCACCTCTTTGCCACCGCCGCCAAGCTGGCCCAAGAGATCCCCGGCCTGCGCAGCTACCTGTCGGTCAACAAGGCCCTGGTGACCCAGTCCAGTGCCGCCATCCCCATCGTCCCCCTCTACATCTCCCTGCTCTACAAGGTGATGAAGGAGAAGGGGCTGCACGAGGGCTGCATCGAGCAGATGTACCGGCTGGTGCACGACCGGCTCTACGCCGAGCCCACCCCGGTGGACGGGGAGGGCCGCATCCGCCTGGACGACTGGGAGATGAAGGACGAGGTCCAGGCCGAGATCGCCCGCATCTGGGAGGGGCTGAACGACGATAATTTAGAGCAGTACGCCGACATCGACGGCTACTGGCAGGACTTCTACCAGATGTTCGGCTTTGACCTGCCCGGCGTCGACTACCAGGCGGACGTCGACCCCGACGTGAAGATCCCCAGCATTGCCGAATAGTGCCGGAGCGGGCGGGATACCGCCCGCTCCTTTTGTGTTAAGGAGAGGAGGGGGAGCAGATGCTGCGCATCGGGGTATTTTCCGACCCACACGGCAACCTGCCCGCCCTGAAGGCCGCCCTGGCCTACCTGGAGGGGGCGGGGTGCCGCGAATTTCTCTGCTGCGGCGACCTGGTGGGGGTCGGCCCCTGGCCCCAGGAGGTGGCCGCCCTGCTGCAAAGCCGGGAGGACATCCACTGTCTGGCGGGCAACCACGACCGCTACTTTGACCGCTGTCTCGCCCCGCCCTATCCGCCCCGGATGGAGGAGGGGGAGGCCGCCCACCACCGCTGGGTGTACAGCGCCCTCACCCCCGCCTCCCGGGGGTGGCTGCGGGACCTCCCCCTCTCCCTGACCCTGCGTCGAGAAGAGGTCTGCATCAGCGCCCTCCACTACCCGCTGGACGCGGCGGGTGAGTTTGCCTCCCCCCGCCCGTCCCCCACCGCCGGGGACTGCCGCGCCCTCTTTGCCCATCTGCCCGGACAGGTGGTCCTCTGCGGGCACGACCACGCCGGTTTTGCGGTGGCGGACGGGGCCCGCCTCTACCTCGATCCCGGCTCTCTGGGCTGTCCCCACGGGCTGGGCGGTGTCGCCCGCTGCGGGGTGCTCACCCTGGACCGGGGCCGCTGGCGGTGGCAGGCCGTCGCCCCCGCCTACGACCTGGAGGAGGTGCAGGCCGCCTTTGCCCGCCGCCGGGTGCCGGAGGGGCCCGCCCTGCTGCGGGCCTTCTATGGACCGGCCCACCCCTCCCCCTAAAGGAAAGCGCCCGTGAAAAAGAACCGGCAGCCCATGACCCCATTTCCCCGTTTTAAGAGAAGCAGCGCGATGGTTTTTGCCATCGCGCTGCTTCTCTCTTTTGTTTCACAACTTCATAGATGATGGCGCGCCCGCCGACAAAGATATGGCGGATGACCGCCTGCCGCCTTCGTCGGCTGCTGGACTCGTCCAGCGCACGGACGGCGCCCTTCTCAGTCGGGTCCCGCAATATCCCCGGCGTCGGCTCCTCGACACCGAGGCGCCTTTTGACCGCTTTCAAAAGCCATTGATGTACAACGCCTTCTCGCCTGTCCTCTAAATCGCCGCCTGGCGTTGCGGCACCTGGACTTTTCAGGGACACTTCTCATCCCCGCAGCCAGCCGAGAGGGCCGGGACAGGCTTGCCGGGGAAAATCGCTCCAACAGATGAAAAGGGCATTCCTCTCCATTGCCTGTGCGGGCGGCCCCGGCCGGACCTTCCCTCGGTTCAAGGGTTAAACAAAATCATGTGCAAGATCGCAGTCTCGTCCCCGACATTTCTGTACGAGTGCACGCGGTCGGCCTTGAATCGAATGCTCTCCCCTGTCGCAACGGAAAACCGCTGACCCTCTGTCTCAATTTCGATATTCCCTTTAAAGATGGTGATAAACTCGGTGGTCCCTCTGAGATGCGGTTCCGACTCCCAATAGCTCCCCCCGTCCAGTTCCAGATAGTAGACCGCAAACCGGCGGTTGTCGTCGTCGGGAAAGATCGAATAGTTCTTGACCTTGCCGCCATCTTCAAGCAGCGGCTGCAACTCCGACGTTTTTACAATTTCGTATGGGCTTTCAGGGCGGACCGTCAGGGCGTCAAAGGGCACATTCATTCCATTTGAAATTTTCCACAGCGTGGAGATGGTCGGGTTCCCTTCACCGCGCTCGATTTGTGAGAGCATGCTTTTGCTGACGCCGCTCAACTTGGAGAGCTCGTCCATGCTCAACTTGTTCTTTTCACGGAGCCTTTTGATGTTTTTAGCGACGATCTGATTCATGGAATCCAAAAAAATCCGCCCTTCCCATTGACAATATATCGAACTATATGTATCATTATATCAAACGAACAATATATCGTTCATTTTGTA
This sequence comes from Bittarella massiliensis (ex Durand et al. 2017), assembly GCF_009876955.1. Taxonomy (NCBI): domain Bacteria; kingdom Bacillati; phylum Bacillota; class Clostridia; order Eubacteriales; family Oscillospiraceae; genus Bittarella (ex Durand et al. 2017); species Bittarella massiliensis (ex Durand et al. 2017). The sequence continues at coordinate 130,280 of NZ_WWVY01000009.1, read as the reverse complement.
CCATTATAATTTATATTTCAATTTTGTAAAGAGGAGAGCGAATAGAAATGGTCCCAAATTTACAACAAGCCCGCGATTTGCTGAAAAAGTACAATAGCGGCGAGTTTCACCTGCTCCACGGAGAGGTGGTTTCCGGCATCATGGGCTACTTCGCCCGCCGGGATGACCCCCAAAACGAGGAGTATTGGGCATCGGTGGGGATGCTGCACGACATTGACTTTGAACGCTATCCCGAGGAGCATTGTGCAAAATGCGTTGAGATCCTGCGGGCGCACAGCGTTGACGAGGGGATGATCCGCTCCATCGTGAGCCACGGCTATGGCCGTTTAAACTGGGTGACGGTCAAGCCCGAGCAAAAGATGGAGAAGATCCTATTTGCCACCGACGAACTGTCCGGGCTGATTGGAGCTTGTGCGATGGTGCGCCCCTCTAAAAGCGTCCGGGACATGGAGGTGAGTTCCATCAAGAAGAAGTTCAAAAAGAAGGAGTTTGCCGCCGGCTGCTGCCGGGAAGATATGGTGCAGGGCGCAGAGATGTTGGGGATATCGCTGGAAGAACTGATGCAGCAGACACTTGACGCCATGAAGACCCTGGTCGACGTACTCCCTGTTTAATGCTTGCTCCCGGACTTCGGCGCCGTGAAGGCCGGCGTCTGCATCTATCTTCGCCGCGAAGGGTCCATTTTGAACAGCAACCTGCTCCCCCCGGGGAGCTCGGTCCGTTTTCTGCTTTGCGTGCGCCGCTCCGGGTGTGGTCGGGGCGTTTTGGGCGGGAGACCCCCAGCAAAAAGGAGGTCGCCTGGTCCCAGTTCCACCTCAAAACACATCCCTTGTTTTCCAGTGAACATCCTCACCGGCGGCTATCCGTCCTTTTAAAATCGCCCCCACCTGTGGGGGACAGGAGGGTCTTAAATTGTTCGATTTGTCAGATTTCTTGATTTATTGTTTAATTACGGCATACACGCCGGGGGCCAACAATTTGCTGTCCATGAGCAACGCGGCCCGGTTGGGCTTTCGCCGCAGCTTCCGCTTCAACTTGGGCATCCTGGCCGGATTTACAGTTGTGATGTCGGCCTGCACCCTGTTCAGCACCACACTGTACTCCTCCCTCCCCAAAGTGAAGATCTTCATGCAGCTCTTCGGGGCGGCCTATATGCTTTACCTCGCCTGGAAGGTGTGGAAAAGCTCGGCCGATGTGAATGCGGACAGCGGAAAAGAGGCCAGTTTTCTGTCGGGGATGCTCCTGCAATTTGCCAACCCCAAAATCTACATCTACGCGATCACCGCCATGACCCTCTACATTTTGCCGATCTACCATTCCGCCGCAGCGATCACTGGATTTACGGTCCTCCTCGCGCTGATCGGGGCATCCGGCTCCTTCGTATGGGCCCTGTTCGGATCGGCCTTCTGCAAATTCTTTTCAAAGCACACAAAAGCGGTCAATCTTGTGATGGCTTTGCTGCTTGTCTACTGCGTGGTCGCTCTGTTCCTGTAAAACACCTACACCAATTATAAGGCCCGCGCTTCTTTCGCTTTTTCCCGTCATGCGGCCGCCCGATCCACATGGTCAGCGGCCGCTTTGCTTGCCAACCGGGCTGCCCCGCGGGCCCTCTTTTACCGCTGGGCCCCCGCCCCTTGCAGATAAGCCAAAACGGGGGCCAACTCCCCCTCGTCCGCCCGGCGCACCGCGACGCCCAACAGGTCCCGCCTCGCCAGGCGGATGAGCCCCTTGTGCACCAGCCCCAGCGCGGCGAAATCAAAGTCCCCCGGCAGCCAGAAGGCGGCGGCGCCAGAGGGGAGGTCCTGCCCCTTAAGGGCGTTCAGGTCCACCTCTTCCCGGGGGGTGAGCCCACAAAAACAGGCGACCACCTCTTTGCCGGCCAGTTGGGCCGCCCGCTTTTTCACCCCGGAGGCGCAGCTCCAACAGCCGGCGTAGACCCCGCCCACCAACACCAGGGTCTGCACCCCGGCCAGCGCCTCTGGGCGCACCTGATCCCACTCCACGGCGGGGCAGTGCAGGCGCTCGGCCAGCCACCCGGCGTACCGGCGGGAACTGCCGTAGTGGGAGCGGTAAGCCACCAAAATCGTCTTCGTCATCTCTCCATCTCCTCCAATCGGTTGCAGAGGGCCAGCAACAGCCGGTTTGCCGCCGCCAGCTCCTCCGGGGCGACACCGGCAAAGAGCTGCTCGACAAAGGCCCCGTCCCTCTCCTGCCGGCGCGCCTGGTAGGCGGCCAGTTGTTCGGTGGGTCCCACCCGCAGGGCGCGGCGGTCACTCTCGTCCCGCATCAGGGCGACAAACCCCTTCTTTTCCAACTTCAGGGCCAACTGCTTGACGTTTTGGCGGGAGCTGCCCATCTGTTCCGCCAGCTGGCTCAGGGTCGGGGGCCGCTCAAAAAAGGTGGTGAGGCAGAGCAGCAGGTACCACTGCTTGGCCGTCAGCTCTTCCAGATAGCGGTCCCCCACCGTCTCCAACCGGTTGCTGGCCGCAAAGAGCAGGCCAAAGGCCAGATAGCGCCCGTCCATCCCCTCCAACTTCTCCATCCTCTGCACAGCGCATCCTCCTTTGCAAATAGGTAATATATTACTTATTTGAGTATACCCCCTCTTCTTCCCCCTGTCAACCGCCCAATGGCGCAAAACAGCCGCCCTCCCCGCAAACGGGGGAGGACGGCTGTTCTTTTCATTGGCTATGGCCCCGGTCAGTTTTGGTAGAAGGCCACCATTTCCTGCAGCAGGGCGTAGAGTTTTTCCTTGTCGGCGGACATGGCCACGTCCACATTGGGCTCTTTCTTCCAGCGGTTCGGCAGGTCCACCACCGTCTGCCCCTCGGTGAGGCTGCCCCGCACCTCGCAGGTGGCAAAATAGGGCTCGGTATGGATGACCTCCGGGCAGTAGATGGCGGCAATGGCCAGCGCGTCGTGGAGGATGATGCCGCTCTCCCGCCCCTCTCTGGCCTTCTGGGCCCGGGTGTACTCCCAAATGCCCCGCAACAGCGGCGAGACCGCGCAGTCGGAGGCCAGCAGCCGGTCCATCTCCTCCGCGGTGAAGAAGGTCTGACGGGTGGCGTCCAGCCCCACCATGGTGATGGGGATGCCGCTCTTAAAGACCACATCGCAGGCGTGGGGGTCGATCCAGATGTTGAACTCCGCGTAGGGGGTGGAGTTACCCACCCCCCAGGCCCCACCCATCATGGTGATGCGCTTGATCAGGGGCTTGATGTCGGGGTATTTCAGCAAGGTGATGGCGATGTTGGTCAGGGGGCCGATGGCGGCGATCTCCAACTCGCCCTTCTGGGCCACCGCCTCCCGGTAGATCACGTCCCAGGCGTGGTCCTCTTCAAAGGTGCAACGGGGGGCGGGCAGTTCTACCCCGCCCAGCCCGTTTTCGCCGTGGGTGGCGAGGTTGATCACCCGCTCTTTGATCATGGGGCGGTCGGCCCCCTTGCCCACCGGCACCCCCAGGGCCAGGTAGTCGTTCAGGGCCAGGGCGTTGGGGGCGGTGTGCTCCAGCCCCACGTTGCCGGAGACCGGGGTCAGGGCGCGGATGTCCAGCCGGCCGCTGGCCTTTGCCAGGGCAATGGCAAAGGCGTCGTCGGTGCCGGGGTCGCAGTCGATGATGACGGGGATCTTCTTCACAGCAATCTCTCCCTTTTGATCTGTTCAGGCGGCCAGGGCCGCGCGTGTTTCCTCGCTCTAGGGCAGCCGCCGCAGCGCTGCCAACAGGCGGTGGGCAAAGGCCTCGCGGTCCACCTCCACCCCCACCAGGGCATTGCAGGGGCGGCCGGTCTTGGCGCCGCCCACATCCACCGCCGTGGCGCCGCGGGTATAGCGGCCGCAGAGGTCTGCCTCCAGATGGGCGGGCAGGGATCTCACCAGCGCCTCGTCCAGCACCCAGGCAGCCGCCAGGGGATCGTGGAGGGCACAGCCGGGCGCGCCCTCGTAAAAGGCGGCATAGTGGATAAACATCTCCCAGGCAAACCGGCCGGCCCGGGTGCCGCAGTCCCGCCAGGCCTCCCGCTCCGCCGCGGTGGCATAGGCCTTGTAGGTGACGTCCAGCCCCGCCAGCTTGATGGGGATGCCGGCGGAAAAGACGATCTGCGCCGCCTCCGGGTCGCGGCCGATGTTGGCCTCGGCCACCGGGGAAAAATTCCCCCGGCACCAGGCCGCGCCCCCCATCAGCACCAGCTGTTCGATCTTCTCTTTCAGGTGGGGGTAGCACAGCAGGAAGGTCGCCAGGTTGGTCATGGCGGCCACCGCCACCACGGTGACCCTTTCCGGGCTCTCCTCGATCAGCCGGGCCATCAACTCCACCGCCCGGCAGGGGGCGGGCCGCCGCACCGGGTCGGGGATGGACACATTTCCCAACCCATTTTCCCCGTGGATGGAGACCTTGCCGGAGGGGGAGAACCGCCCCAGCAGCGGCTTTTTGGCCCCCAGCGCCACCGGGATGTCCTCCCGCCCGCACAGCCGCAAGACCGCCAGGGTGTTGCGGGCCACCTGCGCCAGGGGGACGCTCCCCTCCATGGCGGTGATGCCCAGCAGCTTGGCCCGCGGCTCCCCCAGCAGGTAGAGCAGGGCCAGCGCGTCGTCGATGCCGGTGTCCACGTCCAGCAAGACCGGCACCGGCCGCCCCTCCTCGCCCCTCACTTCAGCCTCTCGCAGGCGGCGGCCAGCAGGTCGATAAAGGCCTCTCTGTCCAGATCCATCGCCACCTGGACGTTGGGGGCCTTGCCGGTGACCCCCCACAGGTCGCAGACGGTGCAGCCCTGGGTGTGCTCCCCCTCGATGTCCACCGTCACGTAGCAGTCGCGCAGGGTGAGCATCTGGGGGGCCACCACCGCCGCCACCGCCACCGCGTCGTGCATCGGCACCTCCAGCCAGTCGGTGCCCGGCAGGGTCTGGTCTTTAAAAAAGTCCATCAGTCCGGCCACCAGCCGCCCGCCCCGGGTGTCGATGGCGTGAAAGCGGGCCAGGTCGCCCAGGGTGGGGCGGGCCTTGTTAGTGGCGTCCAGCCCGCACATGGTGATGGGGATGCCCGCGTCAAAGACGATGCGGGCGGCCTCGGCGTCCTCCCAGATGTTGAACTCGGCGGTGGGGGTCCAGTTTCCCCCCACCGCGGCGCCCCCCATCAGGCAGATGCGGGCGATCTTCTGGTGCAGCTCAGGATTTGCCAGCAGGAAGATGGCGATGTTGGTCAGGGGGCCCATCCCCACCAGCACCGTCTTCTCCTCGCTGCCGCGCACCTTTTCCGCCATGAAGTCCCAGGCGTTTTGCTCCACCGGCGCGTGGGTGATGGGCGGGAAGACCGGGCCGTCCAACCCGCTCTCGCCGTGCACGCTGTCGGCGATCTCCAACCCCCGCATCAGGGGCTGGGCCGCCCCCTGGCAGACCGGCACGTCGGCCCGGCCGACCCACTCCAACACCCGAATGGCGTTTCGCGAGGTGTTTTGCAGGGTGCTGTTGCCGGCCACCACCGTCATCCCTCGCACCTCCACCAGGTCGCTGGCCAGGGCCAGCACCATGGCCATGGCGTCGTCGTGCCCCGGGTCCCCATCCAACAGGACGGGTATCTTCTTTGTCGTTTCCACCGCTTCAAACTCCTCCCCTGTGCGGCGCAAAAAGGGCGTCGCTTGTCTCCCTTAGTATACAGGAAAAATCCCCCTGGCGCAACGCCGTCCCGCCGGGGAGAGGCCCCTCTTTTTTCGCCTTTTCACCCGGCTGCCGCCCCGCCTGACCGGCGCACAAAAGGGGATGTTTTCGCCAAAAGGGGGCCCTTCCCCGACCCGGCGCGCATATCCCCTCCGCCCCGGCCGTATAGATAAAGCAGTGCAAAACTTTGGCAGCGATGGAGTGGATGATATGAAGTGTTATGTGTTTCGCCTGAAAAAGCGGATGCTCGTGATCCCCCTGGCGGTGCTGGCGGCCATCGGCATCTGCGTTGCCGCCTTTGCCGGGCGGGGCGGGGAGAGCGAGTCCGACCTCTTCCCCAGCGAGTACGGGCTGGACGCCGAGACCCTGGCAAACGCCGTTCCTCAGTCGGAAAGCGGGCAGAAGGTGGCCTACCTGACCTTTGACGACGGCCCCTCGGAGGAGACCGAGAAAATCCTCAACGCCCTCCAGGAGAAGGATGTCAAGGCCACCTTCTTCGTGCTGGGCACAGAGCTTGAAAAGCGGCCCGACACCTACAAGCGGATCGTGAGCGAGGGGCATGTGCTGGGGCTCCACTCCTTCTCCCACGAGTACAAGGAGATCTACGCCTCCCCCGAGTCCTTCTGGAACGACCTCAACAAGCTGCAGGAGGCGGTGACCACCCTCACCGGCCAGCCCAGCACCGCCTACCGCTTCCCCGGCGGCAGCTCCAACACGGTCTACCGGCGTTACAGCAAGGTCAGCGGCCTGATGGACACCCTCATCCCTCAACTGTCGGAAAAGGGGCTCTCCTACTACGACTGGACCGTCTCCGCCGAGGACGCGGTGGGGAGCAAGAAGAGCGCCGACTACATTGTGAACAAGGTGGTCAAGGAGGCCCTCAAACAGGACTGCCCGGTGATCTTGATGCACGACGGAGCCGGCCACAAGGCCACCGCCGAGGCAGTCCCCCGCATCATCGACGAGCTGCAAAAGGAGGGATACTCCTTCGCCACCCTCTCCGACTCCGTCACCTGCCACCACAGCCGCGGCAAGTAAACCCCCGCGGCCTCCTCCCCCTGTGCAAACCGACAGGCGGGCCTTGCGGCCCGCCTGTTTTCGTGGTATTTTGTACGGTAGACAAAAAAGACTGAGGAGGGCGAACTGTGGCGGAGAGAGAGAAGACAGAGCCGGTGGAACTGACCAACATGGTGATGGTCTACGACCCCCAGAGCAACCGGGCGGTGGTCCAGCGCCGGGTCAAAAGCTGGAAGGGGGTCACCTTCCCCGGCGGCCATGTGGAGCCGGAGGAGAGCTTGGTGGATTCCGCCGTGCGGGAGGTGAGGGAGGAGACCGGCCTTGCAATCTCGCAGCTGGAGCCCTGCGGCGTCATCCACTGGAGCACCGGGCACGGTCGGCCCCGCTACCTGGTCTTTCTCTACAAGACCTGCCACTACCAGGGAGAACTACTCGCCGCCACCGACGAGGGGGCGGTCTGGTGGCAGGAGCTGGACACCCTGCCCCAGCTCGACCTCTGCAAAAACTTTGACCTGTATCTCCCCCTCTTTTTGGAGGGCGGGTACTGCGAGGTCTACGGCACCGGGATCGAGGCCGACGACAGCCGCCGCATCACCTACAAATAGGGCGTCAAAACAGGCCCCCTGGGGGGAGGAAAACCGTTTTTTCCACCCCATTTTGGGCCGCGCGCTCCACTCGGGCGAAAAAAACGGTTCAATTTGTCCACACACAGCCAGTATTTACAAATTGTCCATTGTCAAAGGCGGTGGGCCGTTGTAAACTGATACTATTCCAGAGCAGCCGGACCGGCTGCTCTGTCCATCGGGTGGTGTTTCCTTGTTCGGCTATGTCAAGCCCTTTCAGCCCTATCTCCGCGTCTGCGAGTTGGACACCTACAAGTCCCTCTATTGCGGGCTCTGCCGCCAGCTGGGGGCCAGTTTTGGCCCCTTTTCGCGGCTGACCCTCAGTTACGACTTCGTCTTTCTCGCCCTCCTCTTCACCGGCCTTTCGGAGGAGGGACCCCAGTACGGCCGCTGCCGCTGCATGGCCAACCCCCTCAAAAAAAAGGCCTGCTGCCTTGAAAACGAGGGGCTGCGCTTCTCCGCCGGGTGCGCCATGATCATGGCCTATTACAAGGCCAAGGACAACCTGCACGACCACGGCTTCAAGGACCGGGTGCTCTCCGCCCTCTCCTACCCCTTTTTGGCCCGGGCGCGAAAAAAGGCCGCCCGCCAGTACGGGGAGATCGACGCCATCATGGCTAAAGCCATGGCCGCCCAGCGCCGCATCGAGGAAGAGGGCTGCGACAGCATCGACCGGGCGGCCGACCCGTCCGGCACCTTTTTGCGCCAGGTGTTTGAACAGGTGGCCCGCACCGACGGGCAGCGGCGCATCCTCTCGCGCATGGGCTACCTCCTGGGCCGCTGGATCTACATGATGGACGCCTTTGACGACCTGGAGAGCGACCTCAAGCGGGGAAACTACAACCCCCTCATCGGCCGGTACGGCCTGCGCGGGGGGGAGGATTATAATCGGGCGGCCATCGGCCAAGATATTGTGGAGATGCTCAACTTCACCATCAGCGAGTTTTCCGCCGGCTACCAACTGCTGGAGCTGTATCACTACAAGCCCATTTTAGACAACATCGTCTTTCTGGGTTTTAAAAATACCCAAGCCAACGTTTTTACCAAATACAAAGGGGACGCATAAATGGACGCATATCGAGTACTGAGGGTATCCCGCGACGCCAGCGACGAGGAAATCAAATCCGCCTACAAAAAACTGGCTACCAAATACCACCCGGACAACTATGTCAACAACCCGCTGGAGGACCTGGCCGCCGAAAAGATGAAGGAGATCAACGCCGCCTACGACGAGATCATCACCGACCGGCGCTCCGCCAAGCACACCGGCAGCGCGGCCGGCTCCGGTGCGGGTCCGACCAGCTCCCAGCGCCGCTACGGCGCCACCACCCAGTTCGGCGACGTGCGCAAGCTCATCGAGCAGGGGCGGATCGTCGAGGCCGAGGAGATCCTCGACGGGGTGCCCGGCGGCTCCCGCAGCGCCGAGTGGTACTTCCTCAAGGGCTCCATCTTCTACAACCGCGCCTGGCTGGAAGACGCCCTCAAGTACTTTCAGCAGGCCCAGAGCATGGACCCCGGGAATCCCGAGTACGCCGCCGCCATCCGCCAGATCCAGAGCCAGCGGGGCGGCGCCATGTACGGCAACCCCTACGGGGGCGGGTACAACACCAATCCCAACGTGGGCGGCTGTTCGGCCTGCGACGTCTGCAACGGCCTCATCTGTGCCGACTGCTGCTGCGAGTGCATGGGCGGCGACCTGATCCGCTGCTGCTGACAAGCTCTGTAAACGCCTTTCAAGATTGCGGGGGACCGTTGTGAAATCCAGAAGTTTTCGGGTGGCCCTGGGTGGAGTCCTGGGTGCGTTGAGCATCGTCATGCTCTTCTTCTCCGGCCTCTTTCCCTTCGCCTCCATCGCCCTGCCCGCCGTGGCGGGGGTGCTGTTTATGCCCATCGTGGTCGAGTCGGGCCGCCGGTGGGCCTTTTTCTGCTATCTGGGGGTGGCGGTGCTGGCGGCGCTGCTGGTGCCCGACAAAGAGGTGGTCTGTCTCTTTGTCTTCTACCTGGGCTACTACCCCATCCTCAAATCCAAAATCGAGGAGCTCTCCCACCGCTGGCTCCAGTGGGGCTGCAAGCTCCTCCTCTTCAACGGGGCGATCCTCCTCGCCTACTACCTGATGCTCCACGTCTTCGGGCTGGCGGCGGTGGCCGACGAGTTCTCCACCTACACCACCGGCTTCCTCGCGGTGCTGCTGGCGGTGGCCAACGTCACCAACGTGGTCTACGACATCGCCCTCACCCGGGTGGTCTCGATGTATGTCCACTGGTTCCGCCCCAAATTTCTGCGCCGCTTCTGACCCCGTCCCATCGCCCTCCGCCCCCCGCCTGCCGCGGGGGCTTTTTTGCGCCCGCTTTTGCAGGGAGCACCCGCCCATCCTGCAATTTAAATGGGCGGGGACCGGCGGACACCCCTCCCTCTCCTCTCCAGTGATTCCCTTTTGGCCCATCCCTTTCGGACGGGTGGGAGGGAACGCTTCTCCCCTCTCCTCTTTTCTTTTTGGGGGAGAAATCGCGCAAAAAGCAGCACGAATTTTGACTTTTTGCATAACATGGGGTATAATATCTTTCACTTGTGAGGAGAAAGGAGGGCAGGGGAAGAGAAAGCGCCAGGGCCCACGGGGCCGACGAGGCGGAGGGTGATCGAAGATTCGGCGGATGCCCTCCCGGCTTTGGCAGAAGAGATTCTGCCCGGTCGTGACCGGCGCCACAAAACCCGCTGGCAACAGCGGGGACAAAGGGCGTTCGGGGAACAATTTTTGAAATGATTTGAGGGATACATAGTATGTGTGGAATCGTAGGGTATGTCGGCCGTGAAAACTGCGCCGACCTGTTGATCGACGGTCTGAGCAAACTGGAGTACCGGGGGTACGACTCGGCCGGGGTGGCCATCTTTGACGAGGGGGCCATCCGGGTCGTCAAGGCCCAGGGCCGCCTGGCCTGTCTGGAAGAGAAGCTCAAGTCCCAGGGCTGGCCCACCGGCCACTGCGGCATCGGCCACACCCGCTGGGCCACCCACGGGGTGCCTTCCGACGTGAACTCCCACCCCCACTGCGGCAAGCACACCGCCGTGGTGCACAACGGCATCATCGAAAACTACATCGAAATCAAGGAATTTTTGCTGGGCAAGGGCTACACCTTCCAGTCCCAGACCGACACCGAGACCGTCGCCAAGCTGCTTGACTACCACCTGGAAAACGGCGCCAAAGACGAGTTTGACGCCATCAGCCGCACCCTGCGGCAGGTGCGGGGCTCCTACGCCCTGGGCATCCTCTTTGACAGCTGCCCCGACAAACTCTTCGGCGTGCGCAAGGAGAGCCCCCTCATCGTCGGGCTGGGCGAGGGGGAAAACTTCATCGCCTCCGACGTGCCTGCCATCCTCAAGCACACCCGCAACTACTACCTGCTGGAGGAAAACGAAGTGGCCACCCTCACTGCGGAAGGGGTCACCATCACCGACCTGGACGGAGCCCCCATCGAGAAAGAGGTGCTCACCGCCACCTGGGACATCGAGGCGGCCGAAAAGGGCGGCTACCCCCACTTCATGCTCAAGGAGATTTTTGAGCAGCCCTCGGCCTTCTCCAACACCGTCTCCCCCCGCCTGCGCGACGGGAAGATCGACCTGGGCATCGAGCTGACCGACGAGCAGCTAAAAAACTTTAAGCAGATCCACATCGTCGCCTGCGGCACCGCCATGCATGCCGGCATCGTCGGGCGCTACCTCATCGAAAAGCTGGCCCGCATCCCGGTCAATGTGGACGTGGCCTCTGAATTCCGCTACCGCGACCCCATCCTCAACAAAGAGGACCTGGTCATCATCATCTCCCAGTCGGGTGAGACCGCCGACACCCTGGCCGCCATGCGGTTGGCCAAGAAACACGGCGCCCACACCCTGGCGGTGGTCAACGTGGTGGGCTCTTCCATCGCCCGCGAGGCCGACAGCGTCCTCTACACCTGGGCCGGCCCCGAAATCGCCGTGGCCAGCACCAAGGCCTACACCGTGCAGCTGTCGGTGATGTACCTGCTGGCCTTCAAGCTGGGGCTCTGCAAGGGCACCCTCTCCCAGGCCGACGCCGTCGCCCTCATCGACGAGCTGGCCGGCATCCCGGTACAGCTGCAGTCGATCCTCGGCCACGCAGAAGAGTACAAGGCCATTGCCGAGAAGTACTGCCACGCAGAAGACATGTTCTTCATCGGCCGGGGGCTGGACTACGCCCTCTCCCAGGAGGGATCTCTCAAACTCAAGGAGATCTCCTACATCCACAGCGAGGCTTACGCCGCCGGCGAGCTGAAGCACGGCACCATCTCCCTCATCACCGACGGGGTGCCGGTCATTGCCCTGGCGACCCAGCAGCGGCTGTGCGAGAAGATGGTCAGCAACATCAAAGAGGTCAAGGCCCGCGGGGCCGACGTCCTCTTCATCTGCTACGAGGGATACGGCGACTGCTCGGAGTTTGCCGACAGCGTCATCGCCCTGCCCCAGTCAAACGACCTCTTTGCCCCCTTGCTCTCCATCATCCCCATGCAGCTGTTTGCCTACTATGTGGCCCTCCTCAAGGGCTGCGATGTGGATAAACCCCGCAACCTGGCCAAGAGCGTCACCGTGGAGTAAATTTTCAAACGGCAAAGTCTTTCAGAGGGAGCCCGCCTTGACGCGGGCTCTCTTTTTTTGCCCCCCAGCCCCAGTCTTTGTGGAAATAGAGGGGCGGTTGTGTTATGGTGGGTAAAAAGAAGAGTGTCCGCCTTGTGGCGGACGCTCCAGCAAGAAAGACATCTGTGGAGGTGTAGGAAAAATGGAGTACCGGGTGGACGACCGGGGGCTTGACGCGGCGGCGTTTCTCTCCTTTGTCAACCAAATATGGCCGGGCGACTACGACCTGCAAAAAACCGAGCGCGCGCTGGCCAAGACCATCAACATTGCGGCCTACGACGGCCAACTGCTGGCGGGGTGCCTGCGCATCCTCACCGACGGCTATTATTTCGGCACCATCACAGAGTTGCTGGTCCTCCCGCAGTACCGGCGGCAGGGCGTTGGCAGCCATCTTCTCCGGCTGGCCCGGGAGCACACCCCCACCATGCTGTATTTTGGCGCACAGCCGGGGTCAGAGGGGTTCTATGAAAAGAACGGGTGCCGGCCGAGTCTGCCCTCCTATGCCATTCGAAAAAAGGGGGCGCAGTGAGCCCCTGCCTCTTCCAGAGGGCGGCTTGTTGCTGGTGACCCCTCCCTCTCTGTAAAGGGGACAGGTCCTTTCCCCCTCTCCCCTTTTACCCCAGCAGTTGACTGCGCCGCTGGGCCTTTTCGCTCTCCTGGCGGCAAACGTACTCTCATCTGGGGAGAGCGCGAAAAGCTGCTGCCAGACAATACCATCTTTTCGCGGTCGGCGAGCCCTTCGCCCAGCCATATAAGAAAATGGCGTACACGCCTTTCTCCATGGGGACGGCCAATCACAGAGAAGCCTCCCCCGTTCCGAAGAACGCAAATCCCTTCTTCTCCTCTCCCCTCGCCCGGATGGGCGCTTGGGCATTTTGGCCTTTTCATTTGCAATCTTCCAACCCTAAAATAGCGCTTAAAACCACCGCCGTATAGCGCCGTCTTTCCCCCGCGATTGACAGGCTTTTTGTCCAGCCGTATAATGAATAAGGAAATGCTGTAAAGCAGTAAAATCATCGCGCTGTCCCCTTCACCCGCGACTGCGGGACAGCCGCTCTATTGGGAGGAAGAACAGATGGACCTGCATCAACTTGTCAAATCGCACGAGTCATACGTGGTGGAGCGCAGACGGGAATTTCACATGCACCCTGAGCTGAGCTTGCAGGAGGAGTGGACCTCCGGCCGCATCGCCGAGGAACTGGGCGCTATGGGCATCCCCTACGAGATCGTGGGCCGCCGCAACGTGGTGGGCGTCATCGAAGGGGGAAAGCCAGGCAAATCTCTGGCCATCCGCGCCGACTTCGACGCCCTTCCCCTGGAAGAGGAGACCGACGTCCCCTATAAATCCCAGATCCCCGGCTGCATGCACGCCTGTGGGCACGACGCCCACGCCGCCATGCTGCTGGGCACCGGCAAGGCCCTGCTGGAAATCAAAGACCAGCTGGCGGGGAAGGTCTACCTCTGCTTCCAAATTGCCGAGGAGGCCGGTCAGGGTGCCGACGAGATCGTGGAATACCTGCAGGGCAAGGGCGGGGTCGATCAGGCCATCGGCATCCACGTGCTGGGGGACTTGAATCCCGGCACCCTTGAACTGGTGCCCGGGGCCCGCCTCTCCGGGGCCGAGATTTTCTACATCGATGTCAAGGGGGGGGGGGGACACGGCTCCCGGCCCGACCTGACCGTCGACCCCATCAAGGCCACGGTGGACTGCTACCAGCGGCTCATCACTATTCCGGTCAACCACCACAGCATGTTTGACACCTGCGTGGTCAGCCCCTGCGCCATCAAATCGGGGGACCGCTTCAACATCGTCCCCGAGACCGGACACATCGAGGGCACCATCCGCTACTACAAGTACGGCGATGGGCAGAAGGTGCTGGAGAAGATCCGCCAGACCTGTGAGGGGGTCTGTGCCTCCCACGGCTGCACCGTCGAGGTGACCAGCGCGGTCGCCGCCAAGTTCCCCCTCATCAACGACCCCGCCGCCACCGAGGACGGCCGCCAGATTGCCCAGGAAATGGGACTGGAACTGGTCGACGGCAGAGATCCCTCCGCCGCTTCCGACAACTTCGCCGAATTCCTGGCCGCCTTCCCCGGCTTCTACGCCAACCTGGGCTGCCACTCCACCCGCCCCGGCACCTCCGGCAACCACCACAACCCCACCTTTGACGTGGACGAGAGCGCCCTCCCCCTGGGGGTCGAATTCTTCGTTCGCTACACCTCTTTCTTCCTGGGCCAGTAGGGCCCCTTTTCCCAGATATATCGAGAGGGAGATGCACAGGATCTGTGCATCTCCCTCTTTTTTTACCGGTACCGCCGTGCTATCCGGCCCTCCTGGCGCGGTCCTTTTTCGCCAGGATGCGCACACTCTCACAGCCTGCAAGGCAGAGTTTTTCAATATAGCTGGCGGCGTGGTCGATGGCCTTCTCCGGCTCAAAGTTGCCGCTTTCACCGGCGCATTGGCAGACATTGTCCAGCACCACTGAAATACCCCCGGCCCGCAGTCCCCAGACCCGGGCCAGCACAAAGATGAGGCTGGCCTCCATCTCGGCCGCCACCACCCCCATCCGCTTCAGGTCATCAAAGTGGCTGGCCCAACTGGACTGCCAGTAGCCGCCAAAAGAGGAGCCCGGCTTTGCATGGCGGGCGTAAAAGGTATCGGCCGAGCGGGTGGTTCCCACATGGTACCGCTCTCCCATCCCCTCTGCCGCCTCGACACAGGCGTTCACCACTTCGTAGTTGGCGGCGGCGGGGAACTCTACCGGCGCGTAGAGCTTGGAGGCCCCATCCAGCCGGACGGCCGAGTCAAAGATGGCGATATCCCCGTTCTGAACCCAATCCTGAAAGGTACCGCAGGTCCCGATGCGCAGAAATGTCGTGGCGCCGCACCGGGCCAACTCCTCCATGGCAATGGAGGTGGAAGGCGCGCCGATCCCCGTGCTGGCGCAGCTGATGGGCACCCCTTTGTACTCCCCGGTATAGGTGACGTACTCTCGGTTGCTCATCACCTTGGTGGCTTTGTCCCAATACTTGGCGACCATCTCCACCCGTCCCGGGTCTCCCGGAAGCAGCACGTAAGGGGCCACCTGCCCCTCCTCGATTTTCATGTGGAATTGCTGTGACATGGTCCGTTCCTCCCTGTTTTTTTGTAGTGTGGAAAACGGTTAGAACGGCGGAAAGAGTTCCCTTAACGCTTCGGCCTGCGAGGGGGCGAGGGCGACCTTTCCCTTTTTGGAGCCCGCCAGTCCCCGCTCCCGCAACCGGTGCAGGATGCGGGTCACTGTGCGCACCGAAAGGCTGGTGGCCTCTGCTATCTCCTGGTGGCTGCGCCGGATCACCACCCCTGTCCCTCCCTTGTGCCCCTCTGCCTGAAAGCAGCTGACAAGGTAGAATGCCACCCGGCTCTCACTCTCCATCACCAGGGTATTTCGGTCCAAGAGCCCCTGATAAAGCAGAGCGCTCACCGCTTCACTCGCCTCCTTCATCAGGACTTGCGGGCTGTCTGTGAGCCAGCGGAGATAGGCCTCTCGAGAGAGGGCGCAGAACCGGCAGGTGCTCTTGGCCCGCACCGTCGCCGCCAAAAACGGGCTTTTCCCCAACGCCTCCCAGTGTCCAAACCGAACAAAAGGCGAAAACTCCCGCAGGGTGTAGGTGGTGTAGTTCGGCTGGTGGGTAGCCACCTGTACCCGACCCTCGATGAGGGTACAGACCTCCCACCAGCTGTCTCCCTGGCGCATCAGCACCTCGCCCGAATTTAGGTCGAGCAGGCGGATCTCGGTTCCCGGCGCCAAATTGGCAAACTGTTCTTGCAGCTGCGCCCGGCGGCCCTCCTCTTCTCCGGCCAACCACTCCTGCACCGTCACAGGTACTCCTCCTCTCCTGCCAATGTCGATGGGCATACCGCCGATTTGGAGGCTGCTCCTTTCCATTTCCCTGGCACCATTGTAGTCCCCTCTTCTTTCACAAAAAAGGCCAGCTGTCCATACCTTCTCATTTTGTACATCCTTCCCACTCCTTCCTCCTTTTCTTGACGACCCTTTCAAATCGGATTGCTGTGTCCAACCCCTGTTCCCTCACCTACAACGAAGCCTGCTCTCTCAAAGCACAACCGCACCCTGCTTGCCGGTCTGGGGAGCGGCTTTTTCCCCCTTTGCCTGCAAAGGGGGCCATGCTGCCTACAACCGAAAAAAGTCCAGAGCAGATATATCCCCGCCCCTCCTTTGTCAATTTTTTTCCTATCATAACATCTGGCCGGCTGCAAGGGGAGATGGCAAACAGGCGCTGGGCTACCTTCCAAAAGCAGCCCAGCGCCTGTTTATAGGATAAAAGAGAAGTTATCGCAGACAAATGACCTGCACGCCATTCCCATTCTCCCCTGTGCGGGCAAAAAGCCTGTATGATAATACCATAAGTCTTTCCCCTGCCAGCAGGGCCAGATCGAGCTCGTTCGCGTGCAAACTCCTTCTAAGACGTCTCTGCCCTATCTCCCCAGTGTTTGGGCAGGGCGCTCCGGGTGCCGTCAGGAGAGGAGGATACCGGCCTTGTCTGCCATAAACTTCATCCACCGATCTCGCTTCATCATCGAGACCCTGTCGGTCACCGTCTCCCCTGTTTTTGCGTCCTCATGGGTGATGACAATGCCAATGGGCATCAAGCTCTGCGAACACTTTCCCAGTTCGCGGATGGTCTTGTAAGGGATGATGAGATTCTCTTCCAGCAGCCCTGTCGTGACAATCAGCCGCTCTTCGGTAAAATAGGCCCAGCCCTGTTTCCATCTGCCCATCTTTCCGACCAGGCGCTCCACATAACTCGCCTGCAGAAAGTCGATTAGGGTGTCTCCCTGCTCCATGGCGCCCAACTCCACAAGTTTTGCCTGCTGTTTCTCCAACTTTGATGCGCTCATTTTATCTTTTTCCTCCTGTTTTTTGATTCGCCCCACTGTGGTGAAGTATCTGTCTCTATTTTACCACTAATTTGGTAATATGAAAACAGGCCTTTTTTTGCACACTTTTCTGCCTTTTAAAAATTGATCGAAAGACATCTACATCCAGATCTTTCCTAGTTATTTTGAGGATTGCAAAGTCTGCATTGTCTTAAAAAAGGGCGAACAAGTTTTTTAAAAAGCATTTGTTTTGCGTGTTGTTTTTCTGCCGTCTTGGAGAAGGGAGGAAATCGCCAGCTGCCAGAGTGCCCCCATCGCAGCGGACAGCCGGCAAAATCATCCCCTTCTCTTTTTTCATTATCCGGGTCGAGTGGCCGTCGTAAACAATCAAGAGCGCGACCGCTCAAGGCGACCGCGCTCTCTTTCATCGCTGCTATTTGGCGTAAACTTCCGCCATCTTATAAAACAGGTTGACAAACCGCTGGCGATCGGCGCCTCTGACCACCCGGCAGTTAGGGGTCTTCCCCTCTCGGTTGCGGTAATCCACCACCGTCCGGCCCATGCAGGGACCGTGGGTCTCCACCGAAACGGGCAGCCATTCATAGGTAAAGAGATCCTCGTCCAGCAGAGCGGCAATGGTCACCGCGTCCGGGGGCGAATGTTTGCCGGCAAACGGCGTTCCAGCCATGCGGGACTTTCTCTCTTCTTCACGCTTGGCCATAAACTCAAAGAAATTCTCGCTGTACCGGTTCTTCATCCCCACAAAGGTGTCGTACTCCTCGTCGGTGAGGTAGCTCATGTGGCAGGCGTCCAGGTCGATCATGGTCATGGGCACCCCCGCCTGAAAGACAATTTCCGCCGCGTGGGGGTCCGCCCAGACGTTGAACTCGCCATAGGGGGAGTGATTGCCCGTTGTCTGGGCCCCCCCCATGATGATCAGATGCTTGATCAGGCCCTTGAGTTCCGGGTATTTGAGGAGGGCGATGGCGATGTTGGTCAGGGGGCCAACAGCAACAATCTGCATCTCCCCTTCGGCCTTTTTGCACTCCTCATAGATGACATCCCAGGCGGGCAAGAGGTCCAGTTCCTTATCGGTCTCGGGCAATTCCAGGCCGCCCATCCCGTTTTTCCCGTGGGCCATCTCCGCCGTCTCCTGGGGCACGATCAGCGGCTTCTCCGCTCCGGCTGCCACCCGGGTCCCACGCAGCCCCATCATCCCCGCCAAACGGCGGGCATTCTCTTTTGTGTGGCAGAGGGGGACATTCCCCGCCACTGCGGTGATGGCGCGGATCTCCACCCGGTCGCTGGAATTTGCCAGCAACATGCAGAAGGCATCGTCCACTCCCGGGTCGGTGTCAATAATCAGGGGAATCTTCTTTTCCAAATCAATCATACTCCTCTCAAATGGCGGTTTATCCACCTTGTTTTGCAGGTCGGTATAGGGGGCCTCTTCCTTCACGGAGATTCGGCGGCAGGCGCGCCCAGCGCTCCAGCTCGGCCGCTGCATCAGGATATTGAGACTGTCCTGCCCTTTGGCCTTCCCTGCTTTTCGCTCTCTTCGCAATCTTCTCTTACCGGGAAACCTTGTTGCCCGCCGTTTCCCCATAGCCCCGCCGCAGGGCATCTTTCTAGACATCGGGCGAAATGATCTGCCCCTCCGGCTGCAAATGCAAATTCACGTTTTCTTCACAGCCATTGGCGCAATGTAGCCATTGAGGCCGTCTGCCGTCCATCTAAGCGGCATTTAAAGGGGCTCAGTCAACACACATAGAACCAGCCTACCGGCAGTCGCTTCCTGTCCCTCTGCCTTTGCAGCGGCGAGTCTTTTTGTTCATCGCGGCCGTCCTGCCGTCAATTCTTAATGCATTTTTTGTCTAGGCAACCTGCCCGTCGTAGTGGTGTAACAGCTCTTTGATGAGCCCCACAAAGGCCTCTCTGTCGATGTCCAGCCCCACATCGCAGTTGGGCTCTTTGCCGGTGACACCGCGAAAATCGGTCACCGTGCAGCCCACCGTGTGCTCGCCGTCCAAATCGACCGAGACATTGAGGCGCTCTGTCCGGCAGATGCTGGGCTCGATGACCCAGGCTACGGCCACCGGGTCGTGCAGAGGGGTTTCATTGACGCCGATGGACTTGTAGTAGCTCGAGAAAAAGTCCAGCAAATCGGCCACCATCACCGCTGCCCGGTTGCCGATGGCCCGGAAGTCGGCGATATCGCTGTCCCGGATCAGGGCCTTGTGGGTGATGTCGATGCCGCACATGGTGATGGGGATGCCGGAGGAAAAGACCAGATGGGTCGCTTCCGGGTCCTGCCAGGTGTTGAACTCGGTGGTGGGGGTGCGGTTGCCACTGAGGGCCGCCCCGCCCATCAGGGAGATGCGGCTGACCTTTGCCTTGAGTTCCGGGTGGGCCAAAAAGAGGGTGGCGATATTGGTCAGGGGGCCCAGGGGAATCAGGGTGACCGGGCGGTCACACCCCTCGATCAGTCGGCGCATAAACTCGACTGCGTGGGTGGAAACGGGCTTGGAGTGGGGCGGCGGCAGCGTTGGGCCGTCCAACCCGCTCTCGCCGTGTACGTTGGCCGCCACCGTCAGCTCTCTGCGGATGGGGCCCTCTGTCCCCACAGCCACCGGCACCTCTTTGCCGATGTAGTCGAGCACCGTCAGGCAGTTCTTGGTGATTTTCTCCAATGTCTGATTGCCGCCCACCAGGGTCACCCCCAGCACCTCCAGCTTTTCGCTGGCCAGCGCCATGGTGAGAGCAATGGCGTCGTCATGCCCGGGGTCGCAGTCGATAATAACGGGGATCTTCTCCACAGATGTCTCCTCCTTTAAATAGCTACAGCCCTCTTGGCCGGCTGCCTTGGAAAAAACAAATGGATAGCCAAACAGCTATCCATTTGCAAGATATTTGGATTTTGACTATCTGGACATGCGGAGCTTTTTGATTTTCGCTTCGCGGCGGATAGCGTAGACGATCAGGCCGATCAGGGTGACGAAGTAGGGGATCATCAGAACCAGCTGATAGGGGATCTTCAGCGACTGCAGGATGGTGGCGATCGCTTCGGCAGCGCCAAACAGCATGGCGGCCAGCATGGTGCCAACAGGATGCGAGTTGCCGAGGTTCATAGCAGCCAGGGCGATAAAGCCACGGCCAGAGGTCATTTCACGCTGGAACCAGGTCACATAGTCCATGGAGAGGTAGGCGCCGCCCAGAGAAGCGAAGAAGCCACAGATGATCAGAGACATGGCTTTGATCCTCTTGACGTTGACGCCGACAGACTCAGCGGCATCGGAGTTCTCGCCGACTGCACGGATCCGCAGACCGATGGCGGTCTTGAACAGCAGGAAGGCGGCGATGAACACGCAGATGAAGGCAAAGTAGGTCAGGATGCTGTGCCCGGAGAGGATCTCGCCCAGAACAGGGATGTCCTTGATCAGGGGGATGTCGATGCTGGGCATTTTGTAGCTGGTCAGCTTTGTTGATGTGCCCTTCTCACCCGTTATCATAAACAGTACGAATATGGTAAGGCCGGAGACGAAGGTGTTCAAAGCGGTACCGGCAAGCACCATGTTGGATTTCATGTAGATGCCGTCCCAAGCGAGGATGGCGGCAATCAAAACGCCTACCAGAATGGCGGCCAGAATGCCAGTCCAGAGGCTTCCACTGTAGTGGCACCCGAGAACGCCGCCCAAAGCCGCGGCCAGCATGGTACCTTCCAAGTTCAGGTTCAGAACGCCTGCTCTTGCAGTAAAGATAGCGCCCAGAGAAGCCAGCAGGATGGGGGTTGTAAAACGCAGAGCAGCTTTCAGGGTAGCCCAACTAAACAGAGTCGAAAAAATCTGTTCTAACATTACTTCGCAACCTCCTTCACAGCAATCTGTTTCTGAGCATTCTTAACGATGAGCTTGTGTTTCCACTTGGCCAGGAACATGTCGGCAGCAACCAGCATGATGACAACGCCCTGGATGATGAACACGAACTCGATGGGCATATCGGTAACACGGGACATGACGTCAGCACCGGTACGGATGTATGCCAGGAACAGAGCGGACAGGGGAACCATCGCGGGGTTATAGCGAGCCAGGATGCCGACCATCAGGGCGTCGTTGCCGTAGGTCGGGGGAGCTTCCCAGGTGAACCGGGTGAACAGACCCATCATCTCGACAGAGCCGCCGATACCGGAGATGATACCGCCGATGATCTGGGAGTACATCATAACGGAGGCAACCGCGATGCCGGAGTACTTGGCGAAATCCTGGTTCTGGCCGACTGCGCGGATGGCGTAGCCCCATTTGGTTTTGTAAAGGAGCAGGTAAGCGAAGACCACGACCAGGGCGCAGACAATGATGCCGGTGTGAATGCGGGTGCCCTTGATCAGAACGGTCAGCTTAGCGGATTTGTGGAACTCGTAAGAGGCGTTGAAGCCAGCATCTTTGTCTTTGAAGACGTAAATCAAGAAGTAGGCGACAAAGTTGTTGACGATGTAGTTGAGCATCAGGGAAGAAACGACCTCAGAGGCCTTCCATTTCACCTTCATGAAGGCGGGAACAGCGGCGATGGCACCGCCGATGATGGCGCCCATGAGGATGACCAGCAGGCTGTGCAGGCCCCTCGGCAGCTTCACGTAGATGGCAAACCAGGAGCTCAAGCAGGCCGCCAGGAAGAAGGAGGACTGGGTGATCATGGAGAACTGGTTGGCCGAGTACATGATGGCAACACCGACGCCGCAGAAGGTCAAGGGGATCGCCAGCTCGATGACGTTCGCCATCCGGCGGACGGACTGCAGAGGCCCAATCAAGAAGACCTTGAAGGTCTCAAACGGGTCTTTACTGACCAGCAGGATGAGGATAAACGCAATTACAAAAGAGATGAGAACACAGAGAACAGTTTTGAAAAAGTCAAAGCGTTTTTCAATTTGTTTACTAGTCATAGCAGACCCTCCCGATTTCCTCGTCGGACATTCTCTTCAGGCCCAGCATATACTCACCAAGAATGAAGTCGGTGACCTGAGAGGCATCTTCAAAGTAGGCAACGATCTCGCCGCCGCACATGACAACCAAGCTGTCGCTCAATTCCAGCGCTTCGTTGAGGTCTGCGGTGATCAGCAGGACAGCCGCTCCGCCATCTCTCAGCTCGACGAGCTTTCTGCGGATGAACTCGGTGGCGCCGACGTCGATACCGCGGGTGGGCTGGTTGGCGACAATCAGGCGGGTATCGCCGGAGAACTCTCTGGCGACAACGACCTTCTGCATGTTGCCGCCGGAGAGCATCCGGACCGGCTCATTGCGGTCGCCGCATTTGACCAAGAACTCCTTGATGAGCTCGTCTACTTCGGAGTCGAGCTTCTTGTTGTTCATCAGGGGGCCCTGCTTGTAGTCTTTCTTGTAGTAGCGGTCAGAGATGATGTTGTCCTTGACCGACAGGTTCTCGGAGCAGCCGTAGGTCATGCGGTCCTCGGAGATGTGGGCGACGCCCATCTCGCGGATCTGGCGGATGGACTTGCCGCGAATGGACTGGCCGTCGATGGTGATCTCGCCGTTGTTCAGCGGCAGCAGGCCGGTGATGATCTCGGAGATCTCGCGCTGGCCGTTGCCCTCAACGCCGGCAATGCCGACGATCTCGCCCTTGCGGACGCTGGCACTGAAGCCTTTGACAATGTCGCGGCCCTCTTCATCTTTGTATGTAAGATCGCGGATCTTCAGCACGGTCTCTGTGGGCTGTGCTTTGGTCTTGTCGATCTTCAGCATGACGTCGCGGCCGACCATCATCCGGGAGATATCCTGCTGGGTCACGTCTGCCACAATGGCGGTGCCCACGGATTTGCCCAGGCGCAGGACGGTCAGGCGGTCGCAGAGCTCTTTGACCTCGTCCAGGTGGTGAGAGATGAAGATGATCGTATGGCCCAGCTCTTTCAGGTGGCGCAGCTGCACGAACAGCTCGGCGGTCTCCTGCGGGGTCAGAACAGCGGTGGGCTCGTCGAGGATCAGGATCTCGGCGCCGCGGATCAGAGCTTTGAGGATCTCAACTTTCTGCTTGTTGCCGACAGCCAGCTCCTCGACCTTTCTGGTGACGTCCAGCTTAAAGCCGTACTTTTCACAGGCTTCCTGGGCGACCTTGTTGGCCTGCGCCATGTTCAGCGGCCCGAACTTGCCGAACTTTTTGGGCTCCATGCCCAAAATCAGGTTTTCAGCGATGGTCAAAGAAGGGCAGAGCATAAAGTGCTGCCAAACCATGCCTACCCCAAGGGCGATGGCCTCTAGGGGGTTGTTGATTTTGACCTCTTCTCCCTTGATGACAATGCGGCCTTCTTCGGGGGTTTCACTACCGAAGAGGACCTTCATCAAGGTGGACTTGCCAGCGCCGTTCTCGCCACACAGCGCGTGGATCTCGCCCTTATTAACGGACAATGTTACGTCTTTGTTGGCCACAAAGCCATTGGCGTACACTTTGGTAATGTTGTCCATTAATAGAATTTCTTCTGGCATACAATCACCTCGTACTTACCTTTAA
The DNA here is from genome assembly GCF_009876955.1 of Bittarella massiliensis (ex Durand et al. 2017). Lineage (NCBI taxonomy): Bacteria > Bacillati > Bacillota > Clostridia > Eubacteriales > Oscillospiraceae > Bittarella (ex Durand et al. 2017) > Bittarella massiliensis (ex Durand et al. 2017). Next base: position 106,951 of record NZ_WWVY01000009.1, on the reverse strand, counting down.
ACGGCCTGCCTTTTGACAGGACATTTGCAGTAGATTTTCGTGATTTCGGGCGCTCGGGACACCCAAAGATTAGTACTGAAAACCCCGCGGCCGCACCATACGCCGCACGGCACCCAATACTAATTTCACTATCATAAATTCTAACCAATTTGCTTGGAAATGTAAACAGGGAATGAAGAAAACCTCTTTATAGCACATATATGGCTTTTAGATTTTATGCAAATTGTCAATTTCTGAATTTTTGCTAAGAGGAACGCTCTAAAATAACTAGATAAAATTGCCATAAACATTGAAAACAAACTGAACTTAATTTGTACAACTGTATAGATGATTGTGTTTTTGCGGTGGTCCCCTCTTGTCAAATATAACAGTTTCCTCATTTTTACAGTTCGTTCACAAGTTTTGTTGATTGCGTCTATTTTCCCCTTTTCTCCCCCTCATGCAAAGGGATGCTCTATCCTGCCCACAACTTGCACTTTCACCATTCAGAAATATTGCTTCTCAAGAAAGCAAGCGCTTTTTTGTTTTCGATGGGAGCCTGACAAACCTCTTTTGCAAAAAAAGAAGAGCGGAATCATCCGCCCTTCTTTTTATTGTTCGCTAGCAGTTTACGGTTTCACAGAGTCACGGCGTTTGTTCAGCTCGTCCTGAGCCATGCCGTAGCCGGTGGTGACCTTCACTTTGCCGCTCTTGATGTCCTCGCGGGCAGCAGCGACAGCGTCTTTGCACTCCTGAGGAGCATTCTGCTGGTAGTAGTCGTTCTCAGCCAGATCGGCAACGCCCTTCTCAACGCCCCAGTCCTCACGGGTGCCGTAGTAGGTGGCAGTGCCGTTGTAGGTGTCGGTGATGGCGGTCTCCAGAGCCACGTTCACTCTCTTTTCAGCGGAGGTGATGATGACTGCGGCGATCTCAGGTTTCTCGTCTTTGAAGAACTCGTACTGGTCAGCGTCCACGCCGATGCCCCAGATTTTCTTCTCCTGGCAGGCCTGGAACACGCCCAGACCAGCGCCACCGGCGACCTGGTGCAGAACGTCAGCATTGTTGTTGTTGACCATCATCAGAGAGAACTCTTTGGCTTTGGGGGCGTCGGTGTAAGAGCCGTTGTAGACCATGGCGACCTTGCCATTGGCGTCAGCTCTCTGGACACCCTCAATGAAGCCAACCAGGAAGTCGTTGATAACGGGGGCTTCCATGCCGCCGACAAAGCCAACAGTCTTGGTGTCGCTCAGGGTGATGGCGAAAACGCCGGCCAGGTAGTCACTCTCGCACTGACGGAAGGTGATGGCGAAGACGTTGGACATTTTGATCTCGGTGCCCGGCTCGATGTCGAAGCAGACGAACTTGGTGTTGGGCCACTCGTCAGCGTGTCTCTCGAGGATCTCCAGGAACTCGTTGCCGGAGAAGATGATCATGTCGTACGCATCAGCGCTGTCCAGCAGGGTGGGCTCCATCTTGGATTTGTCGGTGCCGTACTCAACTGCTTTGTAGGTGATGCCCAGCTTTTCGCCGGCGGACTTGACACCCTCGTAGGAGATGTCGTTGAAGGACTTGTCGCCCAGGTTACCACAGATGAAGCCGACGCTCTTGATGGCGCCCTCTTTGGCGTCGCCGCCAGAGTTGCCTTCATCCTTGCTGTCGCCGCAACCGGTCAGGGCCAAACCCGCGACCATGGTCACTGCCAGCAGCATTGCCAGAAGTTTTTTCATTTCGAATAGCCTCCCCATAAAAATACTTGAGATGGGTTTTTCCATGTTTGAAGTATAATCCTTTCGTAACAGTTCGTCAATAAAATCGAACCGTTTTCTCTAATATGGAACAAAATCTCGTCCTTTTTTTGTGCACGATTTATAGAAAACCATAAATTTCATTTAAAAGTTCCCCTTCCTTATATAAATGGGCGTTTTCTCTTCAACTTTTGTTCAAAATTTTCTATCAAATGTGATTTTCTGCGAAAAATCTGCCTGCTTTCCAATTTTGGCAAAAAGATCCGCTCAGGCGGACAATTCCCCCTTTTTGCATCTGTTTTCAGCTGCAAAGTCGCAGAGGATAGAAGATCCTTTCTCCTCCGTTGGCCTTTTGCCACTCCTTCTTTTTCACCCGTCAACTGCTATCTTTTTGCAACCACAAAGAAGGAAGGGCGCTCAGGCGCCCCCCCTCCTCGCAACTTCCCTTTAAAGTTGTTACGGTTTTACCGAGTTACGGCGTTTGTTCAGCTCTTCCTGTTCCATGCCGTAGCCGGTGGTGACCTTTACCTTGCCGCTCTTCACATCTTCGCGGGCCGCGTCAACCGCATCTTTGCAGGCCTGCGGCGCGTTGGCCTCATAAAAGTCGTTTTGGGCCAGGTCGGCAACCCCCTTTTCAATTCCCCAGTCCTCCCGGGTGCCATAGTAGGTGGCGGTGCCGTTGTAGGTATCGGTGATGGCGGTCTCCAGGGCCACATTCACCCTCTTTTCAGCGGAGGTGATGATGACTGCGGCGATTTCGGGTTTTTCGTCCTTAAAAAATTCGTACTGGTCGGCGTCCACGCCGATGCCCCAAATCTCAGCTTCTTGGCAGGCCTGGAATACACCCAACCCAGCGCCGCCGGCAACCTGGTGCAGAACGTCCGCCTTGTTCTGATTGACCATCATCAGAGAGAACTCTTTTGCTTTGGGGGCATCGCTGTAAGAGCCGTTGTAGACCAGCGCCACCTTGCCGTTGGGGTCTACCCTCTGTACCCCTTCAATAAATCCGACCAAAAAGTCGTTGATGACAGGGGCCTCCATGCCGCCCAAAAAACCGACGACCTTGGTTTTACTCAAAGTCATGGCGAAGGCGCCGGCTAGGTAATCGCTCTCGCACTGGCGGAAGGTAATGGCAAAGACATTGGCCATCTTGATCTCAGTGCCCGGCTCGATGTCAAAGGCCACAAACTTGGTGTCCGGGAATTCATCGGGGTATTTGTACAGATACTCCAAAAATTCGTTGCCGGAGAAGATGACCATGTCATAGGTTTCTGCGCTGTCCAGAAGGGCCGGTTCCATCTTCGATTTGTCGCTGCCGTATTCCACAGCCTTGTAGGTGATGCCCAGTTTCTCACCGGCGGATTTGATGCCGGCGTAGGAGATGTCGATAAACGACTTGTCGCCGAGCGCGCCGGCGAGGAACGCCACGCTCTTGATGGCCCCCTCTTTGGTCTCGCCAGAGCCGCCTTCCTCTTTGCTGTCGCCACAGCCGGTCAGAAGCATTCCCGCTATCAATGTCAGTGCCAATAACAGTGCGCCGATTTTCTTCATGTCAAGCAGCCTCCTCAGAATGGCCTCTCAAGGGTGGATTTGTTTGCCTTGACCATATACTATATCTAAAAATATGTCAACATGTAAATAAAATCTTCTCTCTTTTTAATTAATACGGCCACTCCTTTTGTATCCATTGAACAGAAATATCGGTAAAGTCACCTGTTTTTACCTGCCACTGATCCCAGCCTCTCTCTGTCAAAGGAAGCTCACCGGCAGCCTCCGCTTCCGTGGCACGCCCCTTTTCTGCACACAAAAAAGAGGAGAGCGAAATCGCTCTCCTCTTTTGATTTGATTGAGCCGTTTGAAAACCCGCTTGTTGAGAGACCTCTCTCTTAGGCTTTGGCTTTGTTGCGCAGGGCGTTCAGGGTATCCTGGTCCATGCCGTAACCGGTGGAAACTTTGATGGATCCGTCGATGATCCCCTTCTTGCACTCGTCGACAAATGCGCGCTGCTCTTCGGTGGTGTTCTCTTTGTAGTAGTCGTTCTCGACCAGAACGGTAACTTCCTTCTCAACGCCCCATTTTTTGATGGTGCCGAAGTCGCTGGTGTCGCCGTTGCAGGTGCGGGTGACGATGTCCTCGATGGCGATATCATTGCGTTTGAGCATGGAGGTCAGGATGACATTGGCGATCTCGGGCTTGGAGTCCACGAAGAACTGCCGCTGGTCGGCGTCAACGCCGATGCCCCAGACACCCTTGTTGTCGGCCGCAGCCTCGAACACGCCCAGGCCAGCGCCGCCGGCCACGCCGTGCAGAACGTCCGCCTTGTTGGTGGTGATCTGAAGGAGAGCGAACTCTTTGGCCTTGGGGGCGTTGGTGTAGTCGCCCACGAAGGCGATGGCCACCTTGCCGTCAGCCTTGGCGTGGAGGGCGCCCTCGATGTAGCCGACCATGAAGTCGTTGATAACGGGGGCCTCAGCGCCGCCGACAAAGCCGATGACACCGGATTTGGAGATCTTCATAGCCAGCGCGCCGGCCAGGAAGTCGCCCTCGTTCTGGGCGTAGGTGATGCAGAAGATGTTGGGGAACTTGGGATCCTTGTCGGGGTCGATGTCGAAGCCGACAAACTTCACGTCGGAGAACTCCTCCGCGTGGCGCTGGATCAGCTCCAGCTGCTCGCCGCTGGAGAAGAAGACCATGTCGTAGTTCTCAGCCGCGTCCAGGAAAGCGGGCTCCATCTTGGACTTGTCGGTGCCGTACTCGATGACCTTGTAGTCCAGGCCCAGTTTCTTGCCGGAGTTGACGATGCCGTCGTTGGCGATGTCGTTAAAGGATTTGTCGCCCAGGTTGGTGGTGACAAAGCAGATGCTCTTGATACCGCTCTTGTTGTCGCCGCTGCTGTCGCCAGTACCCTTGTCTTTGCTGTCGCCGCAGCCAACGAGCGCCAGAGAGGCGATCATGGTCACGGCAAGCAAAGATGCCAGTAATTTTTTCATTTTGAAACCTCCTCCAAATGGTTCCCCGCGCCACACGGGGATTGTCAAACGGGTTTTGCTGTAACTAATTTTAGCCAGCTGGGAATGCCTTGTCAATTCAATTGCCCCATCTTTGCCGATTTCCATTAAAAGCAATTTTGATTTTTGTCTACTTTTCCTTTTTATATGTAAGTTGTTCATATAGAAAACCGTTTTTACATTTCATTGTAGTAAAATGCTACAACTTTTTTGTCAAAGTCTTCTTTTCCTCCTTTCCCGTTGCCGGCCGGTCGAAAATATGCAAATTGCATGCAACTATCATTTTCGTTAAAAACATTCATCAATTTTCATTTCTCGACGCAACCCTTCACCGGGGGGATAAAGATTTTTTTGCGGCATTTTAGGGCACAAAATAGACGCGCCCCCCTCCCGCACAAAAAAAAGACGCCTCCACCCGCTGTATGAAGACGTCTTTCTATTCATTTTTTCCTGAATTTACATGTCCCGCTTGTCTCCGAGGAAGAAGATGGCCATGGTGCCGCAGCCGGTATGGCTGCCGATGACCGTGCCAATATAGTTGATATACACCTCTTTGACGCCAAAGCGCTGCTTGATCTGCTTGGCCGTCTGCTGGGCGTCCTCCAGGCAGTCGGCATGACAGATATAGACCACGTCGTTGTCCTCTTTGACAAACTTCTCCTCCATGGTCTTGAGCAGGGACTCGATCCCCGCCTTGCGGCCCCGCGCCTTGCCCACCGGAATGAGCTTGCCCTCGTTGTTGACGTGGATGATGGGCTTGATGCCCAGCATGGTGCCAAAGACCGCCGCCGTCTTGGAGACGCGGCCGCCCCGCTGCAGGTGGTGCAGGTCGTCGGCGATGACCTGGTGGCACAGGCGCAGCTTGTTGCGCTCGGTCCACTCGGCCACCTCCTCCATGCTCTTGCCCTCGTCCTGCAGGCGGCGCATGTGGTGGTAGAGCAGCCCCTCCCCCAGGGAGGCGCAGAGGGAGTCGATGACGGTGATCTTGCGCTCGGGGTATTTTTCCCGCAGTTCGTCGGCTGCCACCATCATGCTGCCGCAGGTGCCGCTGAGGCCGGAGGTAAAGGCCAAGTGGAGGATGTCGTACCCCTGCTGCAAGAGGGGCTCAAAGAAGCGGATCCCCTCCTCCGGGGTGACCTGTGAGGTGGTGGGCATGGCCCCCGCCCGCAGGGCGTCGTAAAAGGCCTTGTAGTCGCCTGTTTCGGTGGCGTTGAGGTCGGGGTGGCTCACCCCGTCCACCACGTAGGAGAGGGGGACCATGTGGATGTCGTGTTCCTTTATATAAGCGGAGTCAAAATCGGTGGTGGAATCGGTGGTGATGAGATAGGTGTTTTCCATGTTGGATACCTCCCTGTTTATTGTCTACATTTTATAGTATCTGCACTGGGAAATCAAGGCAAACCCGTTTTCCCCACTTTTTCTCCAAGGCTGTCCCAAAAAAGATGTGCAGTTTGTCGGCGCAATTGTTTTTCCATACAAATTGTGATAAAATTTGATAAGCTGTGTCGATTTCAGCAAAACCAAAGGAGGTCATCTATATGGAGCACTTCGGCTTCTGGTCCCTGCTCCCCCCCATTTTGGCCATCGTTCTGGCCCTCATCACCAAAGAGGTCATCTCCTCCCTGCTGGTGGGCATCCTCTCCGGGCTGCTCATCTACACCGGCGGCAACCCCCTTCAGGCCCTGGTGGAGCTCTTTTCACTCATCACCACCAAAATTGGCGACAACGCCTACATGGTGGTCTTCCTCTCCCTGCTGGGGGCCCTGGTCTGCGTGGTCACCATGTCCGGCGGCTCCCGCTCCTACGGCGACTGGGCGTCCCGCAAGATCAAAAAGCGCTCCAGCGCCATGCTGGCCACCAGCGGGCTGGGACTGCTCATCTTTATTGACGACTACTTCAACTGTCTCACCGTGGGCACCGTCATGCGCCCCATCACCGACAAACACCTGATTTCCCGCGCCAAGCTGGCCTACGTGATCGACGCCACCGCCGCCCCCATCTGCGCCATCGCCCCCATCTCCAGCTTTGCGGCCTACGCCATCTCGGTGCTGGCGGACACCGGCGCCACCCAAAACGGGATGACCACCTTCCTGCAGTCCATCCCCTTCAACCTCTATGCCATCCTCACCATCATCATGGTCATCGCCCTCTCCCTCTGTCAGCTGGATTTCGGCCCGATGGAGCGCTTTGAGAAGGCCCGCCGGGAAGGCAGTGAAATCACAAACGTCCCCGCCGCCCAGGCGCAAGACGAGCTGGACGGGATCGTCCCCTCGGAAAAGGGGCGGATCTGGGATCTGGTCCTCCCCATCGCCTCCCTCATCCTCTTCACCGTGGCCTCCATGCTCTGGACCGGCGGTTTCGGCACTGTGGTGGACGGCGAAAAGGTCGGGCTGATGGCCGCCTTTGCCAATACCGACTCCAATGCCTCCCTCACCTATGGGGCCTTCGGCGCCCTGATCGTGGCCCTGCTCCTCTACCTGCCCCGCCGCCTCATGACCTTTAAAGAATTTTTCGGCGGCATCACCACCGGCTTCAAGTCCATGCTCAGCGCCATCACCATCATGGTCCTGGCCTGGTCCATCGGCGGCGTCTGCACCGAATACCTGCTCACCGGGCAGTACGTGGGCGAGCTGGTGCGCTCCTCCCACTTCCCCCTGCAGCTCTTCCCCGCCGTCATCTTTGCGGTGGCGAGCGGCCTTGCCTTCGCCACCGGCACCTCCTGGGGGACCTTTGCCATGCTCATCCCCATCTCGGTGGAGATCTCCCGCTACTCGGCGCCGGAGCTCATCCCCATCATCTTCGCCGCCATCCTGGCCGGGGCGGTCTACGGCGACCACTGCTCCCCCATCTCCGACACCACCATCCTCTCCTCTGCGGGGGCCGGGTGCAACCACATCGACCACGTGTCCACCCAACTGCCCTACGCCACCCTGGCCGCCGGCTGCTGCTTTGTGGGCTTTGTTGTGGCGGGCTTCACCGCCAACGCCCTCCTCACCCTGGTGGTGGCCGTGGCCCTGCTGCTGCTCTCCCTCCTCTTCCTCCACCGCCGCACCATGAAAAAGGAGCGGGCCGAGACAGAGGCGGCCAGCCGCTAGGCGGGACACCTCCTCCGGCAAACCCGTCCGCCCCACTCGGGCAGCCACACGACCTTGGAAAGGGGATCTTTTATGGACAACGAATCGCTGGTCCGCGCCTCCTACATGGCGGGGCAGACCCTGGTATACGCCCTATTGATGCTCATTGCGGTCTTTGTCGTCCGCAAGCTCATCAGCAACCACTACAAGAAAAAACAACAGCAAAAAGAGGAATTCAACCGGGCCAACAGCCGCGCCTACGACGGGCCAGCAGAAAAGCTGGAGATCCAGCCCCCGGACCCCCCTGCCGAGCACCTGGAGATCCAGGAGCCGGTGAGGGAGGAGGACGACGCCCCTCCCCCAGAGGACGGGCGCTGACCCCTCAAGAAAAGACAGGGCCGGTGGAGCAAACGATGCTCCACCGGCCCTGTCTTTTCCCCTCTCCGCGGGAGGGTCCCTCTGCAATGGGGGCGCTGCGGGAGAAAAGGGCGGGCGCTGGGACGGCAGCCCAGCGCCCCCGGTAGAGGGCCGGACAGAAGCGGACCCTCCTCGGGCAAACCGGCCGTACCCACCCTGCCGTCCCGCCGCATCGGCAGACAGCAAAAGGGGGAAGACAGCGCATGCGAAGCGCCGTCTCCCCCCTTTTATGGTGCCGTCTATTGTACCTTTTTGGGGCAGGTGTAGCGCGGCAGGCCCCTGCTGTGCCGCCCGTACTCGATGGCCCCTTTGGGGCAGCGGCAGATACAGGCCATGCAGTGGGTGCAGTGCTCCCCCCATACGGGTTTTCCGCCCGACAGACGGACGTTGCCGAGGGGGCAGACCTCGACACATCTGCCGCAGGAGACGCAGGCGTCGGTGGCGTAAAACTTCTTGGCGTGGACAAACAGGGGGTAAAAGAGCCGGTTGACCAGCCCGCTGTTGACCCGACCGCCAAAGGAAACCTCTGGTCTGGGGAAATCTTCGCCCCCCTTGAGGAGGCGGGCTGCGCTCTCGATCCCCCTGTCCGCCTTCTCTATCGTCCGCAACGCCTCCTCCCTGGTCGGGGTGGTGAACAGGGCAAGGTAGTTTTCGGGCATCACGATCTCCATACACCCGCGGTCATTCATCCCCTTTTGGGCGCAGAGTTCTGCCAGATAGCGCCCGGCACCCCCGATGCTCCCGCCGCAGGTCATGACAAAATACAGCTCCGCACTCCCGGAGAGGGGGGTGCGCTCCAGCCACGCCTGCAGGATGCGCGGGAGCCTCCAGGCGTATGTCGGGGCGACCACCACCCAGGGGCGCTGGGAGCGCCGCTCCGAAAAGTCGCTGTTTTTGATGGCTTCAAAGAGGTTCAAGACCTCGTCGCCGACCAACTGCCCCAGCTTTTGGGCGACGTACTCGCTGTTTCCCGTTCCCGAAAAATACAAAATCATCCTTCTTCCCCCTCCGATGGCGCACTGATGTGCTGGATGCTCGAATAGACGCGGCCCACCAGATCGGCGATCTCTTTCCACCGCGTCTCGTCGGCGCTCAAATAGTAGTAGTGCTTTGTCCCCTCCCTGCGCATGGCGACGATGCCCGCCTCTTTCAATATCTTCAGATGGTGGGAGACAGAGGGGCGGGTGAGATGGGTTTTCTGGGCGATCTCCCCCACCCGGATCCCGGACAGGTCGCTCTCCAACAGGGCGAGCAGGAGGGCCTGCCTCGTCTCATCGCCGATCGCCGTGAAGGCGTCCCGACAGCGCCGAAAGCCGGCGGCGAGCTGCCGACGGTTTTCCTCACACCCTTTTTCCATTCCCGATCCCCCCTATAAATATCGCACATCCAGCGCCCGATGAGGGGTCGACCGCAGATACTTGACACCCGGATAGCCGAGCACCAACGTCATGGCCACCCGTTTCCCCTTGGGGACGCCGATCACCTGTTTTATCTTTCGCGAAGCGCGGGCAGCCATGGTAAAAAAGCCGCTGTACAGCACGCCCAGGCCGTTTGCCTCCGCGACGAACTCCATATTTTGCGCGGCGAGGACGCCATTCGTCGGATCGTTGGCCAGGATGACGATGACAGTTGGCGCGCGAAAGAAGAAAAAGTGCTCGTCGATCCGGCTGTTCCTCGCCAGCGGGCTAAACCAGCCCGCAATCGGCCGCACCGCCCTGAACAGCCTGACCGCCATCCCCTCCACGCGGTCTTTTTCCCTGTCGAGGACGGCGAAGGAGAGGTCCTGTGCGTTCTTTGCCGTGTGGGTGAGTCGGCCCGCCTCCAGAATCTGTGCCAGCACCTCCCGCGGGATCTCCCTCTGCTGAAAGGTGCGGACGCTCCTGCGAAAGCGGATGGCGTTCAAAACGTCGTCGGGGCAGAGGCGGACATCCCCCTCCTTCTCGACCTGTCCGTCCCCGCGGCCCACCATGGAAATGGCCTTTTGCGGACAGACCGCCGAGCACTGCCCGCAAAAGATGCAGGACTCTCCTATTGTGCCCGCTTTTTGGCCGCTGATGGCAATGTTGCGGGCAACGCAGACCCGGCTGCACAGACCACATCCCACACAGCGTTCTGTGTCAATGATCACCTGGCGCTGTTTCATCTCTTCCCACCCTTTTGTCAACCTTCTTTAACTGTTATAACAGAGAGACGGGGGCAAAACAACATCGGTAAAGAAATTGGCTCCCATTCAGCCCCCTGCGCCCGGCGCGGGCCGATACGGGTCCACCCCCGGAGGAGGCGCCAAATGCCGCCCAGGCGAAAAAGGGGACGGCGGCACAGCCCCTTGGCCGCGCCGCCGCCCCACCTCTATTCCCGCCGCCTGCCCCTCAACCGGGGGGGCTTTTCTATTTTAAATCAATCCTCCAGCGCGGGGCGGTAGTCCGGGTCCCGCCGCCTGAGGATAAAGTCGGCCAGGATCAGCTGGGCCATCCCCATGTAGCTGTTGACATAGGCCAGGTAGAGCGAGCAGGCCAACCGCACCCCAATGGCCGCCCACAGGCCGTAGCCCTCCGCCGCCATCCCCGCCAGTTCCGGCGGCACGACCCAGAGGATAAAGGAGAGGATGAGGACGATCACCTGAACGGCGTTGTGCCGCATGGCCTTGCAGGAGGCCACCACCGACTGCAGGGGGTTGCGCCGGGGCGACAGGGCCTGGCAGTACTTGGCCAGGAGGACAAAGAGGGAAAAGATGACCGCCAGCAGGGAGAAGATCGTCAGCACCAGCCCGGTGCCCAGCCCCCCGGTGCCCCGAACGGTCATCAGCCCGTCGGCCCGGCTCAGCAGGGTGGAGAAAAAGCTCATCAGCACGTCGGTGCAGAGGCCCAGGACCAGCGCCCGCCAGAGGCGGCCGGGGGCCGTGTAAAACCAAAAAAGGTCGGCCATGCGGGCCCGCTCCTCCTCCCACCCCCGCCAGAGGGCGCGCACAAACCCCAGCGAGAGGGGGAAGAGCAGCCATTTGACCGCCGGCGAGACCAGGGTCAGCCCCAGGGTCAACGCCTCCCCCTGGGGGAGGAAATAGCCCACTGTGCCCCCCGCCGTCACCAGGAAGGAGTAGACCAGCGCCACCAGATAGAGCCCCTTCTGGCCCCGGCAGAGCTCCTTTGCCTGCCGCTTGATCTCCTGTGTCAAAACAGACCCCTCCCCATGCCGCGTCTGCGGCCGCAATGTAGTGAAAAGTATAGCACATCCGCCCGGCCCGGACAAGGTCTGCCCCAGACAGAGAGGGCGGGCGGCGCGAGGTGCACCGCCCGCCCAGGCAATTTGCTTTTTTGTCAGTCGGCGGCCTGGGACTTGGCGTCCTGGGTGCGCAGCCGCAGGGTACAGATGACCGGGTAGTGGTCCGACGGGTAGAACCCGTCCTCGCTGCGCTTGTCCAGCTGCACGTCCAGCACCTCGAACTCCTCGGTGACGAAGATGTAGTCCAGCCGCCGGGTGGTGTTGTCCTTTCCCTTAAAATAGTGAAAGGTGTTGACCCCCTGCCCCCCGTTTTGCAGGGCGGCGAAGACGTCCTGAAAGTGGGGGCCGTTTTTCAGCGACCGCTCCCGGATCCGCCGCACCGAACCCGAGCGGGGCCCGGCGTTCAGGTCCCCCATCAGGATGGTGGGCAGGGGGTCGATCCGCTGGTACTCGGCAATGCGGTCGAAGATGACCTTGACCTCCAGGTTGCGGGCCACCGGCAGCAGGTGGTCAAAGTGGGTGTTGAAGACCCGGATGCGCTGGCGCACCTTCTTCAAATAGACCTCCACCACCGTGCAGATGCGGGGAAAGATGGCAAAGGCGTAGCGGCTGCCGATCTTGGCCGGGCTCTTGGAGAGCCAGAAGGTGTCGTGAAAGAGGACGTCCACATCCTCGTTTTTGACGATGATGTCCGAGTGCTCGTCCCCCAAATTGCGCTTGCGGCCCCAGCCAAAGAGGCTGTACCCCTCCAGCAGGGAGGCGATGTCCTGGCGCATCACCGGCATCAGTTCCTGCACCCCCACCACGCTGGCCCCCGAGTCGCGAATGACCCCGGCCGCCAGCTCCCGGCGGTTTTCCCATATTTTTTTGCGGGCAAACCGGCTGTCCCGCTTGAGGTTAAAGGTGATGACTTTCAGCACCTGCTCACTCACAGCTATCCCTCCAACTTACCCTTTCAGTATACCACAATCGCCGCAAAAGGGAACCTGTCCCCAGGGGGTTGGGAGGAATTTTCAGCATTTTGAAAGGGCGCTGTAACCTTTTTTACCGCCTCGACCACTTCCTTCCTCCATCCCCGAAGGGGGCAAAAAAGGGAGGGCGGCCGGCGGCCGCCCTCCCCTGTGGAAAGATGCTATTTTTCATACCGCTTGCGGCGGTTTTTGATGCTCCGCCGCACGTTGATGAAGAGGGAGACGGCGATGGCCCCCGCCACAAAGACGGGGATGATCCAGCGGTTGACGTTCTGGTCGTCGCTGAGCACCTCGATCCAGAGCTGCTGCATGTACTCGTTGGTCTCGTCGTCCAGGTTGAGGAAGGTCTCGGCGCGCTCCAGCACCTCGTCCCCGGGGTAGAGGACCGGGTCGGCCTTCTCCTCCTCGTCCATCAGCTCCACCGCCCCGGTGTTGGGGGAGGAATAGCCGATGGTCTCGAAGTTCTCGTAGGCCACGGCGGGGTCGTTGAGGAAGTTGATGAAGAGCTCCGCCGCCTCTTGGTTGTTGCAGTCTTTGGGCACGCAGGCCGCGTCCACAAAGCGGTTGGTCCCCTCTTTGGGGAAGGCAAAGGCGATGTCCGGGTTGTCCGCCTTGATGAGGGCGTAGTCCCCCGCGTAGTAGGGGGCGATGGCCGCCTCGCCCGCGCCCAGCTTGTCAAAAATCTCGTCCATGACGTAGGCCTGCACCAGGGGCTTTTGCTCCTTGAGCAGGTCGGCCGCCTCCTTGAGCTGGTCCTTGTCGGTGGTGTTCATCGAGTAGCCCAGCTTTTTCAGAGCGATGCCGAAGGCGTCGCGGGAGTTGTTGAACATCAATATCTGGCCGGCATAGTCCATGTCCCAGAGGATGTCCCAGCTGTCCACCTCTTTTTCCACCATGGCGGCGTTGTAGAGGATGCCCACCGTCCCCCAGGTGTAGGCCACCGAGTACTTCCCCTCGGGGTCGTATTCCAGATTCTTGAAGTTGTCGTCCACATAGCGGTCGTAGTTGGGGATGTTCTTGAAATTCAGTTCGGCCAACATCCCCTCCTCGATGAGCTTGCCCACCATGTAGTCGGAGGGGAAGATCACGTCGTACTTGGAGGCGCCGCTCTTGAGTTTGGCGTACATCTCCTCGTTGGTGGCGAAGTTGGTGTAGTTGACCTTGATGCCGGTGAGCCTTTCAAACTCCTTGCAGACGTTCATGGAGTCGTCCTCGCCCTCGGCGATGTAGAGACCCCAGTTGTAGACGTTGATGGAGACGTTTTGCCCCCGGAACTTCTGGTAGTCCACCCCGGTGGTGTCGAACTCGTAGCCGTCCTCCTCGGCCAGAACTGGGCAGGCGGCGCAGAGGAGGAGCGCCAGGCAGAGCAGCAGGGAGAACACCCGCTTGAAAAGACGGTTTTTTTTCATCTTCCCGCCCTCCCTTTGTTGCGCTCCCGCCGGGCGGAAATCAGGTTGTAGATCACCAGCAGGGAGAGGATGACCGCGAACATCACCGCCGAGAGGGCGTTGATTTCGGGGCTGACCTTTTTGCGGGTCATGGAGTAGATGGCCAGGGGCAGGGTCTGGGCGGTGGGGCCGGCCACAAAGTGGCTGATGATGAAGTCGTCGAAGGAATAGGTCAGGGCCATCAAAAAGCCGGACATGATCCCCGGCATGATCTCGGGGATGACCACCTTGAAGAAGGCCTGCACCGGGTTGCAGCCCAGGTCGCGGGCCGCTTCCACCTGGTGGGCGTCCATCTGGCGCAGCTTGGGCATGACGTTGAGGATCACATAGGGCACATCAAAGGTGATGTGGGCGATGATGAGGGTGGTGAGCCCAAACTGAAAGCGCAGAAAGACAAACAGCAGCATCAGCGAGACGCCGATGACGATCTCCGGGTTGATGACCGGCAGATAGGTGAAGTTCATCACCAAACTGCGCATCTTGCGGCCCATGGCGTTGATGCCCACGGCCGCCAGGGTGCCGATGGCGGTGGCCGCCACCGAGGCGATGACCGCCACCACCAGGGAGTTTAGGAGGGCGGACATGATGGCCTCGTTGTGAAAGAGCTTGGCGTACCAGTCAAAGGTGAAGCCGGAGAAGACCGCCCGGCTCTTGGACTCGTTGAAGGAGTAGACGATGAGCACCAAGATGGGCAGGTAGAGAAAGGCGTAGACCAGCACCATGTAGAACTTGGCGCCAAAGGACATTTTCTTTTTGTTGTTCACGAGTAGATGCCCTCCTTTCCAGAACTGTCGAACTGGTTAAAGAGGCTCATGCACAGCAGCACGATCACCATCAGCACCAGCGAGATGGCGGAGCCCATGTGGGGGTTGTAGCTAGCGCCGATGAACTGCAGCTCGATGATGTCGCCGATGAGGCTGTTGCCGCCGCCCCCCAGCATCCGGGAGATGATAAAGGTGGAGATGGCCGGCACGAACACCATGGTGACGCCAGTCATCACCCCGGGCAGGCTCAGGGGGAAGACCACCCGGCGAAAGCTCTGAAACCAGTTGGCGCCCAGGTCCTGGGCCGCCTCCAGGGTGGTGTTCTCGATTTTGACCATGATGGAGTGCAGCGGCAGGATCATAAAAGGCAGGTAGTTGTAGACCATCCCCAGCACCACCGCGCCGGAGGTGTTGATCATCTGCACCGGGCCCAGGCCGAAAAAGCCCAGGAACTTGTTGATGAGGCCGCCGTTTTCCAGCAGGGTCATCCAGGCGTAGGTGCGCAGCAGGAAGTTCATCCACATGGGGAGCATCACCAGCATGATGAAGGTCCGCTGAACCGAGGCCCGGGTGCGGGAGAGGAAGAAGGCCAGGGGGTATGCAATCAGCAGGCAGATGACCGTGGCCACCGCCGCCAGCCAGATGGAGCGCAGCAGCACCCCGGTGTACTGGCCCACCTGGGAGATGTTTTCAATGGTGAAGGCCCCGTCTTGCGTGGTGAAGGCAAAGTAGAGCACCAGCCCCACCGGGATGACGATGAAGACCGCCATCCAAATCAGGTACGGGAGGGAGGGCAACTTTGACTTCATTTCTCCCCCTCCATCTTCCGCATGATGTGGATGTCGTCGGGGGTGAGGGTCATCCCCACCACGGCGCCCACCTGCTCGCTCTGGGTGGAGTGGACCTTCCAGTGGTAGCCCATGGAGTCGATGCCGATCTCGAAGTGTACCCCCTTAAAGATGATGGATTCCACCACCCCGGTGATCTGGCCGGAGATCTGGGGGACGATCTTCACGTCCTCCGGGCGGACCACCACGTCCACCTGCTCGTCCTTTTCAAAGCCCTTGTCCACGCAGACAAACTCCGCGCCGCCAAACTCCACCAGGAAGTCCCGCCGCATGATGCCCGGCAAGATGTTCGACTCGCCGATGAAGTTGGCCACAAAGGCGTTGATGGGCTCGTTGTAGATATCTTCGGGAGAGCCGATCTGCTGAATGACCCCGTCGTTCATCACCACCACCGTGTCGCTCATGGTGAGGGCCTCTTCCTGGTCGTGGGTCACGTAGACAAAGGTGATCTCCAAACTCTTCTGGATCCGCTTGAGTTCCACCTGCATCCCCTTGCGCAGTTTCAGGTCCAGGGCGCCCAGGGGCTCGTCCAATAAGAGGACGCGGGGGCGCAGCACCAGGGCGCGGGCAATCGCCACCCGTTGCTGCTGTCCGCCCGACAGCTGGTCGATGCTGCGCTTCTCGTAACCCGAGAGGTTGACCAGGGCCAGCATCTCCTGCACCCGGCTGGCGATCTCCTGCTCCGGCAGCTTTTGGATGCGCAGCCCGAACGCCACATTCTCAAAGACATTGAGAT
Source organism: Bittarella massiliensis (ex Durand et al. 2017) (assembly GCF_009876955.1). NCBI lineage: Bacteria > Bacillati > Bacillota > Clostridia > Eubacteriales > Oscillospiraceae > Bittarella (ex Durand et al. 2017) > Bittarella massiliensis (ex Durand et al. 2017). The sequence continues at coordinate 90,742 of NZ_WWVY01000009.1, read as the reverse complement.
GGGCAAAGAGGGCATAGCGCTGAAAGACGGTGTTCACCTGCCGCTTGTGGGGCGGCAGGGCCTTGATGTCTTTGCCATCAAAAAGGACCTCTCCTGCTGTCGGCTCCACAAACCCGCCGATGACGCGGAGGGTGGTGGTTTTGCCGCAGCCGGATGGCCCTAGCAATGTCACAAACTCCTTGTCGCCGATGTCCAGGTCCATCCCGTCGATGACGCGTTCGTCGTCGTAGTCGACGACAAGGTTTTTGATTTCAATTATATTGTTTTTCATCTCTTTATCACATCCCCTTTGCGGTTTTTTGCAGGCCGCCTCCCGGCTTGCGCGCGACAGCTTTTGACTCCACCCCGCAAAAGGTTTTTACCGGATTGCCCCGGTTTCTGTGGGCATACGCTGCCATGCACATGTGCCTGCATGAATGAGATACCCCTACACTATACGTGCTTTGTAACACTTTGTCAACAAATTCAGCCCTCTACTCTTGTAAAATACATTTTTGAGCGGAAAACGGCATGGTCATCCCCTTTTTGAGAGGGCAAGCAAAAACAGACGGTTTTTTTGAAAAAACCCCCTTGCAATTCAAAATTGAATATGCTATATTAGTAGGGCAGTTCCGGGTGTAGCGCAGTTTGGTAGCGCGCTTGAATGGGGTTCAAGAGGCCGCAGGTTCGACTCCTGTCACTCGGACCAAGGTGAATCGATTTAATCGATTCACCTTTTTTGTGTTTTCTGAAGGGATAGTTTGAACCGACCTTTGGGAAAACCGCTACATCGGTTTCCTTCCAATGCCAATGCCAACATTAAAAATTCTATCTGTATATCTCATCATTTATTTTTGCGATTTCCACTGCGGCAACACCGTATGTGGACAGCAGTTACAAGCCCCCCAGTGACAGTCACAGCTTTTTTCTCTCGGCTGTCCGGCGCACCTTTGATCAAAAAAGCGGGCCCGTCTCACGACGGGCCCGCTTTTTCTATTTACAGCCCGGCGGCATTTACCCCATAGACCGCCTGTTCTTCTGTGAATCCCTCGTATTTCAACTGATCGATCAGCCCCTGGCGGGAATAGGAGGAGATCTCCAGATAGGATTTGGCCGACTTGGCGGCCTGCTCGTTCCAGTTGGCCCCGCAATTGGCCGCTCCGTAGGCAGCCTGTTCGCCGGTGTACCCGTCATACTGCAGCTGTTGTGCCAACCCCTTTTGGGAGAAGGCAGCAACTTCCAGATAGGACTTGGCCCCTTTCAGCGCCTGTGCATTCCAGTTTGCTCCACAGTGGTCGGCTCCATAGACAGCCTCTTCGTGGGAGAATCCCTCGTATTCCAGCTGTTCCACCAGACCCTTGTGTGAAAAGTCCGAGATGCTTAGGTATGACTTGGCCGTGCTAAGGGCGTTTTTCTGCCCTGCCGTCACGCCGGAGGAGGCGCTGTTTCCACCGCTCTGGGAAGTGCTGCTCTGAGCGCTGTTGCTGCTGGGTTTTGAGCTGCTCTGCCCCGCACCGCTCTGGGTCGAGCCGCTTTGGCCAGAACTGCTCGCGCCGGCATGACTGCCCCCGCCCTGATTGCCGGCAGTCTCCTGAGAACTGCTGGCCGTACCGCCGCCCGCCGCGGCGCTGGAAGAGGGCTTTGACGATCCGCCGCTTTCCCCGCCACCGGATACCTCCCCCCAGCTGATCCCTTGGCTGCTGAAACGAAAGCTGTCGGTGATGGGGGCGATCTGGGCGCTCATCTCCTCTTTGAGGGCGTCGCCCATGGTGAAGATGGCAAAGTACAGACCCTTTTTCTCCGGGCCGACAAAGATATATGTCTCTAGAGTGTAGACCCCGTGAGGGTCAAACCGCTCGGTGTAATTGACCTTTAGCGTCTCCACCCCCGCCAGTTTGACCCGCTCTTTGCCGGTGAGGTGGTAGCCATCCGCCCCCTTCTCCATCCCCTCCAAAACCGCGTCGTACACCTCGTAGAGCATCTCGGTATCAGCGGCTTCGGAGACGTCTTGCTCGGAGTACAGGACGCTGAGGAATCCCGCTGTATTCTCTTTTTGGGGATAATGGTAGTACCCTCGATCCGCCTTTACTTTTCGCCAGTCGGCGGGCACTTTATAGGAAAGCTTCTCCAGCTGTACGCTCTCCAGCTGGGGAGAGGAGCTCTCTTTTTTATCCTCTTCCCTCTTGGGGATCGTTTTGCAGCCCGTCAGCTGCAGACACAGGGCCAGCGCGAGGATGACCCCAACCGCTCTCTTCATATCAACGCCTCCAAACACTCATCCGCGGGCCCACCTGGCCGTCCGGTTTCTCACCTGTGAAACTGCACGCTGTTGACAATGGGGTCGATGGCTGGGTTCATGATCTTGGCCAGCTCATCGTTCATGATGAAAATCAGAAAGTACATGATGTCGCTGTCCACATCGGCCAACAGGTAGACCACGGTGGTGTAGGGCCCCCGCCCGCCAATGGTCTGGGTGTAGGTGACTTTCATGGCCAATTTGCCCGCCAGATCTACATACTCCTTTTTGTCCAGCCGAAAATTGTCCGCACTGCCCTGGACCCCCTGAAAGGCCAGCTCGTACCCCAATTTGAGGGCATTTTCGCTGGTGGCGACCGAGAGGTCCGCCTCCATATAGTTGACGTTGAGCAGCCCCGCCGTCTTGTCGGAAGAGGGGTAGTGCCAGTAGCCTGTCTCCCCCGCCTGCTGCGCCCACTCCTCAGGGACCTGGTAGGTGATGCCCTGCAGGGACACCGTCTTCATCGCCACCTTCGACGCGCTCTGCCCGCCCTTCTGGGGCTTCCCTTTGCCGCACCCAGTCAGCTGCAGGGCCAGACACAGCGCCATGACGACTGCCAAACACCTTTTCATACAAACTCCTCCTTGCGGGCCGTCGACGGCCCGTTTTGCCCATTATAACACATCCTAAACGACAAAAAAGGAGAAAATTCGACACACAGGTTGTGCAGATTGCCCGGCGGTCCAAAGCCCTCCCTTTCTCTCCCTCCCCTTTCAAAAAAGAACAGGGCCCGCACATGATGCGGGCCCTGTTCTCTATTTGGGGGCGCAGATAGCTGCAAACGATACGGCACCCCTTACTTTTACATTGGGGCCGTCATCCCTTTCCCGTCACTGGGAGGAGGGGGAGCTGTCTGTTCTGCGGTTGCGGCGGGGAAGAAGGGTGAGCCCTCCCAGGCCGGCAGCCAGGGCCGCCAGAAGGAGGACCACCCCATCCCCTTTCTCGCCGGTGGTGGGACTGCCACCGTCCGGCTCTCCCCCGTCGGGGGTGGGCGCGGGATCGGGGGCAGGGTCGGGGGTAGGCGTGGGATCGGGTTTGGGGATGGGGTCGGGCTCCTCTGTGCCGGCGGCAACCAAGGCCTTGACGGCAAAGAGGGCGCCCGAGTCGTTGCCGTAGTAGGCGACGCCGCTGGCCCCGTCGATGACCACATTGGAGAGGCAGTAGTTCTGGCTCCCCTCCTGGGGGGTGTAGACGGTGGCGAGAGTCAGCTGCCCATCTTTGAGGGTCGCCCGGTAGAGGGCGCCCGGGTTGGCGTTTTGGGTGAACCAGGCGCTCACCTCTTCCCCGTCAACGGTGAGGGTGGGGGTGTTGCCTGCGGCCGCCAGGGCCAGTTGGGTGACGGGGGCCAGGGTGGCGCTGTCAAACACCGCCAGGTAGCCGTCGGCGAAGGCCCCGCCGGCCACAAACACCTTGCCCTCCGCCACCGCCGGGCTGGCATTGGTGCCGGCGGGGAGGGCGGCCTTGGCCGAGAGGATGGGGACGCCGCCCTCGATCAGGGTGACGCGGCAGAGCTGGCCGTCTTTGGTGGCACAGTAGAGGGCCCCGCCCGACTGGACAATGGCGCTGCGCACCCCGCCGCCCAGGTCGAGGGTCCCCTTGACGGCACCGGTCTTGGCGTCGGCCGAGACCAGCACGCCGTCATCCCCGGCAAAGACGATGAAGTCGCCCACCATGGTGGCTCCCGCCCCGTAGTAGCCGGGGCCGTCCACGCCGTAGGTCCAGAGGGGGGCCACCTCCTCATCGCTGCGGCGGCCGTCGGTATCCGCCGCCGAGAAGGCGGCAAAGTACCCCTTCAACCGGCTGCCGGAAGAGCCGTTGGTAAAGCCGGTGTAGAAGACGCCGTCGCGGTAGGTGATGGTGGAGAGCGCCTGCATCCCGCTGACGCCCTCGGTCAAAAAGAGGGATTCGAGGGTAGAGGCGCTAAAGACTTGTACCCGCCCGTCCCCCAGGGGGACAAAGAGTTTGCCCTCGCCGTAGGCGAGATAGGCGTAGTAGCCGTTCGGGGCCGCCAGAGCCGCCGCCTTCTCCACCTCGCCGGTGGAGGCGTTTAGCAGCTGCACCTGGTTGTCCCGCACCAGGGCCAACTTGCCGTCCACCAGGATGGGGGAACCGGCATAGCCGCCGCCCCAGAGGGGGTCGACCGCGGTGCAGGTCTGCTGCCAGAGCAGCGAGCTGCTGCCGGCGGGCTTGAGGGAGGGGAGGACGGCGTTGTTGCCGACATCCCCCTGGTGCATCGGCCAGGCGGAGGGGAGAGCGGGCCGAACCGGGCCGGGCACCGGGGTGCGTTTGAGGACCAGATCGAGGGTGTTGGTCTGCCCCTGCACGGTGACGGCGAGGACGACCGGGGTCTCCTCCCCCGTCAGGGGGATGGTGACGCGCACCGGGTTTCCCTTGGTCTCGGCGGCCAGAGAGACCGCCTGCGCCCCCACCTCTTTGCCGTTTACGGTGACGACGGCGGCGGGGTCCTTGACATTCAGGGTGAGGGTCACCTCGTCCTTGGCCTCGTCCACCGGGATGGTGTAGCTGCTCTCCCCCGGCTGCAACGCGATGTCGAGCCCCTCGACCGAGAGGGCGGCGACCTCATTGGTAAAGGCGGGGATGGTCAGCGCGACCTGGGCGGTGATGCCGGGGACGGCCGCTGTGCCGTCGGCGTTCTTCACCTTCTCATAACGCAGGCTCTTCAGAGGGGTGGAGAGGGTGACCTGCGCGTCGGGCTCGCCAAAGTCGGGCCGCTTGAGCAGCTCAAAGAGGTTGGAGCCGCCGTAACCACCGGTGGTGGTGCCGATGTAGCCGTAGGGAGAGGCGCTCCAGCTGCCCAGCTCCACCCCCACGTTGCCAGGGCAGGAACTGTTTTTCAGGGTGTAGACAAAGGCGTCGCCCTCCCTGTGCATCCGGTAGAAGGAGACGTGGCCGTTTGCCCGGTCCCACCCCAGGTTGTGGGTGATGAAGTCAGGGCTCTCGTTTGCGCCCTTGATGCCGTCAAAGAGGGCGGCCTCATAGGCCTTCATCTCGGCGTTGGCGGCGTCCACCTCGGCCTGGGTGATCCCCTTGATGGTGACCGGGAAGGTCTTGGTGGCGCTGACCCCCTGGTAGGTGAGGGTCAATTTGAGATTGGTCTGGGTGTCGGGCGCACCGACGCTGCGGTAGACATTGCAGCGCAGATAGCTGGCGGTGAGGTAGTTGGTCCCATCCGCCGCCGCGCTGTCGGTGGACCACTGGTAACTCATGGCCCTGTTCTCAGGGGTGTCGGCAATCATCCCCGCCTTGATCAGGTCGCCGACATCCTTGAGCTGGATGTCGAATTCCAGCGCCTGGGGGTCGATTTCGGTCAGCCCCAGGCTGCTCATCTCGGTAAAGCCGTCGAGGGTGACCCCCGCCAGCGCCGCATCGACGGCCGTCTGGGCGGCGTCGTGCTCCTGCTGGGTGACAGCGGGGACCGTGAGGGGAATCTCCACCGTCCGCTTGGTGACCGAGCCGGAGGTGTAACTGTCCTTGTCGATGGTGAGGGTCAGCTTGACGGTGGCGTCGGGCTCGCCGTAGGCGGGCCGGTTGACCTTCACCGAGCTGGAGCCGTAGGAGGGCGGATCGATAACAGCGGTGTTGTCACTCGCCCACTTCAGCGCGACGTCGCTATACCCGCTCACCCCATAGGAGGAGAGGGTCTTTTGCAGTTTCAGCGGGCCCACCACGTGGTCGGCGTCGGCATTGTCCAGGCCGATGAGGGCAAATCTGTCCGCCCCGCCAAAGAGGGCGGCGGCGCCGTCGATCTGCTCCTGGGTGGTCTTTGTGTGCGCCGGCACGGTGACCAGAACGGTCTTTTCGCAAAAGACGCCGGGGACACTCGCCTTGGAGAAGCGGAAGGTGACCTCTCCCTGCACCTTTTCGTCGGTGAAGGTGACCTTCCCGTTTTCATCGCCCGCCGCAGCGGAGATGTTGGCGTTGCCGCTGGAGACCACCTCGACTGAAATGTCGGTGCGGTCCATCTGCAACTGCCAGGTGGTCTCGACATTGTCCACCGGCACGTCGTTGTAATCGCTGTCCCAATCGGTCTCCCGCACATAGAGACCGTTGGTCGCAGAGAGGCTCACCCCGTCCACCGCGGCCTGGATCTCGGCGCGCACCTCGTCGGCGGTGACGGCCTTGACGGTGACCGAAAAGACCTTGGTGTCGCTTGCCGTGCCGCGGGAGATGGTGGCGGTGAGGGTGAGGGTCACATCCACCCCGTCAGTGGGGCGGGTGAGCTTGCCGTTGTCGCCGAGGACCGCTTGATTGTCGCTCTGCCAGGCGATGCTGGTCCCGGCGCTGCCGGCGGTGGGCAGGGTCAAATCGCCCTTCACCGCCGAGAGGTCGCCCAGATCCAGCTCGCCTTTGGCCTTGGCCACCGCCTCGGCGTCGGTGTAGGTCACCTCAGTGACCGTCAGCTCGGCATAGGGGCGGCTGATGTCGATGGCCGGATTCCCCTTGCTGTCGTACCAACTGCTCTTGCGGACAGCGGAGAGGGTGTACCGGCCCGCCTCGTCAAAGGTGAGGGAGGCGACGCCGTTTTCGTCGGTGGTGCCCACCTCGGCCTCTGCCCCGCCGTCTTTAGAGGCGAGGATGGTTGCCCCCTTGACCGGCGACGCCGCCGCGGCGTTCATCCCCGCGGTGCCCATGAGGGTGACCGAGACGGGTTCGCCAGTGTTGGCCGTCAGGCTGTCACCGGCAAAATAGGTGTAGAGGCTGCCGGCGTATGCACTGTACCAGAGGTCGTATAGGGTGACCTCGTCGCCATTTGCCAGGGGGCAGCCGTCGATGAGGTAGCCGGTGCCGTCCTTTGCGGGATAGGCGTCGTTGACCATGTACATGAAATAGACATCGGTCGGGGCGTCGGCGTTGGTGTCCAAAAAGTCCTGCAAAAAGCCGGGAGTGGCGTCGATAACGTCCGCCGGGTCCAGGCCGTTGTCCACGCAGTACTGCGCCAATACATGCAGGGGGGTGTAAAAACCGGGGTCCTTGTCCGCCCAGGCCGTGAGGCCATATTCGGGCAGGGACTTGTAGGTGTCGGGCAGGGTGATGGCCGTCGGCTCAACCGCCGTAAAGCCGTACCCCTCGACCCGCAGGGTGGTGCTGATCCCGGCGCCGCCCCGAGGGGCGCCGGCCGCGGCATAGGCCGGGGTCAGCAGGGCGCCCAGCGCCAGACAGAGCGCCAGGACCAAGCTTGTCAGTCGTTTTGTCATTGTCTCTCTCCTTTTTTTGTTCCCTTCGGGGGAAAAAGGAAAGGGCCCGCCGAAACTCGGCGGGCCCCAAAGAGCGTACACAAATAGCCGGAGCCAATATTCACCCCGCGCATTGCTGTACCATCTTTTCCTCACCGAAAGAAGGGTATAGTTTTTCGTTCTGAAAAACTGTGTCGTTTTCTTCATCAAATAGGAGCTGGTTTGCCATTGGCAAGCCAGCTTTTTTGTGCAACAAACACAAATTGTTTCATCGAACAAAAAAACTATACGTATACATTGCCGGCAGATATCCTGACTTGAGGCTGCGGGCGGCCTGTTGGCCGCCACTCCTCCCCCCGCCCTTCCCAGCGCGCGCCCAGAACGCGCGCCAGTGGTTGCGGGGTTCGTCCCCTCTCACAGTAGAGTGAACTGTTGCGGATTTGCACCGCATTCCCCGTCCGGCGGCAGGGCTTTTGCCCGCCGCCTCCACAGCCAAAAGGCTGTACCGACACCCCTATGGTACAGGCATTTTTTGGAATTGTCAATGCCTGACCGAGCGATTTTTCCCCCTTTCGGCAGGGGGCGGCCTCCCCGCAAAATCGACGGCCTTCCTTGTTTTGCGGCCGGTTTCATGGTATGATAAAAAATATCGATCCCGGCGAACAAGGGGCGCCGACTTGAAACGAAAAAGGAGCGATCTCCCCCATGGGAATTTTTGTTGCAATAGCCATCCTCTTCATTTTGATCTCCTGCGTCCTCTTTTTGGTGCGCACCCCGCTGGCCCAGTGGGGCAGTTGGCAGTGGATCTTCCTGGCCTTCAGCGTGCTGCTGCTGCTCTTCTTTGTGGCCATGGTCTGGTACTCCATCCAGACCCACCGGGAGCGCAAGGAGGAGAAGGCCGAGCGGGCCCAGCAGGAGCGGGAGGCACGCCGCCGGCAGGCCGCCATCACCTACGACGACCTGGACATCCTCCCCGAGGAGGAGCGGGAGGAGCCCGATGACTTTGACTACGAGGGGTACAGCCAGGTCGAGGAGGGCGAGATCGTCTACATCGACGGCAAGGTGATGATCGCCGGTTCGGAAGAGGCCAACGCCGCGGTGGCCGCCCTCAAGGCCGAGAAGGAGGAGGCCCGCCGCCGGGACGCCGAGGAGAAAGCCCGCCTCAAGGCCGAGGAAGAGGCCCGTCAAAAGGGCGAAGATCCCCAGGAATGACCCCGTTTTTCGGCAGCCAAAAGCCGCCTCCACCGCGCGTTGCGGCAGGGGCGGCTTTTTTGCTGGAAAGGGGCTACTTCTCCCCCTCCTTGTGGCGGGCCTTGATCCCGTCCCAGTAGGCCTTGGCGGCCTGCTCGGTCTTGTTGGGGCCGTACTGGTAGTAGACCCGGCCGCGCAGGCTGTCGGGCAGGTACTGCTGGGCCACATAGTGGTCGGGGTAGTCGTGGGGCAGGCGGTAGCTGAGCCCGCGGCCCATCTTGGCCGCCCCGCCGTAGTGGGCGTCTTTGATGGAGGCGGGCACGTCGGAGTAGCGGCCCGCCTCCACGTCGGCCATGGCGGCGGCGATGGCCAGGTTGGCCGAATTGGATTTGGGGGCGGTGGCCATGAGGATGGCGGCCTGGGCCAGGGGGATGCGCCCCTCGGGCAGCCCCAGTTGCAGGGCGCTGTCGACGCAGGCCTTGACGATGGCCACGCACTGGGGGTAGGCCAGACCCACGTCCTCGCTGGCGATCACCAGCAGCCGCCGGCAGGCCGAGGGCAGGTCCCCCGCCGCCAGCAGCCGGGCCAGGTAGTGGACAGCCGCGTCCGGGTCGGACCCGCGAATCGACTTTTGCAGGGCGCTCATCACGTCGTAGTGGGCGTCGCCGTCCCGGTCGTAGCGCATGGCCGAGCGCTGGGCCACCTGCATCGCCCGCTCCAGGGTGATGGTCTTTTCCTCCCCGCCCTCGTCAAAGCCGGTGCCGTTGCAGCACAGCTCCACCGCGTTGAGGGACTTGCGCACATCCCCCCCGCAGCTCTGGGCGATGTAGTCGGCCACCTCGTCGGGACAGTGGATGGGGTAGCCCATCTCCCCCGCCATCTTCTCAAAGGCGCGCAGCACCGCCCGCTTGACCTCCTGTGGCTCCACCGGCCGGAACTCAAAAATGGTGGAGCGGCTGAGGATGGCGTTGTAGACGTAAAAATAGGGGTTTTCGGTGGTGGAGGCGATGAGGGTGATGGAGCCGTCCTCCAAAAATTCCAGCAGGGTCTGCTGTTGCTTTTTGTTCAGGTACTGGATCTCGTCCAGGTAGAGGAGGATCCCCCCCGCGCCGGAGAAGGTGTCCAGCTCGGCGATGATCTGCTTGATGTCGGCGGTGGAGGCGGTGGTGCCGTTGAGGCGGTGGAGTTCCTTCCCCGCCTGCTTGGCCACGATGCGGGCCACGGTGGTCTTCCCCACCCCCGAAGGGCCGTAAAAGATCATGTTGGGGATCTGCCCCGAGTCGGCGATGTTGCGAAAGACCGAGCCGGGGGCCAGCAGGTGTTGCTGGCCCACCACCTCGTCGAGGGTCTGGGGGCGAATGCGGTCGGCCAAGGGCATGGCGGTCTCCTCCTGTTTTTTGCAAAGTGAAGTCAAAACAGATGGGCCGGCGGGCTTCTCCCCGCCGGCCCATCTGCTATTGTAACACAGTCTCCCCTGTTTTTTAGAGGTAGAGGGGATATTTTTCGCACAGGGCCCCCACCCGCTGGCGGATGGCGTCGGCCTGGCCCGCAAAGTCGGCGGCGGCCAGGTAGATGAGCTCGGCGATCTCGGTCATGTCCGCTTCCTTGAGGCCGCGGGTGGTGACCGCCGGGCTGCCGGCGCGGATGCCGCTGGTGACAAAGGTGCTCTTGGGGTCAAAGGGGATGGCGTTTTTGTTGACGGTGATGTAGACCTCGTCCAGCCGGCGCTCAAACTCCTTGCCGGTGAGGTCGAAGTTCTGCAGGTCCACCAGCACCAGGTGGTTGTCAGTGCCGCCGGAGACCAGGCGGAATCCCCGCTCGGTGAGGCCGGCGGCCAGGGCGGCGGCGTTTTTCACCACCTGGCGCTGGTAGTCCTTGAAGGCGGGCTGCAGCGCCTCGCCAAAGCAGACGGCCTTGGCGGCGATGATGTGTTCCAGCGGGCCGCCCTGGGTGCCGGGGAAGATGGCCTTGTCGATTTTTTTGCCCAACTCGGGGTCGTTGGAGAGGATGAGGCCGCCCCGGGGACCCCGCAGGGTCTTGTGGGTGGTGGTGGTGACCACGTCGGCCCAGGGCAGGGGGGAGGGGTGCTCCCCGGCGGCCACCAGCCCGGCGATGTGGGCCATGTCCACCATCAGCAGGGCGCCGCACTCCTTGGCGATCCCCGCAAGGGTCTCAAAGTCGATGGTGCGGGGGTAGGCGCTGGCCCCGGCCACGATCAGTTTGGGCCGCCACTCCAGCGCCTGGGCGCGCAGGGCGTCGTAGTCGATCTGCTCGTCCTCGCGGGTGACCCCGTAGGAGGCAAACTGAAAGTATTTTCCCGACATGTTCACCGGGCTGCCGTGGGTCAGGTGCCCGCCGTCGGCCAGGGACATCCCCAGCACCTTGTCGCCGGGGGCGAGGAGGGCGAAGTAGACGGCCATGTTGGCCTGGGCGCCCGAGTGGGGCTGTACGTTGGCCCACTGGCAGTCAAAGAGCGCCTTGGCCCGGTCGATGGCCAGGGTCTCCACCATGTCGATGTACTCGCAGCCGCCGTAGTAGCGCTTGCCGGGGTAGCCCTCGGCGTACTTGTTGGTGAGGATGCTCCCCATGGCGGCCATCACCGCCGGCGAGACGATGTTCTCGGAGGCGATCAGCTCCAAATTGCGGCGCTGGCGGGCCAGCTCCAGCCCCATGGCCTTGGCCAGCTCGGGATCGGTCTTTCCCACAAAGCCGATGGTGTCCATCATATCTGCAAACATAGTTCTTCCCTCCTATTTTCCAAGCCGCAAACCGGGGCCGCGGCCGCATTATCAACCAGTATACCCCGATTTCCCCAAAAGCACAAGGCGGCGCACAGACCGCCGGGCCTCTCACCGGGCGCCGTTTGCCCAAAGTGGGGCGGATGCGGCCAGAACCGCCCCCGCCCCATCCGCCGTCCCCCCGCAGAGTGAGGGCGCACGGCCGCAAAGGGAAGGGGCGGGGCCGGCAAAACCGCACAGACAGGCAGAGGATGTCCCCTACGCCCGTGCCATCGCCACGGCGCACAGACCGGCGCGGCCACAGCCGCCTGATGGGGCCCCCTTCTGCCGTCCGGCTGCGCTTTCCACCCCCTTTCACCGGGGAAGCGAAAGGGCGGGACAACAGGTGCCGCGGGGGCCCTAGCGGCCGACGAGCATTTGAAAGAGGGGGGCGCTCTCGTTCCAGACCAGGGGGTAGGTGTGGGGAAAATAGAGGGCCATGCGCACCACGTAGATCAGCAGCACCCCCACCATCATCGCCCCGTAGGGCCAGACCTGGGTGTGCCAGGTCTTTTTGAGGAGAAGGGAGAGCAGGGCAAACCCCGCCGTCAGGGCCACCAGATAGATGGCCGGGTTGAGGGCGAAGGCACCGGCAAAGTCCAGCTGCAACAGGCAGATCCCGGCGCGGGTGAGGCCACAGCCGGGGCAGGGCACCCCGGTGATCGCATAGAAGGGGCACTGGTAGTGGCCGGTGAGGATCAGCACCACCTCCACCGCAAAGAGGGCGACGATGAGCCAGACCAGCCAGCGGTTTTTGGGGCGGAGGGCGGATGGGACACGGTTCACGGACAGACCTCCTCTCCTTCGTTTTTCCGGGCCGCCCAGCACAGAGCAGCGGGCGGCCGATTTTTTTATTTTACCATGAAACGGCCCCGCTGGCAAAGGGGCGCGGCGGGTTTCCAGCAGGGCAAAAATCGGCGAGGGACCCGGCTGCTTACCGGGCGGCAGGGCTTTTCTCTGCCAACTGTGGGTGGATAAAGTATCCTTTCAACTGTGCTCCGAACGGTTCTTCCATTTCAAAATTTCCCGATGCAACAGCGCTCCTGCCTGTCAGGTCTGTCCCACTTCCCCGGCGGCAGAGCCGCAAAAGGGGGGGCACGCCGCCCCCTGCCGCGGGCCGCATTTTTTTACCGCCGCCTGTGCAAACGCCCAACTCGTAGCGGGGAAATCGAACGCCCTTATAATGCCAAACCCGGCCAGCCTCGAAACGGGGGGTCGGCACAGCTTTGGGGAGCTGCGCTCGCGACCCTCTCCAACCGCCGGTTGGGGCGCACCCCATTTTACGACAGATAAAATCTGCAAATCCGCCCCCGCCGTCTTGCGCAACACCGGGCGGTATGGTACACTATTTTTGTCTAATTTGCGGGATAGAGGCCGTTTTCCGGCGGCTTTTTCCGCCCTGTGAGGAGGGTGTTTCATGACCAAAAAAGAGCGCGCCTTAGAGGCGGTGCGGCGGCTGAAGGAGATCTACCCCATGTCCGACTGCACCCTGGAATACGACCAGCCCTACCGGCTGCTCATCGCGGTGCGGCTGGCGGCCCAGTGCACCGACGCGCGGGTAAACCAGATCACGCCCATTTTATTCGAGCGCTTCCCCACCCTGGAGTCCCTGGCCGACGCCGACCCCAAGGACGTGGAGGCCATCGTCCGCCCCTGTGGGCTGGGCAAGACCAAGGCGCGGGACATCGTCAGCCTCTGCGGGATGCTCATCGACCAGTACGACTCCCAGGTGCCCGACAGCTTGGAGGAGCTGCTCAAGCTGCCCGGGGTGGGGCGCAAGACCGCCAACTTGATCGTGGGGGACGTGTTCGGCAAACCGGCCATCGTCACCGACACCCACTGCATCCGCCTGTCCTACCGCATCGGCCTGACGGAGCGCAAAGAGCCGGTGAAGGTGGAGATGGCCCTGCGCAAGATCATCCCCCCGGAGGAGTCCAACAACTTCTGCCACCGGCTGGTCAACTTCGGGCGGGACGTCTGCAACGCCCGCAGCCCCAAGTGCGAGGGCTGCCCCCTGGCAGACATCTGCAAAAAGACCGACGTAGAGAAAAAGCCCGCCAAGAAGCCTGCCGCCAAAAAGGCGGCCGCACCGGCGGTCTGAGGAACAAGTGGAGAGAGACGAGAGGAGAGAGAGCATGGCCCCTTCAAAAGTGTATTTCACCAACATGCGCACCACCCTGGAGGAAAACCTGCTGCAGAAGCTGGAGCGCCTCTGCCGGGAGGCGGGGATGGAGCGCATCGACTTTCACAACAAGTACGCCGCCATCAAGATCCACTTCGGCGAACCGGGAAATCTGGCGTTTTTGCGGCCCAACTACGCCAAGGTGGTGGCCGACCTGGTCAAAAAGCTGGGGGGACGCCCCTTCTTGACCGACTGCAACACCCTCTATGTGGGGCGGCGCAAAAACGCCCTGGACCACCTGGACGCCGCCTATGAAAACGGGTACAGCCCCTTTTCCACCGGCTGCCACGTGATCATCGCCGACGGTCTCAAAGGGACCGACGAGGCCCTGGTGCCCATCGACGGGGAGTATGTGCGCGAGGCCAAGATCGGTCAGGCGGTGATGGACGCCGACGTGGTCATCTCCCTGACCCACTTCAAGTGCCACGAGGCCACCGGCATCGGCGGGGCGCTCAAGAACATCGGCATGGGCTGCGGCTCCCGCGCCGGGAAGATGGAGATGCACTCCAGCGGCAAACCCTATGTGGAGGAGGAGCGCTGCATCAGCTGCGGCAGCTGCCGCAAGAACTGCGCCCACGGCGCCATCTCCTTTGTGGAGAAAAAGGCCCGCATCGACCACAGCCGCTGCGTGGGCTGCGGGCGCTGCATCGGCGTCTGCCCGGCGGACGCGGTGCAGCCCGCGTCGGACGAGGCCAACGAGATCCTCGACTGCAAGATCGCCGAGTACTCCCTGGCGGTGCTTCAGGGGCGGCCCCACTTCCACATCAGCCTGGTGATCGACGTCTCCCCCTTCTGCGATTGCCACGCTGAAAACGACGCGGCCATCATCCCCGACGTGGGGATGTTCGCCTCCTTCGACCCGGTGGCGCTGGACATGGCCTGCACCGACATGGCCAACCGCCAGCCCGCCCTCCCCGGCAGCCACCTGGACGGCAGGGAGGACGGCGACCACTTCTGCGCCGCCCACCCCACCACCGACTGGAAGGGCACCCTGCTGCACGCCGAGAAGATCGGCCTGGGCAGCACCGAATACGAACTGGTTGAAATCTAGGCCCGCCCGGCGGGCTTTCAGCGCGAAAAACCGTCCACCAAAGAAAGCGGGGCCGGAAGGGATCCTCCTTCGGGCCCCGCCTTTTTGCGCCCTCTTTTCACCCCAAATATTTTCGCCCTTTGCTCCATCCCCTGTGCGGGTGCGCCCGGCAGGCCGCCTTTTGGCCCCAGCAACAGGGCCATCGCCGAGGGCGATCCCCGCAAGGCGTTCCCCTTGCCTCCCCCTCTTGTCCGCCCCAAAATAGACGTTGATTGGTTCGGGCCGGGCTTCAAGGGCACAGCCCCCTTCTGCTCGAAGTGGGGGCCAATCGGTCGGGGGCAACCGGCTTCCTCCCCCCTCGTTTGGGCCAGCGGCGCGCCGCCGCAAAGGGGGGCATCCAGGCGGGCCGCATCTGCCCCTGCCCCTGCCCCTGCCGGTACAACGCAAGGTGGGTGCACTCTAGGGAGGGGGAACATCCCGCCGGACGTGGAGTGAACAATCACAGCAAGCACTTGCGACAATATCGTCAAAAAAACATCCCCTCGCGGGGCGACGCTTAAAAGCGCGGCCGCATGGGGAATGGCGGGTCGCACAGCCGCGTATTGCAGCCTCCAAAAATCCCCCCACAACCCGTCGGGGCGTTGGCGGGGCTTTCCCCTGCCTGTCCCGCAGAACTTCTCCTTCCCGGCCGAAGGCCCCGCTGGCAGGGGCGGTGGGGCCTTTTTGATCCGCCGTCAACCCCGTCACCTGGGGTTATCCCTTCTTCCAGCCATATATGGCAATGTAGAAGGGCAAAAGAGGGCAGGGCCGAAAAGGGATTCCCTTTTCTCCCCTACAGGTGGGCGCGGTCGGAAAAAGCCCTGTCAAAATTGACCCTCACCAGCCGCCCCCCTCTCCTATCCCCTTTCATCGCTTTTGGAGTGTAGGGCAAAGGGGCGCGCTTTTCCCCTCCCGCCCCGGCAGAAAAAGGGGGCCGGCGGTCCTTTGACCATCGGCCCCACAAGGGCTTTTTCACAGTTTGATTTCCACCACGCCGCCGTCTTTGGTGCGCACCTCCACCAAGGTGAAGCCCGGATGGGCTTTGCGGTAGCGGCGGATGGCCTGAAAGAGGGTCAGGATCTGCGCGGCCGTCAGCTCGATGCCCCGGTCTTTTGCCGCGCGGGCGAAAACCCTGGCCGAGAGCCCGCTGAAGGCCAAGCGGTTGGGGATGGGGAGGCGAAGGCGAACGCCCCCCTCCCGGATGCGAATATTCATTCCACCACGATCTCCACGTGTTCGCCCTTGGCGGTGTCGACCTCTACCAGGCGGCCGATGACCCCCTGCTCCACCAAATCAAAGATCTTGTCGAAGTCCAGGTCCTTGAGGGCGGGGTTCTCCCCCACCTGGGGGATCTGCAGTCCGATTTGCAGGCCGATGCGCACCAGCGAGAGGGGCAGCTTGATCCGCACCCGATCCCCCTCGTCGCTGTCGACGATGATCTTGATGAGCATCTCGTCCGCGTTCTTCCGCTCCTCCGGCGGCAGCAGCCGCACCTCTTCCCCCCGGGGGCCCCGTAGCAGTTCGTCCACGGTGATGCCGAAGAAGTCGGCGAGTTGGGGGAGGATGAGGATGTCGGGACAGGAGGCGCCGGTATCACATAGTTAAAAATATTGGTGTCATTTAATCAATTTTGCCGATAAAGCGGTAGAAGATTTCTACCTCCTGTTCCCGGCTTCCGTCCTCACCTTTGACCGCTTCATGGACAACGATTTTTTCAATCAGCGTATTCAAAAGTTCGGCGGTCAGTTCTGTTGGATTGACGCACTCTTTCATCAAGGCAATCCATTTTTCTGCGTCTGCGGCGTTCTGGCTTTCAGTGGCGATAGCGGATTGAAGCTGTTCAATCTTTGTGTCCAGTTCAGCCTGTTCGCTCTGGTACTTCCCGGACAGCATAGAGAAGTTGTATTCTGTGATACGCCCCGCCGCCCAGTCCTCATACATCCGGGCAAACAGGGTATCGACTTCGGCTTTCCGCTTCTCCGCTTTGTTCAACTCTGCGGCTTGCTTCTTTCTTGCGGCGGCCTGTCCCTTGTCATTGGCATTTAACAGCCGCTTCAAAAGCCGTTCTTCATCATGCTGTACCAGCCCCGACCAGTATTGCAGACGGGAGAGGACATAGGCGTAAAGCACATCATAGCGGATATAATGCATGGAGCATTGGCGTGTGCCCTGTCCGTACTTGCTACAATGATAATGGCCGTAAGGCTTGCTGTTCTGCCTGTTCTCCCCATAGGACAACGACCAGCCGCAATCCGAACATTTTACCAATCCGGAAAAAATCTGTGTTGTACCGTCCTTGCATTTTCTGCGGCGGTTTGCTATCTGCTCCTGTACCTGCCGGAAAACCTGTTCGCTGATAATCGGCTCCTGCGTGTTCTCCACCCGCACCCATTCACTTTGGGGCTTGCGTATCCTCCGCTTGTTCTTAAAGGAAATGTTTGTTTCCCGGTAGTGGATGGTATGGCCGATATAGGTTTCGTCTTTCATAATGCTCTTGACCTGCGCTATCGTCCATGCGTAGCTTTTTTCCTCTGGCGCACCCGCATAGATGTTTGCGAAAGTCCCGTCACGCTGGAAGTTGATAAATCCCGGCGTGGGAACCTTTTCCGCAATCAGTATTCTTGTGATACTGGCCGCCCCTCTGCCATGAATGGCGAGGTCAAAAATCTTCTCCACTATCCAGCGGGTTTCCTCGTCGATTATCAGCTTGTTTTTGATTTCCGGGTGTTTCCTGTACCCGATGGGAGCATAAGCGCCGATACGCTGTCCTGTGGCAAACTTTGCTTTGAAAGCGGCCTTTACCTTGCGGCTTGTATCTTTCGCAAACCATTCATTGAACAGGTTTTTGAACGGGACAAAATCGGAAAGCCCTTTCTCTGTGTCCTCATTCTCCGCAACGGCGATGTAGCGCACCCGTTTTTCCGGGAACAGAAATTCCAGATAGTAGTCCATCATCACATGTTCCCGCCCGAAACGGGAAAGGTCTTTCGTGACAATGCAGTTTACTTTTCCGGCTTCCACATCGTCCATCATGCGCTGAAAATCCGGGCGTTCAAAGTTCGTCCCCGACCAGCCATCGTCCACATACTCACCGACTACATGAAGTCCCTGTTCCTTTGCGTACTGTTGCAGGATTGTCCGCTGTGTTTCAATGCTTACGCTGTCACCATAGTTTTCATCGTCCCGGCTCAATCTCATATAAAGCGCCGTGTTGTAAATCGTAGTATTGTAAGGTTGTTTCACCGTTAAAAATCCTCCTTCTTAAAGAAACAACCCACGCTTACAATACTTTTGCTCTATGGCAATTATATCATAAGCGTGGGCGTGTTATCAATGATGGGCTATCAGGTTGAAGCGGCTTTTTCTGCGGTATGCCGCACCACATCTACAATCAGATCACCGAGGGGCTTCCCGCCTGCGGCGAAGTGTTCGGAGATTTTTATACGGTTGTTCCCACATACAAAATACTGCGTGCCGTTCTCTGCTTGTATGACCTGCCCTGTCCGGGGCGTAAAAATATCGCTTTCGCTTTTTGCCATCCAGTGTCCTCCATATTCAGTTTTCAAGGTACAATGCCGCACAGGGGCGGCGAAAATTTCTGCTTATATCTATCACCTTTCCTTTACTGTGTGCCGCTGTTGCCGTTTCACCTGCGCCAGCACTTCCGGCGGGATACGGTCAACGAAATTGCGGAGATTGTGTAATTCGCTTTCCAGCGTTGCCCGTTCCATGCGGTCTTTCATCTTGCCTTGCTCACTGGCCTTTGCCCTTGCTTCCAGCTTTTTGTTTTCTTCCAGCAGGTCATTGATTGTGACCTTGTACTTTTTCAACTGCCCGGAGAAGTTCTCCATCTGCGGGAACCACTTTTTCAGCATGAAGAGGGCTTCCTCTTTTTTCTTTCCGGCGTTCAGCGGGTTAATGCCGTCAAGGGCGGCTTCAATGGCTCTGGCCTGTTTGGAGAGGGAAACCGCCTGTTTGAAAAGCCGGGTGGGGATATGCTTCCGGCCTGTCTTGCTGGCACTCTCCCCACGCTCCAAGTCGGGATATTTCACCACCATATAGGCGTGAAAATCGTCCTGCCACTTCGTCAGGTTTGCCCGGTTGCCGATAATCTCCTTTGCACACAGGCGGTTGTCCTTTGTCAGCGGAACAAAGGTCAAATGCAGGTGGGGCGTTTTCTCGTCCATGTGTACCACCGCCGACACGATATTTTCCCGTCCTACCCGGCCAATGAGGAAATCTGCCGCCCTTTGGAAGAACGCCTGTATCTCCTTTGGAGATTTCCCCTTGAAAAACTCCGGGCTGGCGGTTATCAGCGTATCGACAAACCATGTGCTGTCCTTGCGGGTTCGGCATCCGGCCTGCTCGATACGGCTCTGAATGAAGTGGTAATAGCGTCCCTCCGGCTTGACGATATGGAAATTGTATTTGCTCCGGCTTGTGTCAATGTCGGGGTTACTGGCGTATTGTTCTTTCTGCCTTTCGTGATGGGCTTCCAGCGGCCTTGCCGGGTTGCCCTTGTGCTTCTCAAACCGCAAAATTGCGTGTTGTGCCATTCTGCTCCTTTCCCCATTCCTTTCCTATCCTGGGTTTTCCACAGGGAAAATCCTGCCAGAATTATCTCTGATACGATAGGAATGGAATGGATATAAATAAATCATTTTAATCTTTGTATTTCTATATACCGTCCGGTTTTCGTACTTTAGGGGGGCGGTTTCCGTACTTCAAGGGTACGGTTTTCAGTCCTCCGGCGTACCAGAACGGGATTTCTTGAAGTCGGTGTTTGGAACCGCTTCATAGGATTTTGGAAAAATGCGGTTGGGTTTTCCACAGCCCTGCTTCTGGATCTCCACCAGTCCGGCGTATTGCAGTTCCCGCAGGGTGTTCACCGCTTTCTGCCGCCCACAGTGGAGCAGGTCAACCACTTCGCAGATAGGGTAATACAGGAAAATCCGTCCGCAGTCATCCGCCCACCCATTCTTGCGGGATAACTCTGTCCGGCGCAGGATAAAGGTGTACAGAACCTTTGCCTCGTTAGACAGGGGCTTGAATGTGGGGGCTTCAAAGAGAAAATTCGGGAGCCGGGTGAAGCTGAACGCCTTTTCCGGCTGATGAATGTAAATCGTGTTTGTCATATCGTGTTTTGTGGACGGTTAGAAGCCCGTTTTCCGGGGCGGGCGATACTTTATACCACCTGCCCCGGTTTGGGGCTTGCGGAGCCTAATAAATCAAGGCTTTTTTCGCTCCTAACTGTCCACAGCAGACCTCCTTTTCCGTTCACTTTCTGTTTTCTGCCGCCTGTGAACTCTGGCGGCACAGCCGGGGCAGTATTTTGCCCGGTTGGATTTGGGGACGAACACACCGCCGCAGACCACACAGCGTTTCAAGTCCTTATCCCGGAAAATCTCCGCTTCCAGCGTCCCGTCCAGCGGCAAGACCGCCCAGCGGAACCACTTACAGCAGACCGAGAAAGAAACTGTCTGCGGGCAGGTGCAGGTGTCCCCATCATCAAGGACAATGCAGTTGCCGTCCTCACAGCAACAGCACTCCTGGCGTATCAGGCTGGCCGCCTGTTTCCTTTGCGCCGGTGTCATGCGGTAAAGGGAACCGTCCGGCCTGCGTTCCAGCGGCGGCAAGTCTTTATAGGGGTTATCTCTCATGCGTTCCCTCCATTTTGCTTTCCGTTGCCGTTCTCCCCGAAAAGGTTTCTTGCCCCATGCCTGCGGCGTGTTCCCAACAGGGGCCCCCGCAAAGTCGTCAGACTTTGTGGGGAGAGGAGCCGCAGCGGAGCGAGTGAGCTTTCGCCCTCTGGCGGAAGCGAATGATACGCAGCTTGCGGCGACGAGGCACGCTCCCCGCAACTTCGGGACAACTTGTCCCGAAGTGACCTCTGGACAAAGTGTCCAGAAGCTGGCTCCTTGCAGTGCTTCCCCAGCCGGGGTATTCCTTTTTGGACGGTCATTCTGTTTTCAAGGTGCTGTCCATCGATGAACTACCCTAAGTCTACACCTAAATGACCGCCCGTCCCGTATATCCGAAAGGTAGGAAATCGGCTTAAAAAACAGGCTATTTCCGTGCTCTCGGAATTATGGTAAAATAAACATAAAAATTGGCTTTCAAGCCATAGGAGGACAATAATCTATGAAAATCGGAATTTTATGTGCGGGTGACGAAGAACTCGCCCCATTTTTGCCCTTGATAAGCAACTGTAAGATAACGGAAAAAGCTATGCTGAAATTCCATGCTGGACAGATTGATAGTGTAGAAGTTGTCGCCCTGTTTTCCGGCGTGTGCAAAGTAAATGCCGCCATAGCCGCTCAGCTTTTGATAGATGTATTTTGCGTGGATATAATTATCAATTCAGGGACAGCGGGCGGTATGGAGCCAGAACTTGAAATATTCGATACAGTTATCTCCACAGAAGTTTGTTACCACGATGTAGCGCCAGACATTTTAACGGAATTTCATCCGTGGATGAATTCTGTGTTTTTTGTGGCAGACCCAAAGCTGATAGATATGTCAAAGTCTGCTGTTGACAAGCTTTCAACTTCTGGAAAGGTAGTTTGGGGCCGTATGGTAACGGGAGAATCGTTTATAACCGATGAGAGCCGGCAAAAAATAAACGATGAATTTGCTCCCTTGACGGTTGACATGGAAACTGCCAGTATCGCTCATGTCTGCTATGCAAATGACATACCGTTTATCGCCATTCGGTGTGTGACCGATACTGAAAAACACAGCGGAGTTGATAATTTTGACGGAAACTGTGCAAAAGCATCAAGTATTGCCAAAGATATTACGGTTGCTTTATTAAGAGAAATCAAAAAGTCGTGGTAAGATTGGATGATATTTTAGAACAGAGGACAGAGGGGGGGAGAGTATGGCCCTAACTATTCAAGAACGACTAAAAGACCTGCGTGTGGAGCGTGGCTTGACGCTGGAACAGCTTGCGGAACAGACGCACCTCTCCAAATCTGCGCTTGGCAGCTATGAAGCGGACGAGTATAAGGACATCAGCCACTATGCCCTTATTGAGTTAGCAAAGTTTTACGAAGTGACTGTTGATTATCTGCTGGGCCGTTCCCAAACAAAAAATCACCCAAACGCCGATCTTGCAGACCTGCGTTTGAGCGACGATATGATTGAACTATTGAAAAGCGGGCGGGTGGACAATTCCCTCTTGTGTGAACTGGCGACCCACCCGGATTTTCCCCGGCTCATGGCCGACCTTGAAATCTATGTGAACGGCGTAGCGGGAAAGCAGGTGCAGAGCGCAAACGCCATTGTGGACGCTGTGAGTGCAACGATTATGAAACAACACAATCCCGGCTTGACTGACCCACAGCTGCGACAGCTTATCGCCGCCCATATTGACGATGACAGCTTTTGCCGCTATGTGATACAGCAGGACATAAACAAGATAGCCTTCGACCTGCGGGAAGCCCACAAGGACGATTTTTTCAGCGTCCCGGAGGACAATCCTCTGGAAGATTTTTTGCAGACCGCAGAGGAAACCACCAGAGAGGACAGCGACCCGGAGCAGGCGGCTATGGCATTTATCTGTAAGCGGCTCAAGCTGAACTATGGGAAACTGTCAGAGGAAGAAAAGAAGTGGTTGAAAAAGATTGCACAGAAATCGGATTTGCTGAAAAATCCAAAGCCGCAGCGGGGACGCAAGTAAGAGAATAATAAATCAGATTATATGGAGGTATTGGTTATGAAAAAGTGGTTACTGATAATTTCAGCGACTGTTATTTGCGTTGCTGCCGCTTTTTTATATTTCTTTAGTTTAACTCCCAAAGGAGATACCATTACCAGCAGAGAAAGCATATTGAACACCGCAATTTCAAAAGGGAATGAATGGACTATCGCAAAAGAACTGGAACTTGGCGGTTATATCGTGAGTGGAGCATACAGTACAGATAATAAATCTACACTTGCTATCTTTGAACCAACAGGAAATGGAGACTACAAATTTAGTACATCAACAAACCGAAATAGTGATGAGATTATTGTCGGTGGCGTTGCAATAAACGGAGAATGGTATGATTTAATTTGGTTTAATGGTGCTAAAACAGAGTATGCTGAAATCACTTATACAATAAATGGACAAGTGCAAGATACATTGAGATACAACACAGATGATATGGATATTATCTCAATTAAAAACCCAGAAAAAGAGTATTCCATTCATGTGGCTTACTATGACAATGATGGAAATAAATACGAATAAATTGTTTTTCATCGAGAAAATAGCAAAGCCAGCCGAGCCAGTCAACGGTCAAGATGAACGGCGCATTTCATGCGCCGCCGTTGACAGTCCCGCCCGTCTTTGCTAAAGGGTAATCAAGGCGGGAAAGCCCTAAAATGGCTTCACACCTATTTCAATAATTGGAGGAGATAAAAATGAGATCAGAAAAGGAAGTTTATGATATTGTTTTGAATTTTGCAAAAACAGACAAACGCATTCGCATGGTTACTTTGGAAGGATCTAGAACAAATACAAATATTCCGCCTGATGATTTTCAGGATTTTGATATTACTTTTTTTGTTACGGATATGGACAGCTTCACAAGTGATGATAAATGGCTAGATATATTTGGTGAAAGGTTGATTCTGCAAAAGCCGGAAGATATGGAATTATTTCCAGCTGTAGAAAAGGGATTTTCATATTTAATGCTGTTTACTGATGATGTTAAGATAGATTTAACTTTGCTGCCGCTGGAACTGATAGACGAGTATTTTACATGGGATAAACTGGTAAAGTTACTGTTGGATAAAGACAACCGTATCGTAAAGCCGCCAATACCAACGGATATAGACTACCACTTGCAGAAGCCTACTCAAAGAATGTTTGACGATTGCTGTAATGAATTTTGGAATACTACAACATATGTAGTAAAGGGCTTATGCCGCAAAGAAATTCTTTTTGCTATTGACCATATGAATGATATAGTACGAAAAGAATTGCTTCGCATGATTTCCTGGCTGATTGGTATCAAACAGGGATTTCATTTCAGTTTGGGAAAAAACTATAAATTTATGAAGCAATATGTCCCAGAGGAATTGTGGGAACGACTTATGTCTACTTATAATATGGATTCCTATCCCCATATGTGGGAATCCTTTGAACAATGTATGGCATTGTTCCGGGAGGTTTCGTCAGAAGTGGCATGCCAGTTGGATTACCAGTATCCACTATATGATGAAAAAATCAGTAATTATGTGATTCGGCAAAAGAAAAAATATGGCATTGAAGATGATAACAAATAAAATTTTTTCAATCGAAAAAATTTATTTTGATTATTCAATTTTGAAAAACTGAATACCTCAAAATCAGAAAGAGCGCGGCCAAGCACTTTGAGGGATTGGCCGCCTTGTCCACCCATCCAGCGGGGCGGCGGGCGGCGGTCAAGGCCGGGTGTAACCCCGTTCATTTCAGCCTTGACGGTTGCCCGCTGTCCTGCTACTTTTCCGGGAGTGTGGCCACAACTTCGGGACACTTTGTCCACAAGTCGGAGCGTAGGACGAGGGACGGGGGCTTTCATATACGCCCTGTCTGCTGATGAAACCAGACCTGCGCTTGCGGCTCCACGCCACGCAAGCACAGCCCTGTTTTCTTGCCGCTTCAAATCTTGCCGCTTCAAATGCCCTTGCCCTCCCCGGCGGCAACGGCATTTTCACGACAACGCCGACAGAGCGTATAACACACTACACTTTGCTTCGCAAAGTCGTGTGCCAAATGGGGGCGTTGCCCCCTTTGGAAACCCCCACAAGAAAAGGCGATATGCTACCCCTCCACGGGGCGCATACCGCCTTTTCTTGTTATCCAGCCCTCCGGCTGTATTGGTTGAGCAAAAGTCAGCGTGGGATTGGTGTGGTATCTTTATCTAAGTGAACCCCCGTTCTCCCACTTGGAGACCGCCTGGGGCGAAACCCCAAACTCCTCCGCCAGCTGTTCCTGGGTGAGCCCCTTGGCCCGCCGGTTTTCCGCGATCTGTCTGCCGATCTGATTCTCTTCCATTTTTCATTTCTCCCTTTCGGTGATGTAGGCGGCTCCCTTTGGGGCCTGGTACCAGTATGCCGGAAATGGCCCCCCGTCGGAAGGGACTTGCCGTTGAGCGAAGGGAGAGCGCTGGTTGCATTTTGCCCGCTTTTCCCCGGTTTTTCACAACCGTGAGTTGGATTTTGCCGGTTTTCCCTCAACCGGCGTCCATCTCTCTACTGCTGGTTGTATCACACCTCCAGCAGCTTGTCAAAGCAGAGGCGCTCGGCCCCCGCCTCGGCGCCGTCTTGCAGGTAGATGATCCCGCAGTAGGCAAAGCCATTTTTTTCGAGCATCCGCTGCATCGAGGCGTTTTGCCGGTGGGTGTCGATGCGGATCTGCCCCACCCCCTGCGCCCTGCAGAGGTCGGCCGCCGCCGACACCAGCCGGCCGGCCAGCCCCTGGCCCTTGCAATCCTCCCGCACCGCGACCCGGTGCATCACCGCGTAGGGGCCCTCGCCCCGCCAACTCCCCTGGGAGATGGTGTCGTAGGTGGGCTCCCCCGCAAAGGAGATGGCGGTGGTGCCCAGCACCCGCTCCCCGTCGGCCAGCACATAGGACCAGCCCCGGGCGATGTCCGCCTCGATGGCGGGGCGGTCGGGGTAGCCGTTTTGCCACTGGTCGATCCCCCGCGCCTTTAAGGAGGCCTGCGCCTGGCGGACGATCTCCATCACCCCGTCCAGGTCGGCGGCCTCTGTCTTGCGAAATGTCATCTCTTGCACTCCTCCCTCTTCTCTTTCTCTGTTTGTCCTTTTATTATACGGGATGTGCCCCCCTCCCGCAACACGCAAAAAAGCGCCCCGGACGGGGTCCCGTCCAGGGCGCTTTTTGTCAGGTGGAAAACGGGTCACTGCCCCTGCACCACCGGCTCTGCCGACTCCTCGGGGAGGGCCGCCAGCCGGCTGCGCAGGTTGTAGATGAGCAGGCCGATGCACAGCAGGAAGGTCAGCAGTTCGGAAGAGGGGGTGGTCAGCCAGACCCCGTCGACCCCCAGCAGGCTCGAGAGGGTCCAGAGGCCCAGCAGCATGAAGACGACCCCCTTGCAGATGGAGAGGAGGTTGGCGCTGCGGGAGCACTCGAGCCCCTGAAAGATGGCGATGGTGGTCAGGTTGCAGGCCATGGTCAGGAAGGCAAAGCTGTACAGCCGCAGCCCGTGGGTGCCGATGGCGATGAGGGCGTCCTCCCCCGCCTTGGCAAAGACCCCGATCACCTGGCTGGGGAAGAGCTGGAAGAGGGCGAAGAGGAACAGTCCAAAGCCCACCGCCACCGCATAGGCGGTGACGAGGGAGCGCTTGACCCGCTCCCGCTTGCCGGCGCCGTAGTTGACACCCACCAGGGGCTGGGCCGAGAGGCCGATGGAGTTGCACATGGAAAAGACCACGAAGGAGAGGTTGGAGACCACCGAGTAGGCAGAGACCGCCAGGTCGCCCCCCAGCCGCAGCATGGCGTTGTTGAAGCAGAAGATGGTGAAGGCCGAGGCCAGTTCGGACACGCAGGAGCCAAAGCCGTTTTTGGCCACCCGCCCCAGCCAGGAGAACATGGCTTTGGAGGGGCGGAAGGCGATGGTGTGGGGATGCCCCTTGCGGAAGTGGAGCAGGTTGACGGCGATGCCCACTGCCGGGGCCAGACCGGTGGCCAGAGAGGCGCCGAAGACCCCCATCCCCATGGGGAAGATGAAGACATAGTCGAAGATGATGTTGAAGCTGTTGGAGGCGATGGTCGCCCCCATCACCAGGTTGGGTGCCCCGTCCACCCGCACAAAGAAGCCGATGATCTGGTTGAGGATGTAGAGCACCTGGGTGGCGGTGAGGGGGAGCAGGTAGTCCTTGACCATGGGCAGCAGCTCCTCACTGGCGCCGGAAAAGCGGGCGATGGGGTCCAAAAAGAGCATGACCACGGCGGTGATGAGCACCCCGGCGATCGCCCCCAAGCTCACGCAGAGGGAGAAGAGCTCGGTCCCCGCCCGCTCGTTTCGCCGCCCGGTCTCGATGCCCAGGATGGTGCAGCCGCCGATGCCCAGCAGCAGGGAGATGACCCCGCCCACAATGACAAAGGGCAGCGCCAAACTCAGCACCGCCAGCCCGTCGGCCCCCACCCCTTTGCCCACATAGAACATGTCGACAAAGGCAAAGGCCGAGACGGAAAAGTTGCTCAGCAGCGTCGGCACAAAGTAGCGGATGAAGTGCCCCTTCACACTTCCCCTGGTCAAATCGTACTGTTTCAAACAAATCCTCCTCTGTCAAAACCGGCGGCGGATGGCCCCGGAAAAATTAGTCCAAAGTTATACTATATACCCCCAAAAAGGGGCACGGCGATGGCTCGCCGCACCCAATTCGGTTGGTTCTTGGCGCCGGTGAAGGCCCTGACAAGGGGCCCTGCGGCTATTTTTGAGAACCCCTTAAAGGGGCTTTTTCTCCCGCATTCGCTGGAGGAAGCGCTGGGCCCCCACCACGGCGCGGGTGTGCTCCCCCTCGCCGATCTTGCCAAAGTCGTCCTCGGCAGTGACGGCGAAGCGGGCGGTGCGCCCGTCAAAGGACAGCAGGGTGGCCGTGGCCCGGACGGTGGCCCCCAGCGGACTGGGGGAGAGGTGGGTCGAGCCGATCTGGGCCCCCACCGAGGTCTCGCCCTCTTTTAACAGAGGGGCCAGGCAGGCGGCGGCCGCCTGCTCCATCAAGGCCAGCATGGCGGGGGTGGCGTACACCTCCAATTCGCCGCTGCCCACGGCTTTGGCGGTCTTTTCAGGCGTCACCTCTTCGGTGGCGGTGTAGCTGCGGTTTTCCTGCTCCATTGGGCTCCCCCTCGATCGTCCGATATTTTACGAATCGTGTTTAGTATAGAAGAACTGGTCGCCATAGTCAAGGGTAATGGCGTCATTTTTTTGCAGTTTTCCGGCCAACAGCTCCTCCGAGAGCATATCCTCCACGTGGGAGACGATGGCCCGGCGCAGGGGGCGGGCCCCGTAGACCGGGTCAAAGCCCACCGAGGCAAGCTGTTTGACCGCCGCCTCGGTCCAGTCCATCTGCACCCCTACGTTTTTCAGCCGCCCGGCCAGTTCGCCCAGCATGTTGCCGGCGATCTGCTCGATGTTTTCCTGGGTGAGTTTGGAGAAGACGATGATGTCGTCCACCCGGTTCAAAAACTCGGGGCGGAAGGTTTCTTTGAGCTGCTCCATCACCCGGGCTTTGACGTCCTGTTCCAGGCTGT
The DNA here is from genome assembly GCF_009876955.1 of Bittarella massiliensis (ex Durand et al. 2017). NCBI lineage: Bacteria > Bacillati > Bacillota > Clostridia > Eubacteriales > Oscillospiraceae > Bittarella (ex Durand et al. 2017) > Bittarella massiliensis (ex Durand et al. 2017). Next base: position 62,804 of record NZ_WWVY01000009.1, on the reverse strand, counting down.
CGGCCACCCCGGAAAAGCCCAGGCTCTGGCGCTTTTCGGTGATGAGCCGGGCCCCCACGTTGGAGGTCATGATGATCACACAGTTGCGGAAGTTGACCTTGCGGCCCTGGCTGTCGGTGAGGGTGCCCTCGTCCATGATCTGCAGCAGCATGTTGAAGACGTCGGGGTGGGCCTTTTCGATCTCGTCAAAGAGGACCACGCTGTAAGGGTTGCGGCGCACCTTCTCGGTGAGCTGGCCGCCCTCGTCATAGCCCACATACCCCGGGGGCGAGCCGATGAGCTTGGAGACGGTGTGCTTCTCCATGTACTCGGACATGTCCAGCCGGATCATGGCGGTGTCGTCGCCGAAGAGGGCCTCGGCCAGGGCCTTGGTGAGCTCGGTCTTGCCCACGCCGGTGGGCCCCAAAAAGATGAAGGAGCCGATGGGGCGGCGGGGGTCTTTGAGCCCGGCCCGCCCCCGGCGGATGGCCTTGGCGATGGCGGTGACCGCCTCGTCCTGGCCGATGACCCGCCGCTTGAGGATGTTTTCCATGTCCAGCAGGCGCTCGCTCTCCTGCTTGGTCAGCTGGCTCACCGGCACCTTGGTCCAGAGGGAGACCACCTGGGCGATCTCCTCGGGGCCCACCTCGTCGGACTTGTGGGTGTTGCCCTCCTCCCACTTTTTTTTCTGGGCGTCCAGCTTCTCCTTGAGGGTCTTTTCCTGGTCACGCAGGGCGGCTGCCCGCTCGAAGTCCTGGGCGTTGACCGCCGACTCCTTCTCAGCTGCCAGCTGGCCCAACTGCTCTTCCAGCTCCCGCACGTCCTGGGGGGCGGTGTAGTTTTTCAGCCGCACCCGGGAACAGGCCTCGTCGATCAAGTCGATGGCCTTGTCGGGCAGGTAGCGGTCGCTGATGTAGCGGGTGGAGAGCTCCACCGCCGCCTCGATGGCCTCGTCGGTGATCTTGACCTTGTGGTGGGCCTCGTACTTGTCCCGCAGCCCCTTGAGGATCTCCACCGAGTCCTCCTTCGAGGGCTCCTCCACCGTCACCGGCTGGAACCGGCGCTCCAGGGCGGCGTCCTTTTCAATGTACTTGCGGTACTCGTCCAGGGTGGTGGCGCCGATGACCTGGATCTCCCCCCGGGAGAGGGCGGGCTTCAGGATGTTGGCGGCGTCCACCGCCCCCTCGGCCGCGCCGGCGCCCATGATGGTGTGCAGCTCGTCGATGAAGAGGATGACGTTTTTGGAGGCGGTGAGCTCGGCAATGGCGTTTTTCAGCCGCTCCTCAAAGTCGCCCCGGTACTTGGTGCCCGCCAGCATCCCGGTCAGATCCAGGGTGATGACCCGCTTGCCCTTGAGGATCTCGGGCACCTCCCCGGCGGCGATCTTCTGGGCCAGCCCCTCGGCCAGGGCGGTCTTGCCCACCCCCGGCTCGCCGATGAGGCAGGGGTTGTTCTTGGTGCGCCGGGAGAGGATCTGGGTCACCCGCTCGATCTCCCGGTCCCGGCCGATGACCGGGTCCAGCAGCCCGTCGCGGGCGGCCTTGGTCAGGTCCTTGCCGTATTTGTCCAGGGTGGCGGTGCTCCCCTTCCCCCCCTTGGGGGCGCCGGGTTCCACCGCCTCGCCGCCGTCGGCCGATACCGACTCGGCGCACTCTCCGTAGAGGCGGTCGATGTCCACCCCGCACTGCTCCAGCAGTCGCACCGCCACCGAGTCCCGCTCGCTCAGCAGGGCCAGCAGCAGGTGTTCGGTGCCCACATAGTTGTGGCCCATCTTGCGGGCCTGAAGGATAGACAGCTCCAAGATCCGCTTCACCCGGGGGGTGAAGTCATTTGGGGTGACGCTGGAGTGGATGCCCCGCCCCACCATCTCCACGATTTTTTGCTCCAAGTCGGTGTAGGTGATCTCGCTCTCGGAGAGCACCTGCCCCGCCACCCCGGAGCCCTCTTTGATGAGCCCGGCCAGGATGTGTTCGCTGCCGATATAGGTGTGGCCCAGGTTCTGGGCCGTCTCGATGGCCATGTTCAAGGCCGTGTTGGCCTTTTCGGTGAATCCGCGAAATGAGTACATCATTTCATCCCTCCTCTATCCCCGCCCTGTGGGCGGGCGCTCTCGGCGGCCTCTGCCGCCCTCTGTCACTGGTTTTCCCGGCCCTCTGCCGGGGACCGGTCCTCTCGGACCCGCCGCTCCCGGCCCAGGATGTCCCGCACGATCTGGGCGCGGATGCGGTCGCGCTCCCGGGCCGACTGGGCCTCGGGGTGGGCCGCGGCGATGGAGTTGGCCCCGGTCTCCCCCAGCAGGCGGGCGGCGGTGAAGAAGTCGAGCTTTTCCACCACCTGCCCGGCGATCCCCAGCCGCAGCTGGGAGACGCAGTCGATGACCTCCCGGTGGGAGAGGAGCCGGGCGTTTTCCAGCACCCCCAGGGCGCGGTAGACCTGGTCTTCAAAGGCCAGGGGGTCCTCGGCGCAGAACTGGGCGCGCTGGCGGCGCTCCTCGGCGGCCAGCTGCCGCACCACCGCGGCCAGATTGTCCCGCACCTGCTTTTCCGAGAGGCCCAGGCTCAACTGGTTGGAGATCTGGTAGAAGCTCCCCTCGGCCGAGGTGCCCTCGCCGTAGGTGCCCCGAATAGTTATGCCCAGTTTGTAGGCGCTGTTAATCAGGCTGCGCAGGTATCCCGAGCGCTCCAGCGCCGGCAGGTGGACCATCACCGAGGCCCGCATCCCGGTGCCCAGGTTGGTGGGGCAGTGGGTCAGGTAGCCCCACCGCTCGTCAAAGGCGAAGTGCAGCCCCTCGTCCAGCAGGTCGTCGAGCCGGTCGGCCAGCTGCCAGCACCCTTCGCAGCAGAGGCCGGCCCCCATGATCTGGATGCGCAGGTGGTCCTCCTCGCAGAGCATCACCGAGACCGTCTCGTCGTCCGAGAGGAGGAGGCCGCCCCCGGCCTTGGCCATCTCCAAACTGATGAGATGGCGCTCGACCAAGGCCATGCGGTGGCTCTGGTCAAGGGCGCCCACGTCCACATAGCGAAGCTGCAGCCCCTCGCCAAAGGCGGCGTTTTCCACCGCCGCCTGCACCCGCTGGATGAAGGCGGCCCGCTGCCGGGCGCTCATCAAATCGGGGAAGGGCAGATCGCCCACGTTGCGGGCCAGGCGGATGCGGCTGGAAATCACCACGTCCCCCTCGGGGCCCGACTGAAAGTACCACTTCTCGCCCATCACTGCTCCCCCTCCCCTCTCGCGCACTCGGGCTGTTCTAGGGCGCGGATCTGGTCGCGCAGCACGGCCGCCCGCTCAAAGTTCTGGCTCTCGACGGCCGCCTGCATCTCCTCCTGGAGGGCGGCCAGCTCGGCCGACCGGTCCTGCCGCGGGGCCAGGTGGGCCGAGTGGGGGATCTTTCCCTGGTGGGTCAGGTTGCCGTGGATCTTGCCCACCATCCGCGCCACGTCCTCGCCGAAGAAGTCGTAGCACTGGGCGCAGCCCAACTTCCCCTTCTCGGCGATCTGTTCAAAGGTGCTGCCGCAGCCCGGGCAGCGCCGCTGCACCTGGGGGGTGTGCCCCTCCCCGAAGAGGGCCCCGGCGAGGATGCCGCCGCCCAAAAGCCCCATGTTGGCCATGCAGCTGGGGCAGAGGTGCAAAATGGTCTCCTGCCCGCCCGCCACCTGGCGGTAGCTGATCTGGGCCTGGTTTTTCTTGCAGATGTCACAGAGCATATCGCTTCCTCCTCACGCGTTGAGCAGCATGTTTTTAAACAGGGCCGCCCGCACCCGGTCGCGGCAGTCGGGGGGGCAGGGGCGCAGGGTCTTGTCGGACACCGCCGAGAGCATCAGCCGGGCAGTGTCCTCGCTCAAGATCTCCCGCTGGGCCAGATTCTTTAAGAGGATGCGGGCGGTGTTCTCGTCCAGCGCCTCGCCGATGGAGTTGACCACGTGCATGATGAAGTTCTGCGGCCCCACGGTGATGCGGGTGATGCGGATGTACCCCCCGCCCCCCCGGCGGCTCTCGATGGTGTAGCCCTGCTCCGGCGTAAAGCGGGAGGTGAGGACATAGTTGATTTGGCTGGGCACACAGCCGATCTCCCCGGCAAACTCGTTGCGCTGGATCTCGGCAATGCCGTCCTGCTCCTCCATCAACTGGAGGATGCGCTGGGTGATCAAGTCGCTGATTTTCATCGTTCCCCTTCCCCTTTCTGGGCCTCGTCTCTATCTCTATGCAATAGAAGCTGACTTTATCTGACCTTATGAAATCAGTATACCCATAAGTCAGGAAAAGTCAAAGTATCAAAAATTAGAAATACCTCTCCCACGCGCCTATTTTTGAGACCGTTCGCCCTTTTTCGCCTTCTGACAAAAAAAGCGGGCGCTTCACCAGCGCCCGCTCTCTCTTTTCTCTCACAGCTCTTTGAGCATGCTCACATGGGGCCAGCCGTCCTCGGTAAAGGCCTTGCCCTGGGAGGTGTAGCCCGCCGCCTCGTAAAAGCCCGCCGCCTGCACCTGGGCGTGCAGCAGCAGTGAGTGGGCCCCCAGTTCGCGGGCCTTGCCCTCGGTCTCCTCCATCAGCAAAAGGCCCAGCTTCTGGCCCCGGCAGCTCTTCTTGACGCAGACCCGGCCGACGATGTACTGCCCCGGCTCCTCTCCGGGAAAGAGGCGGCAGACGGCCACCGCCTCGCCGCCCCGGCGGACGATCAGGTGGTATGCGGTGTCGTCCACCTCGTCTACCTCGATCTCGGCGGGAAAGTCCTGCTCGTAGGTAAAGACCTCCATCCGCAGGGCAAATCCGTCCTCCGCCCCCTCTTTGCCCCGGTGCCACTCGCACCGCAGGGCCTCGCTTTGCAGCTGTCTCGCCATCTCAAGCGCCCTCCCCTTTTTCACGATTCCCCGCCATTATAGCACAAAGGGACGGCGGGGAAAAGGCGCGGGCAGTCTCACCGGATCGGGCGGCTCAGCCGCTCCCTCGCGGCGACGTACTGGGCGACAGAGACAAGGTTCTGGATGTCCTCTTCGTCCAGCCCTCGGGCGGCGCAGAGTTCGTCCCAGAGCAGGGTGCTCCCCTCCACCGTAAAAAAGCCGGTGACCGTGTCGATGCCGACGAAGATTTTTCCACCCGCCCTTCCCCCGGAAACCGAGCCGTCGCTCTCCCCCTCGTACAGGGTCTTCCCCGCCCCGCTGTTTTCCAGATAAAAAGTCCGTGCGGCAGGGCGGGCGGCAACTTTTCGCGGCAGCAGGCATTTCCCAAAACGCTGCCGGTCACGCTACCGGCGGCCCACCCGTCGAACATTTCGGTCAGCTCATACCTGCCCTGCAGATAGCCAAGCAGCGCCCGCCCCGAGGCCCGGTCCGGCCGCAGCCGGTCGCGGTACCCCTCCCAAAGGGCCCGCCACTGCGCGGTCGTCTCTTTTGTCGGCTCTTCTGTGACCACGGCGCACCACCCTCCCTCTGTTTTTTCCCGCCATAACACACCGGGCCCTGCCCTGCTACCCCCGGCGGAGGATCCCCATGGGGGTCTGCTCGCTGCACTGGCCCAGAGGGTTGTCCCGCAGCAGGGCGCGCAGGTGCGCCCGGTCCATCCGCCGGTCGGAGACCCCGAGGATCTCGCCCCCCAGGTCGTTGAGGTCCACCACCGCTACCGCACAACCCAGGGCCTGGGCCAGCTCTTCGGCCACCCCGTCGGGGCGGAGGGGGCCCAGCACCACATAGCGGTTGTAGGGGGGCAAGGTGTTGGGGCAGGGGCCGTCGATGCTGGCCGCCCGATACCCCGCCACCCGGTAAAACCAGCCCCGCTCCCCCAGCAGTTTCCCCACCGCCGAGACCGCCGCCGCCAGCAGGATGCGGAGGGTGCCGCACTCCCGCAGGGCGCACTCCATGGTCTCGGGCATGGCCAGGCCGATGCCGTAGGGGGTGCGGCGGACAAACCGGCTCAAAAAGCGGGCCAAGGGGCGGGGATGGATCTCCTCCAGAGGGATGGCCCGCCGCTGGGTGCAGGCCACCGCCTTCTCGGTGACAAAGAGGATGTCCCCCTTCTCGAGCAGCGGCCCGGCGTACCGGCGCGCCACCTGCACGATGTCGTCCCCCGCGGTGATGACGGGGGTGCGGATGCACAGCCGCCGATAGCGCATCCCCTGCCAGGTGATCTCCTCCTCCTTGTCGGGGTTGATGACGGTCCCCGCCACCGAGGCGGGGCGCTGTACCCCCTTTTCCCCGTCTCTCGACTGCTCTTTTTCTCTCTCGTCCATCTCTCGACTGCTCCTCTCCGGCCCAGGCGGGCCCGTTTCTCTTTGACAGGACCCATTCTAGCGCGGGCGGTGGGGCGGTGTTTTGAGGGGAGATGGAGAAAAAGTGGGGAATTGATGGAGGCTTTCTCAAGACTCGGCGGAAGGGGGTACCAAAACGGCCCAGAGATAGGCGGACGCAGCGGCAGGGGGAGGTGGAGTGGGCAGGAGGGCCGAGCGTTCCAGCGCAGAGAAACCGGCAAGAAGGGGGCCGATGTCCACGGCACGGAGAAATTGGCGAAAGGGAAGCCAGTGGCCATGGTACAGGGAAACTGGCAAGGGAGCAGCCGGGAGAGGTGGTGCGGGAAACCTTGTAAGATGTGGCGGAAGCGGCAATACAGAAAAAGCGACAGGGAGCTGCCCAATGCGATTGCGCAGGGAAACTGGCGAGGGCATACCCAGCGCCGTAGCGCGGGAAAAGCAATGGGAGGATGTCCGGGAAATGGGAGGACACAGGGAAGTCGGCGGGAGGGCGACTGGGCGCTGCCGCGCAGGAAATTCAGCAAGAAGAAGGGCTGGGAATGGGGGCTGGGGAAACCGATGGGAGGCTGCTCGAGAGCAGCGGCGCCGGAAAACTGACGTAATGGCGCCCGGGAGGGGTCGCGCAGAAAAATCGGCAAGCGGGGATGAGAGCGGCAGCGCGGGAAAACCGCGGGAGGAGAGGCGGCACGGAAAAGGCAGCAGGAACTCTGCCGAGGGGGGATGGCGCGGGAACCCCCTTGAGCAGGCGGCGCGGAAGCGAGACCGGCCAAAAAGGCCGGGCGGCAAAGGGAGAGCGGACGGCTGCCCCGTTCGGCAACCGCCCGCTCCTCTTTATCTATCTCGCCGGTCCTGATGGCCCTCTGCCAGTCCCCACCGGCAGGTCGACGGTGAAGGCGATGCGCCCGCCCCCGCTCTCGGCCCGGATGTTTCCCCCGTGGCGCTGCACGATGTCCCGGGCGATGGCCAGCCCCAGCCCTGCGCCGCCGGTGGCCGTCTGCCGGGAGGCGTCGAGCCGGTAAAACTTCTCAAAGATCGCCTCCAGCTTTTCCTGGGGAATGTCGCCGGCGTTCTCAAAGCAGACAGAGACCCTCTCCCCTGTCCGATTGCCGAAGATGTGGATGTCGCCCTCCGGCGCGCCGTAGGCGACGGCGTTTTTGAGGAGGTTTTGAAAGACCCGGGCCATCTTGTCCGGGTCGACCCAGGCACAGAGCGAGGGGGGGAGGTGCAGCCTCGCCTGCCGCCCCCCGGCGGCCAGCTGGGGATAGGTCTCGTCGGCCACCTGTACCAGCATGCAGCAGAGGTCCACCGGCTGGCGGGAAAGGGCCTCCTGTTGCAGCAGGTCCCGGGTGATTTCAAAGAATTCCCCCACCAGCCCCTCCAGGCGGCCGGCCTTTTCCAGGGCGATGCGGATGTACTTCTCCCGCTGCTGGGGGGGCATATCCGGCGCCTCGTCCAGCAAGCTCAAATAGCCGATGACCGAGGTGAGGGGGGTCTTGATGTCGTGGGCCAGGTAGAGTACCAGGTCGTTTTTGCGGCGCTCGGCCTCCCGCTCGGCGGCGGCGCTGCGCTCCAACTCGTCTTTGACCGCCCCCAGCTTCTCGGCCATAAAATCCAGTTCGGGCGGGAGGACCAGATTTTCCCCCTTCCCGCCGGCCAGCCAGTCCACCCCGGCGATGATCTCGTCAAAGTAGCCGGTGAACCAGCTCAACAGCGCCCAGAAAAAGAGGAGGAAGAAGACGACGATGGCCACCCACAAAAAGATGTCCAGGTTCTGGCGCACATAGTTGAAGTAGAGCCGGGCGGCGGTCTCCCAGCTGACCCCCAGGTAGGTGCTGATGCACCCGGCGATCCAGTTGCCGATCTTTCCCCGCCCGGCCGAGCGCAGCACCGCCACCGTCACCACCGCCAGCAGGGCAATGCCCAGCACCCGCCCGAACACCTTGCGCATCATCTGCCGATAGGGCTTTTGCCGCCAGCCGTTACCCCTCAATTTTATACCCCACTCCCCACACCGTCTTGATGTATTTCGGCCGCTCCACCGAGTCGCCCATCTTCTCGCGCAGGTGGCGGATGTGGGTGGCGATGGTGTTGTTGTTCTTGGTGAAATAGGCCTCGCCCCAAATCTGGGCGAAGAGCTGCTCTGAACCGACCACCCGCCCCCGCTCCTCGCAGAGGATCTGCAGGATGGCAAACTCGGTGGGGGTGAGCACCAGGGGCTTCCCGTCGAGGGTGCACTCGTGGGTGCCGGGGTCGACGGTCAGCCCGCCCCGCACCAGCAGCCCGTCGGGGCGGGCCGCGGCGGGGTTGTAGCGGGTGTAGCGCCGCAGCTGCGCCTTGACGCGGGCCACCAGTTCCAGGGGGCGAAAGGGCTTGGTGACGTAGTCGTCGGCCCCCAGGGCAAAGCCGGTGATCTTGTCGGTCTCCTCCCCCTTGGCCGTCAGCAGGAGGATGGGAAAGGTGTGCTCCTCCCTGATTTTGCGGCAGAGGGCAAAGCCGTCCCCGTCGGGGAGCATCACGTCCAGCACCGCCAGGTCGATCTTCTCCCCGGCGATGCAGGCCAGGGCGTCTTTGGCCCGGTAAAAGGTCCGCACCGCAAAGCCCTCGTTTTTCAAGTACACCTCGATGAGGTCGGCGATCTCCCGCTCGTCGTCCACCACCAACACCGTCTCGCCCATCTGCGCATCCCCCTCTTCTCCCATTTTTTCCATTGTACCAGAAAAGGGGGCGGATATTTATTGAGAATTTCTGTGTTTTTGCGAAATACGGCCCTCCTCCAAGCAGGCGGACTTTTTTGCATTTTGGTTGCACGGCGGGGAAAAATGGGGTATACTGAAGGCAAGAAAACAGCATTTCACAGCGACGACGGGAACTGCGGTCCGCGAATCCGCCCAGAGAGCCGGTGGTTGGTGCAAACCGGCGGGAGGGACGGGCCTTTCCACCCCCGAGCTGTCGGCGACGAGCCGAAGGCCGGTGCCCTTTACCGCACTGTCGAGAGGCCGCCCTGCAGGGGCGAGCAATTTGGGTGGCAACGCGGAAGGAATGCCTTTCGTCCCAACAGCGCCGAGAGGGCAGCTGGGGACGAGGGGCTTTTTTGTTGCCCCACAGCTTTGAAAGAAGAGGAGAGAGAAGCGATGCTGGACATCAATCTGCTGCGGCAGGACCCCCAGCGGGTCAAGGAGAACATCAAGAAAAAATTTCAGGAGGAAAAGCTGGTCCTGGTGGACGAGGTGGTAAAGCTGGACCGGGAGTTCCGCGAGGCCAAGTCCCGGGGGGACCTGCTGCGCAGCCAGCGCAACTCCATCAGCAAGGAGATCGGCGCCCTGATGGGCAAGGGGCTTAAGGAAGAGGCCGAGAAGACCAAGGCCAAGGTGGCCGCCATCGCCGGGGAGCTGAGCGAGCTCAAGGCCAAGGAGGAGGAGCTGACCCAGCAGATCCGCGAGCGGATGCTGGTCATCCCCAACCTGATCGACGACTCGGTCCCCATCGGCAAGGACGACAGCGAGAACGTGGAGATCGAGCGCTTCGGCGAGCCGGTGGTGCCCGACTTTGAGGTGCCCTATCACGTGGACATCATGGAGGGGCTCGACGGCATCGACCTGGACAGCGCCCGGCGCACCAGCGGCAACGGCTTTTACTACCTCAAGGGGGACATCGCCCGGCTGCACTCGGCCATCCTCTCCTACGCCCGGGACTTTATGATCGACCGGGGCTTCACCTACTATGTGCCCCCCTTCATGATCCGCAGCAACGTGGTCACCGGGGTGATGAGCTTTGCCGAGATGGAGAACATGATGTACAAGATCGAGGGGGAGGACCTCTACCTCATCGGCACCAGCGAGCACTCGATGATCGGCAAGTTCATCGACACCATCCTCCCCGAGGCCGAGCTGCCCCAGGCCCTCACCAGCTACTCCCCCTGTTTCCGCAAAGAGGTGGGCGCCCACGGCATTGAGGAGCGGGGGGTCTACCGCATCCACCAGTTTGAAAAACAGGAGATGGTGGTGGTCTGCAAGCCCGAGGACAGCATGATGTGGTACGACAAGCTGTGGCAGAACACCGTCGACTTCTTCCGCAGCCTGGATATCCCGGTGCGCACCCTGGAGTGCTGCTCGGGCGACCTGGCCGACCTGAAGGTCAAGAGCCTGGACGTGGAGGCCTGGTCCCCCCGCCAGAAAAAGTATTTCGAGGTGGGCAGCTGCTCCAACCTGGGCGACGCCCAGGCCCGGCGGCTGGGCATCCGCGTCAAGGGGGCCGACGGGAAAAACTACTTCCCCCACACCCTCAACAACACGGTGGTGGCCCCGCCGCGGATGCTCATCGCCTATCTGGAGAACAACCTACAGGCAGACGGCACCGTAGCCATCCCCCAGCCGCTGCGGATGTACATGGGCGGCAAGGACAAGCTGGGAAAATAGAGCGATCTGCCCAAGAGAGGGGCGCCGGACCGGCGCCCCTCTCTTTTTTGCGGCAGCATCCCGCCCGCACCCCCACCCACCCCCTCTCGCCGGCAAAGGCATCGCTTGGCAGCGGCGAGGCAACAGCTTTCTCCTCCCAGATGGAGGCCCAGTCAAAAATCCTGCCGCCCGTGCGGGTCAAATACCGGGCCGGATAGCGGCGCGGGCAGAGGACCTTGACCGCAAAGTTGTAGATGGAAATCCCTCCGTCCGCTCCGCAGGCGGGCAGGGTCGCCGCCTCCCTGTCAAGGAGAGAAATATCCCCGCCGCACTCCCAAAAATCGCTGTGCAACTCCGCCGTCAACCGACCCCAGGCGGGGAGATAGGCCCTCTCAAAAAACTTCTTTATCCAGTGACAACAGCCGTTCGTACAATCCCCCCTTCATCCACCTCTCTTTCTGCTTTTTAGAAGAGGCTAGGGCCATTTTGCCCCGCCGTAAAATTGTCCTCCTCCCCTGTCCCCCTGCACAATTTTGGCCTTCGTTTTTCTACACTGTCATAGAACTTTTCACAAATCATTCTCTCTTTTGTTTTGTGTGCTATAATAATAAAAAGTTCTGTCGAAACAAGTCGAAAGAAATCGCTAATCCAACCGAGAAGAGGGGGAACATGAAGAGGACGTCCGGCGGGGCGCCGGCACTGTTCCTCGCCCTGACGCTGGTCCTCACCGGCTGTGGGGCCAACCACAAGGAGGCAATCTAGGACACCGTCAACGGCTACTTTGCCACCCTGCAGGCGGGCGATTTGGAGGGGCTGGACGAACTGTGCACCGACAACTTCACCGACGAGTACAAAATCCGCTTTTACTGCAATGCCATGAAGGCGGAATTCGGCACCACCTCGCTGGGCGGCGGATTTGAGAAACGGGGACAGGCATTCGCCAAGTACCTGGCCGCGCATACCACTCGCCAATACAGCCTGGTGAGCGCCAAGGAGGAGAATGGCCATGCCACCGCCGTTCTCACCGGAAAGAAGATCGACCTGCTCAACGACTCCTTCCCTGTGTACAACGAGGATTTGGGCACCCAGTGCGTCAATGAGCACCTCTACGAGCTGCCGCCGTCCTGCAGACCCAAGGGGAAAAGGCGATGGAGGAAAAGATCTCCGAAGGGCTTTATGGCCTCCTCCTTGAGAAGATGCGCACTTCGGTGGACAGCGCCCCGGCAGAGGATTTTGAGATGGAGATGACCCTAAAACAGGCCGATGGAAGGTAGCTGGTCAGCCGCACCCGGCCCAACTAGACGGAAGCGCAGAGCGCCCCGCCGGGAAAAGGGCGTTTGCAAAAGGGGGAAGTGACATGAAAAAATGGGGAAGCATCCTGTTGGCCGCCCTGTTCTGCCTCGCCCTTTCGGGGTGCGGGAAGAGGGATCAGCAGGCCATTGAGAGCACCGTCAACAATTTCTTTGCCGCCGTGCAGGAGGGCGAGTGGGAGAGGGCAACGGAGGAGAGCTGCACCCCGCGCTACGATTCCGGCACCTTCCGCATCGAGGACAAGGTCGCCTACTACTACGACCTGATCCACGTTCTCCTCCGCGAGAACCTGGGCGACACCTTCCGCCAGGAGGGGGAGCGGTTTCTCCAGCACGCCTTGAGCAAGTTTGTCCCCAGCTACGCCATCGAGAGCATTGAAATCGAGAAGGGCTCTCCCACCAAAGAGCGAACGGCCAGGGTGACGGTTCGCGGCAAGTCCATTGATTTCCACCAGTTGCCCCTGCAGTTGGAGCCGGAGGCCATCATCACCCAGTACACCGACACCCATCTGTACGAATTGGCCGCCATCCTGCGCTCCCAAGGGGAGGACGCCATGGGACAGTGGCTCTACGATGCTGTCGCCCCCCTGATTTACGATGACCTCTGCAAACAGGTCGACGAGATCGAGTCCGTCGACTTCGCCTGCGTTTTGACCCTCAAGGGAAACGACGGCGAGTGGCGCATCGATCGCATTCAGGAACTGTAAAAAAGCCGCCTGCCGGCAAAAAAGAGGGGGATGCCCCATCCCCGGCAGAGCGCTTTGAGAGGGCGGCCGACCCGTCTAGGCGACCGCCCGCGAAAGGAGAAGGAATATGAAAAAGTTCATCAGTACCGCCCTTGTCGTTGTGCTCTGCCTGGCCCTCACCGACTGCGGCAACAAGGACGAAAAGGCCATTCAAGAGGTGGTCAACGGCTATTTTGCCGCCTTTCAGGCGGGGGATCTGAGCGGGGCCAAGGACTTTTGCGACGACGATCTCTCGGACCACACCACCATGGTCCTCTCTGCCGAGGTGATGGAGGGATTTGTCACCGACCAATTCGGCGACGTCTTCCGCAGTGAGGCCGAGCAGTTTGGCAAAGACACCATCGCCAAATTTGTCAAGGAGTACAAGCTGGACAGCCTCTCCATCGAAAAAGGAAAGGCGGTCGCCACCCTCAGCGTCAAGATGCTCGACTTGGGCCAGCTCCCCATGGACAACACGGCGCTGGTGCAGGAGTTGGGCAACCAGTACACCGAGGACCACATGTACGAGCTGATTGCCGTCATGCAGACCCAGGGAGAGGCGGCCATGAAGAAAAAACTCTATGACGGGGTGGCCCCTCTCCTCTTTCAAAAGATGGGCGAAAGTGTGGACAAGATCAAGGCGGTAGACTACACCTTTGAGGTGAAACTCGAAAAGCAGAACGACCGCTGGGTCATCACCCAGCTCTCCCGGTAGGTCCAGCTTCCCCCTCCGCAAAAAAGAGAGCCGTCTAAAGCGGCTCTCTTTTTTGCGCTGTCGGTCGGACAGACATCCTCCTCCCCTTTCGCTGTCGTTTGTTCGCCTTTTCCCCCGATTTTTCGGTTTTGCGGCCAAAACAGTCCACAAATTTTTGTATCTGTGGTATAATGGCAACAACATTTCTTTTGAAAGAGGGATTATATGAAAAAACTGGCAACACTCACACTGGTCCTGGCGCTCTGCGTCTCCATGACCGGCTGTGGAAAAAACAACAAAGAGGCCATCAAAAACGCCGTGGACAGCTACTTCACCGCCATGCAGGCGGGGGACGTGCAGGCGTTGAGCGCGGCCTGTGAAGAGGGCTATTCCGACGAGATGGGGCTGGTCGAGTTTGAGAAGACCCTCGACGAGTCCTTCGGCGCCGACGAGATGGGCGAGGTCTTCCAGACCGAGGCCAAAGACTTCTTCAAAAACGTGGTCGGCAAGGTGATCAAAGAGTACACCCTGGTGAGCGCCGAGGAGAAAAACGGCGAGGCCTACGCCGTCGTCAACATCAAACAGCTCGACTTTGACAGCATCGACTTCTCCACCGCCTCTGAGGAGTTCGCCCTCCTGGGCCAGACCTACGCGCTGGAGCACATGGACGAGCTGCTGGAAGTCATGCAGAACGAGGGAGAGGCCGCCATGCAGCAGAAGCTGACCGACGCCCTGGCCCCCCAGCTGTTTGACAAGATGGAAGAGATCGTCGCCGCCGCCCCCTACGTGGACTCCACCCTGAAGGTGACCGTCGTCGAGCACGGTGACAAGTGGCTAATCTCGGGCGTTTACGAGCAGTAGATCGCACCGAACAATAAAAAACAGGCGGGCGCTCCCGTTGGGGCGCCCGCCTGTTTTTTGTCTCCGCGCTGCAGGGATCGGGGAAAACCGCCGCCCCCTTCTCCACCGCGCAGGGCAGATTGGAAAACCGCCGCAAAAAAAGGCATTCGGCCCGGTTGGGCCGAATGCCTTTTTTCTCCCCCTGGGGCCTTGGCCCGCCGGAGCTCCTATGTACCCTCACAGCCCAAAGAGGAATTTCAAGAAGAGCATCCCCACCACCCCCGGCACCCCCAGCACCGCCGAGGCGCCGCAGGTGTAGAAGTTGAGCTTGAGGGTCGGCCCGATAAAGGGCGAGAGCACGTTGAGCAGCAGCAGAACGCAGATGCCCGCCAGGCCGGTAAAGAGGGCGGTGGGACAGGGGTGCCGCCCCCGCGAAAAGGCCCAGATCATGCAGAGCACGGCCACCACCGCCACCGCGATGAGGGCCCAGGTATAGCTGTCCATCCTGTTTTCCATCCCCTTTTATGGCGGGGGCAGGGCTCACCCCTGCGCCCCGATGTGCAGTCCCTTTTCCTTTGCCTTGCGGTAGAGAAAGGCGAGTCTGCTCTCCAGCGCCTGCATTTCAAAGGCAGCCGCGTCGATGAGCAGGTCGTCACAGGAAAAGTTGAACCGGTTGACCGCCGCCGCCAACTCGTCGTTGGTGCGGGCGATGTCCCCCAATATCTGCTCCAGGTCGGAAGGCTGCTCCTCGCCTTTGGCCCGGCGCAGCCAGTCTCGCGCGCTCGCGCGCGCCTTGATGATCGCTTCCACTGGGAAATCCCCCTTCCGCTTCGCTGTCGGTAGTGGTAGTCTGCCCGGTCGCTACCATTTGTATGCAGCGGGGGAAGGTTTTAGTAACCCGCACCCGGGCGCAAAAAGAGGGCGGAGCCGCAGCTCCGCCCTCGCAAAGGCGTTTTCGGGGGAAAAATCCTATTTTGCCAGGTCAAAATCCACCTGGCCCAGGGAGACGTTGACCGCCCGCACCTTGACCCTGACCGGGTCGCCGATGCGCAGGGTGCGGCCGGTGCGCTCCTCCACCAGCTTAGTGCCGTCCTCCGACAGTTCAAAGTCGGTGTTCTCGATGGTCGCCAGCCGCACCAGTCCCTCGGCGGTGTTGGGCAGCTGGACGTAAAAGCCGTAGCTGGCCACGCCGGAGATGATCCCGTCCAGCTCCTGGCCCACAAACCGCTCCATGTACTGGGCCTTGTAGGCGTCGTCACAGGAGCGCTCGGCCAGCATGGCCCCGATTTCGCGGTTGGTGGACTGAAGGGCGGCCTCCTTGACAAACTCGCCGTAGCGCTTTTTGATCTCCTCGGCCGGCACCCCGTCCAGATAGTCGGTGAGGATGCGGTGGATCGAGAGGTCGGGGTAGCGGCGGATGGGGGAGGTGAAGTGGGTGTAGTCGTGCAGCGACAGGCTGTAGTGGCCCAGAGGGGTCTCGGCGTACTTGGCCTTGGCCATGGAGCGCAGCACCATCTTGTGGATGAGGATCTGCTCGGGCTTGCCCCGGGTGACATCCAGCACATCGGCCAGCACCTTGGAGGGGGCCCCGGCCTTGATTTTCAGGTAGGGGTGGCCAAAGGCCTTGACGATCCCCTGCAACACTTCCAACCGCTCGGGGTCGGGGTCCTCGTGCACCCGGTAGACAAAGGGGAGCTGTTTCTCCCTGCCAAAGCGGGCCACGGCCTCGTTGGCGGTGAGCATGAACTCTTCGATCATCTTCTCCGAGTCGCCCCGGTCCCTCACCAGGATGTCCACCGGATCGCCGTTCTCGTCGATGACGATTTTGGCCTCCATGCTCTCGATGTTCATGGCCCCCCGGCCAAAGCGGCGGGCCTCCAGCACCTTGCCGAAGGCGCCCATCTGCAAAAGGGTCTCCTTCACCTGGGCGTAGGCCGCCTCCACCTCGGGGGTGGCGGTGCCGTCCAGAAGTGCGTTTACCTCGCTGTAAGCGCACTTTTTGCAGGAGCGGATCACCGTCTTGGCGATGCGGTAGCCGAGGATCTCGCCCGAGGGGGCCATCTTGCAGATGCAGGAGAGGGCCAGCCGGTCCTCGTCGGGGTTGAGGGAGCAGACCCCGTTGGAGAGCTCCACCGGCAGCATGGGCACCACCGCGTTGGCGTAGTAGACCGAGGTGCCCCGCTCAAAGGCCTCGGCATCCAGGGCGCTGCCCCGCTTCACGTAGTGGGACACGTCGGCGATGTGCACCCCCAGCTCGAAACCGCCCTCCACCTGGCGAAAGGAGATGGCGTCGTCGATGTCCTTGGTCTCCTTGCTGTCGATGGTGAAGATGCACCAGTCCCGCAGGTCCTCTCTGCCGGCAAAGTCGGCGGGGTCCACCCCCCGCTCGCCCACAGCCGCGGCCTCCTGCAGGGTGGCCTCGTCAAAGTCCAGCTTGACCTTGTTCTCCACCAGGATGGCGTCGCAGCAGTTTTTGGCCTTTTTGCTGTCGCCGAAGACGGTGACCACCTCGGCCACGTGGCTGAAGTGACTCTTGCCTCGCACCGCCAGCTTGACCATCACCTTGTCGCCGTCCTTGGCGGTCCCCACGCTGGAGGGGCGCACCTGGATGTCGGTCTTGGGCATCGAGTCGAGCACCACCCAGCAGCTCTGGCCGGCCTGGTGCAGCACCCCGATGTAGCCGCCGTCGGGGTCGGGGGTGACGTGGAGCACCTCGCCCTCCAGCGATTGGCCGGTGCGGCTGGGGCGGGTCTTCAGCAGCACCTTCTCCCCCGCCATGGCCCCCATCAAAAAGCGGCCGGGGATGAAGACCTGGGTGCCCTCCTCGTCGTCGAGCTGGGCAAAGCCGAACTTGCCCGCCACCTTGACCACCGTGCCGCTGACGATGCCCAGCCGGGAGCAGAGGGCGTAGCCGCTCTCCTTGGAGAAGTAGACCTTGCCCTCCCTCTCCAGCTCGTTGAGGCAGGCCCGGATCTGGTACTTCTGAAAGCTGGGCATCCGGGTGCACAGCAGCTTCATGTTCATGTAGGGCTGACGGGATTCCCGCAGCTGTTTCTCTACCGTTTCTTTCAGTTTAATGGTCGTTCACCTGTCCTTTTCCCAGGGGCCGTCCCGGCCCAACTGTCTTTTCATCCACAATATCCGACGAATTTTTTGCGAAATAAAGCACCCTGCACATCCGGCAGGGTGCTTTTTCTCATCTTACTTAAAAAATATTTCAAGTACGCCGACTAAAATTGTCAGTACAAAAAAGGCGACCGCTGCGATCTTGGTCCACTTGCTCAGCAGAGCTTCCGGGGTCCGTCCGCCGGAGCGCCCCAGGTAGGACTGCGTCGCGCCGCCGCTGATGGCGCCGGACATGCCGGAAGTGGCCTCCTGCATCATCACCATCAAGATGATTACCAGGCAGGCGATGATCAGCAACACGCCCGCTACGATTTGAATTGTATTCACGGCGAACCCTCCGAATAGAATTTTTTCTCGCTCAAGACCTCAAAATAACATTCATATTCTAGCACACCCACCGGGGCTTGTCAATTTTGTTTTTCCCCGATTTTTCGCATAAATACCCCGCGGCGGGGACAGACTAGTTCTTGTCCAGTGTACCTTTATTTTTTGGCGTTTGCAAGTATTGTCCACTGGACAGAGCCGGCGGGAAACCGCCGGCTCTCTTTTTTGCCCAAAGAAGGGGGCGGAGAGACCGCCAAATTCTCCCCCGGCCGCCCCCCTCTTTGCCTTGTGCTTTTGGGGCGATTGTCGTAAAATGGGAAAAGAGAGATTTTCACTGCCCCTCGCGGGGCTTCTTTCTTTTGGGGGTGAGCGCTTTTGAATATCGCCATGGCGGGCATCGACCATCACCGCGCCTCCCTGCAACTGCGGGAGCGCTTTGCCTTCACCAAGGCCGAGGCGGCCGAGGCCCTGTCCCGGCTGGCCGAACAGCCCGCGCTCGAGGGGGCGGTCCTCCTCTCCACCTGCAACCGCACCGAGCTCTGGCTCTCCTGCGCCGAGGGGGCGGCCCTCGACCCCGCCGCGCTGCTGGGCGCCCTCAAGGGGGCCGACCCGGCGGACATCCCCTTTGCCGTCCGCCGGGGGCGGGCGGCGGTGGACCACCTCTTCGCCCTGGCCTGCGGGCTGCGCTCCCGGGTCTTTGGGGAGGACCAGATCATCGCCCAGGTCAAGGGCGCCCTGACCCTGGCCCGCAGTTGCGGCAGCGCCGACGGGGTGCTCGACCGCCTCTTCCTCTCGGCCGTCACCGCCGCCAAAGAGGTCAAGACCTCGGTGCGGCTGACGGCGATGGACAGCTCCTCCGCCAGCCGGGCGGCCGACCTGATTTGCCGCCACTTTCCCGATTTAAAGGGGCTCCCCTGCCTGGTCATCGGCAACGGGGAGATGGGCCGGCTGGCCGCCTCCACCCTGGTCTCCCTGGGCTGCCGGGTGGAGATGACGGTGCGGCAGTACCGCTCGGGGGAGGTCAAGATCCCCGCAGGCTGCCGGGTGATCCGCTACGACGAGCGGCTGCAGGGGCTGGCCCGCTGCCGCGCCCTCGTCAGCGCCACCGCTAGCCCCCACCACACCCTCCGCTACGAAGAGGCGGCCCCCGTCCTCGCCGACGGGGCGGAGCGGGTGCTCATCGACCTGGCAGTGCCGCGGGACATCTCCTCCCGGCTGGGGGCGCTCCCCGGCGTCACCCTCTACGACATCGACGACCTGGAGGGGGGCGGCGAGGGGGAGGCCCGTCGCCAGGAGGTGGCGCGGGCCGAGGCCATTTTGCAGGCCGCCGCGGACGGGTTTTGCGACTGGTGCGACTTTCGCCCCCATCTCCCCGCCGTGCGGGAGGTGGCGGCCCTGGTGGCCGACGACGCGGCCGCCCGGCTGGAGCGGCCCATCGCCAAGCTGGCCGCCGGGCCCGAGGCGGCGGCCGAACTGGAGCGCCGGGCGCGGGACGCCTGCGAAAAGGCGGCCGCCCGCCTCCTCTACGGCCTGCGGGAGGAGCTGGACCGCACCCTCTACCGAGACTGCATCGAGGCGCTGCGGCGCTCGGCCCGGCCCCGGGGGGAGTGATCCCCCCCTTTTTCACCACAGAAATCACCTGCAAAGGAGCATTGCCGATATGGATATGACCAAGCGCCCCCGCCGCCTGCGGGGGAACCCCGCTCTGCGGGAGATGGTGCGGGAGACCAGGGTGGACAAGTCCTCCCTGATCTACCCCCTGTTTGTGCGGGAGGGCAGCGGCGTGGTGGAGGAGATCCCCTCCCTCTACGGCCAGCTGCGATACAGCCCCGACACCCTCTGCCAGGGGCTCGAAGAGGTGGTGAAGGCCGGGGTGCCCGCCGTCCTCCTCTTCGGGCTGCCGGCCGAGAAGGACGCCTGCGGCAGCGGCGCCTGGGACGAAAACGGGGTGGTGCAGCGGGCGCTGCGCCAGGCCAGGGCGGCCTTCCCCGAACTCTACCTCATCACCGACGTCTGCCTCTGCGAGTACACCTCCCACGGGCACTGCGGCATCTTGGACGGGGAGACGGTGGACAACGACAAGACCCTGGAGGTGCTCTCCAGGACCGCTCTCTCCCACGTGGGGGCAGGGGCGGACATGGTGGCCCCATCCGACATGATGGACGGGCGGGTGGGGGCCATCCGCCGGGCGCTGGACGGGGCCGGCCGCAGCGATGTCCCCATCCTCTCCTACGCGGTGAAATACGCCTCGGCCTTTTACGGCCCCTTCCGGGAGGCGGCGGACAGCGCCCCCGCCTTTGGCGACCGCCGCGGCTACCAGATGGACCCCCACAACCGGCGGGAGGCCATAAAGGAGGCCGCCCTGGACGTGGAGGAGGGGGCCGATCTGCTGATGGTCAAGCCCGCCCTTTCCTACCTGGACGTCATCCGCGACGTGTCCCAGGCCTTCCCCCTCCCCTGCGCGGCCTACAGCGTCAGCGGGGAGTACGCCATGATCAAAGCCGCGGCGGCAGCCGGCCTCATCGACGAGGCGGCGGTGGCCTGCGAGGCCGCCCTCTCGGTCTACCGGGCCGGGGCGGACATCCTCATCACCTACTACGCCAAGGAGCTGGCCGGGTGGATGGACGAAGGGAGGATCGGCTGATGGGCCGTTCGGAAGAGCTCTTTACCCGGGCGGTGCAGCACATCCCCGGCGGGGTCAACAGCCCAGTGCGGGCCTTTGCCGCGGTGGGCAGTA
The DNA here is from genome assembly GCF_009876955.1 of Bittarella massiliensis (ex Durand et al. 2017). Lineage (NCBI taxonomy): Bacteria > Bacillati > Bacillota > Clostridia > Eubacteriales > Oscillospiraceae > Bittarella (ex Durand et al. 2017) > Bittarella massiliensis (ex Durand et al. 2017). The sequence continues at coordinate 42,434 of NZ_WWVY01000009.1, read as the reverse complement.
CCCCCCGCTTTATCCGCAAGGCGGACAAGCAGTTCATCTGGGATGTGGAGGGCAACCGCTACATCGACTACATCGGCTCCTGGGGGCCGATGATCCTGGGCCACAACTTCCCCGCCATCCGCGAGGCGGTGATCTCGGCGGCGGGGAGCGGCCTCTCCTTTGGCGCGGCCACCGAAAAGGAGGTGGAGATGGCCGAGCTCATCTGCGAGCTGGTCCCCTCCGTCGAGATGGTGCGGATGGTCAACTCCGGCACCGAGGCGGTGATGAGCGCCCTGCGGGCCGCCCGCGGCTACACCGGCCGCCCCAAGATCGTCAAGTTTGACGGCTGCTACCACGGCCACTGCGACGCCATGCTGGTCAAGGCCGGCTCCGGCGTTATGACCGCGGGGGTGCCCAGCAGCGCCGGGGTGCCCGCGGGCACGGCGGAGGACACCCTCACCGCCGCCTACAACGACCTGGGCAGCGTGCGCGCCCTCTTTGCCGACAACCCCGGGCAGATCGCCGCCGTCATCGTGGAGCCGGTGGCCGCCAACATGGGGCTGGTCCCCCCCGCCCCCGGCTTTTTGCAGGGGCTGCGGGAGATCACCAAAAAAGAGGGGGCCCTCCTCATCTTCGACGAGGTGATCACCGGCTTTCGCCTGGGGCTCGATGGGGCCCAGGGCTTTTACGGGGTACAGCCCGACCTGACCACCTTCGGCAAGATCATCGGCGCGGGGATGCCGGTGGGGGCCTACGGCGGCCGCCGGGACGTGATGGAGCAGATCGCCCCGGTGGGGCCGGTCTACCAGGCGGGCACCCTCAGCGGCAACCCGGTGGCCATGGCCGCCGGATTGGCCCAGCTGCGCATCCTCAAGGGCCACCCGGAGGTCTACGCCCGGGCCGCCGCCCGCGCCACCGAGCTCTTTGACGGGCTGCGGGAGATCATCGGGGAGAGGGGCGCGCCCTGCACCGTCAACAGCGTGGGCTCCCTGGGCTGCCTCTTCTTCACCCCCGGCCCGGTGGTGGACGCCGCCAGCGCCCGCCGCGCCGACACCGACGCCTACGGCCTCTACTTCCGCCATATGCTGCAAAACGGCTGCTACTTCGCCCCCGCCCAGTTCGAGGCCATCTTCCTCTCCAACGCCCACCAGAGCGAGGACATCGAGCGCACCCTGGAGGTGGCCAGGGCCTATTTCACCCGCTGATTTTCCCCTTCCCAGCGCCCCCCACAAGCCTCTTTTCGGCAGCGAAAAGAGGCTTGTTTTCTGCCGAAAAATGCGCTATTCTAGGAGTTGCGTCTGCCGGGCCCTTCTCCGGCGGCGCGGTCAGTTCGAGACCTTCCTGACCCAAAATAAAACTAAAGGATGGATGAAATGATGAAACGAAGGAACCCGACGCGCTACCTGGTGCAGGCCGGCATGATCGCCGCCCTCTATGTAGCCCTCACCTACCTCTCCAACGCCCTGGGGCTCGCTTACGGCATGGTGCAGTTTCGCCTGTCCGAGGCGCTGTGCATCCTGCCCCTCTTTACCCCCGCCGCCGTGCCCGGCCTGGCGGTGGGCTGCATTGTGGGCAACCTGGGCAGCCCCATGGAGGTGGTGGACATCGTCTTCGGCCCCCTGGCCACCCTGGGGGCCGCCCTCTGCACCCGCGCCCTGCGCCGGGTGCGGGTGCGGCGGCTCCCCCTCCTCCCCGCGCTGATGCCGGTTCTGTGGAACGCGGTGGTGGTGGGCGTCGAGCTGACCATCTGGCTGGTGCCCGGCGAGGCGTTCACCCTGCCGGTCTTCTTCACCAACGCCCTCTGGGTGGCGGTGGGCGAGGTCACCATAGTCTACCTGCTGGGCATCCCCCTGGCCCTGCTGCTGGAGAAAAAGGGGCTGCACCGCCAGCTCTTTGGGGAGTAAGTCGTTGATATAGGTCAAAAGAAGTGCCCCCCCCCC